>CALLII010000089.1 GCA_938009745.1 uncultured Flavobacteriales bacterium
CATTGTATACCACTTTTCACCACAGTTTAGAGCTGGTTATGCTTACGATTACACATTGTCTGATTTAGGAGATTACAATACAGGATCTCATGAAATCATGATTAATTATGATTTAGATTTCTTAGGAAAGGGATTTAGAACGCCAAGATTATTTTAATAGTATCCTTAGGATTTACAAAATTTTATAAAATGAAAAATATTACAAAAAAAATTATTTTGTTGTTGGTTGTAGGCTTTTTTGGACTAAATGTTCAAGCGCAAACAATGAAACAAAGAGTTGCTGATAGATTGTATGATGAATTATCATTCTTTCAAGCAGTCGAAATGTATAAAGACTTAGCCAAAAAAGATGATGCTAATGCATATCTTTTAAGAAGAACTGCTGAATGTTATAGATTTTTAGGAGAAACTGAAAAAAGTGAAGAATGGTATTCTAAACTTGTTGCTGGTGAAGGAGCTATTGCAGAAGATTACTATCACTATGCTCAGATGGCTAAAATGAATGAAAATTATGGAGTAGCTAATGATATGATGGCTAAGTTTAATTCAGCATCTGCTGATAATACCATAGGAAAAGCTCATGCTAGTGGCGGAAACTATGTAGATGAATTAAAATCTAATCCAGATAGATACAGCATTAACATATTAGATAAAAAAGTAAACACAGAACATTCTGATTTTGGTCCAAACTATTTAACGGTAGACGGGGAAACAAAATTGACTTTTGCTTCTGCTAAAAGAAATATGTCTTTAGTGAACGAAGAATTTCAATGGGATGGATCACATTTTTTAGATGTTTATGAAAGTGCTTTAGGAGCTGATGGAGAATCAACTGAAGTAACGAGATTTGATAAAGGAGTTAAGTCAAGGTATCATGAAGGTCCTGCATCTTTTAGTAATAATGGAACGAAACTTTATTTAACTAGAAGTAACTATTTAAACAAGAAAAAAGGACTAGATACTGCAAAGCATAATAACCTTAAGTTATACATGGCAACTAGAGATTCAGTAGGAGCTAAATGGAGTGACTTAGTAGAGTTTCCTTATAACAGTGATGAATATTCATTAGGACACGCAACAGTAACTGAAGATGGTGAAACAATGTATTTTTCTTCTGATATGCCTGGAGGTAAAGGTGTTACTGATATTTGGAAGTCGACTTTTGAAAACGGAAGTTGGACAAAGCCTGAAAATGTTGAGGAAATAAATACTGAAGGAAGAGAGATGTTCCCATACTTGGGAGAAGAAGGAATGCTATATGTTTCATCTGATGGTCATTTAGGACTTGGAGGATTAGATTTATATAGAATGACTCCAGAAGGAGATGGTTTTTCTGAGCCCCTTAACATGGGATATCCTTTGAATACAAACTTTGATGATTTTGCAATGATTATTAATGCAGATGAAACTGAGGGTTATTTTTCATCAAATAGAACAGGCGGAGAAAGTTTTGGTAATGATGATATTTATAGATTTAAAAATTTAGAGCCATTTCCACCAGCTGCTTGTCTAGCTAAAGGTTGTGCATTAGAAGATGAAACTGGAGTTAAGTTGGCTGGAGTAACTGTTAATTTAATTAGTACTGAAACTCAAAAAATTGTCCAGACACTTGTAACTAAAGAAGATGGATGTTATGAGTTTAAAGATTTAAAAGAAGGAAGTTATAAAATTCAAGGAATTTTAGCTGATTACACAGAAGTTTCTGGTAAAGAATTTTCTACTGAAGAATGTAAAAGAGGAGTTATAGAGCCTGTTAATACTGTACTTAAGAAGAGAGATTGTGGTTTGATAGGTACTATTGTTGATAAAGTAACTGGAGCTCCAATCCCAGGAACTTCTATAGTTATGATAGATAAAAACAATGGAAAAACTACTACAATGGAAACTGATGAGAATGGTAAATTCTTTGACCCAATAGCAGAGTATGATTGCCCTGGAGGATTGTTGAATTATGACTTTACAATCGAAAAACAAGGTTACCTTCCTAAGAGAGTTAATTTTACTAAGGCTATTACAAAACCAGGTATTGTTGAAATGGAGGAAGCTTTAGAGATTATTGCAATTGGAACTGAAATTTCTGAATTATGTGGAATTCAGCCTTTGTTATATGATTTTGATAAATCTTACATTCGTCCAGATGCAGCAATTGAATTAGATAAATTGGTTCAATGTATGAATGAGAATCCAGATATGATTGTTGAAATAGGATCTCATACAGATTGTAGAGCTTCAATGAGATATAATGAAAAACTATCTGAGAGAAGAGCAAAATCTGCAAGACAGTACGTTATATCTAAAGGTATTGCTCCATACAGAATCTTTGGAAAAGGATATGGAGAAACAAGATTACTTAATGGTTGTGCTTGTGAGCCAACTAATAAGTCAGATTGTACTGATGAACAACATCAAGCAAACAGAAGAACAGAATTTAGAATTGTATCTGGAGGTTCAGGAGTTAGTAATGGAAGTACTAACAGTTTTGACTAAGTAATTGAAATTATCTATAAAAGTCCCTTGTAAAATTTACAAGGGACTTTTTTTTTGTTAAATAATATATTGCCAAGTCAATTTTCTTTAAATTTGGATAATAAAAAACATTAATTGAACCATGAAAGAAGTATACATATTATCAGCAGTAAGAACACCTATTGGAAGTTTTGGAGGAGTATTATCAACCGTACCTGCAACTCAATTGGGAGCTACTGCAATAAAAGGAGCAATAAAAAAAGCTGGAATTACTGTAAATGACATAGATGAAGTATTCATGGGAAATGTACTTCAGGCTGGATTAGGTCAGGCTCCTGCAAGACAAGCTTCTATGTTTGCTGGTATTAGTAATCATGTTCCTGCAACAACAATTAACAAAGTATGTGCTTCTGGAATGAAATCTATTTCTTTGGCTGCTCAAACTATCCTAGCTGGAGATAATGATATAGTTGTAGCTGGAGGTATGGAAAACATGAGTATGGTTCCACATTACATGCAAGCTAGAAATGGCCAAAAATTAGGTGACATTAAATTAAAGGACGGTTTAGTACTTGATGGATTAACTGATGTGTATAATGATTACCACATGGGTAATGCAGCAGAGTTATGTGCTGTAGATTGTAATATATCTAGAGAAGAGCAAGATGAGTTTGCAATAACTTCTTATAAAAGAGCAGCAGATGCATGGGAAAATGGAAGATTTAAAGATGAAGTTGTACCAGTTGAAGTGCCTCAAAGAAGAGGGGATGCTATTATTGTCTCTGAAGATGAAGAGTATAAAAAAGTAAAGATGGATAAAATACCAACTTTACGACCAGTGTTTCAAAAAGAAGGAACTGTAACAGCAGCTAATGCTTCAACTTTAAATGATGGAGCTTCTGCATTAATATTATGTAGTAAAGAAAAAGCTCAGGAATTAGGGATTAAGCCAATTGCAAAAATTATATCATATGCAGATGCTGCTCAAGAGCCAGAGAAATTTACAACAGCACCATCAAAAGCGCTTCCAATAGCTCTTAAAAAGGCTAACTTATCAACAACTGATGTTGACTATTGGGAATTAAATCAAGCTTTTTCTGTTGTTGGTTTAGCAAATATTCAAATTCTAAACTTAAATCCAGAAAAAGTAGATGTTAACGGGGGAGCAGTGTCAATAGGACATCCACTTGGCAACTCTGGCTCAAGGATTATCGTTACATTAATAAACGTACTAAAGCAAAATAATGGAAAAATTGGTGCTGCAGGTATATGTAATGGAGGAGGAGGTGCCTCTGCAATGGTAATAGAAAACATTAATTAGTAGGTATTATTTACTAATTTTATGACTGTTAACTAAATTATTTTAAAAATTTGTGATAAAACAAACTCTTATATTAATTCTTCTTGCTCTTGTAGTAAGTACTGCTTGTATTTCTCAAACAGTGCTAACTAATGATGATGGGATTATACATGTAGATAACAATGCTGTTATTCATGTTGAAGGAGATGTTGTTATTCAGCAATCTGGTGTGATTGATAATTCAGGAACTATTAGAGTTCAAAATGATTGGATTAATAACTCTACTTTCAATGTTTTCATTAATTCCAGTACAGGAGAGGTTATTTTATTTGGAACTAATCAACAAATTGCAGGATCAACTCCAACTAAATTTTATGATTTAATAGCTCTTACTACTGCCCAAAAATCAATTCTGGTTAATACCCAAGTTGAGAATAAACTGGATATAACAGATTCTGAGATTTTATTAAACAGTAATACCCTTCATTTATTTAATACTCACCCAGATTCTCTTCTTTGGAATACAGGTTTTATATCTGGAGATACAATAGGAGGTTATTTTTTAAGAAGTGTAGACAGAAGTAATCAATATATTTTCCCAGTAGGATCAAGCTCATTACTTAATACATACAGGGCTGTATCTTTTACACCTAGCTCAGCAGATAGTACTGTAATAGGAGTTAGATTGGCTGATAGAGACGCTAGTTTTGATATAACCGGAACAACAAATACTGGTGAGCCAGGCCCATTTGATTTATCTATTAAAACTCCATTAGCAGTAGAAATTAATCAAAATTTTTACCATCATGTAACTAGATTTTTTGGATCAGGAAATGGTAGTGTTAAGATTTATTATTTTGATAGTGATGAACCTTTAAATTATGATTATAACGAAATGGTTGTTTGGGACGAGGGAGTACCAAGATGGAATTTAGCAGGTTTTACTGCTCAAAATGAACTTCCAATTGCTTCAATAGGTTTTCCAGATAAAAGCATGACAGCTAGCGGCTTGAACTTTAGTAATGAAGTGTATGCATTAACTTCCGAAGATAAGATAGATGTTTTTATACCACAGATTTTTTCTCCAAATGGTGATGGATTAAATGATTTTTTGTTTGCAAAGGCAAATAGATTAGACAATGTATTATTTATTATTTATAACAGGTGGGGTGAAAAAGTCTTTGAATCCACTGACATACAAATTGGTTGGGATGGAACTTTTAGAGGTGTTCCAGCACAAGAAGGTGTTTATGTATATTATTTGGAAGGGGAAATTGAAGAAGGTGGTTCAATAACTAAAAAAGGAGATATAACTTTAGTAAGATAATTATGATAAAAAAAATTATTCTAATTTTTATTTTAACGGCATTCATAGGAAAAGGATATTCTCAGGATATCCACTTTTCTCAGTTTAATGAAAATCCAATGCTACTTAATCCGGGCTATGCAGGTATGTATGAAGGAAATTATAGGTTTAGTTTAAACTATAAAAATCAATGGCAATCAATAGGGGGAGTTTATGAAACATATGCTGCTTCGGCAGATTTCATTATTTTCCGAAATAACATTGGATTAAAATCTACAGGTCTTGGTATTTCAGCTTTTCAAGATGTTGCAGGTTCTTCTAATACCAAAACTACAAGAGTAGATTTAAATCTTTCTCAAACAGTTTATCTTTCTGAAAATTCTGATTTGACTTTGGGGGTAGCAGCTAGTTATTTAGATATGTCAGCAAATTATACAGGGCTAAGCTGGGGTTCTCAATATAACGGGATAGAGTTTGACGAAACAATAGGTTCTGGTGAGTTTTTCACTGGTTATGCAGAAAAAGCATTCGACTTATCTGCTGGTATGATTTTAAGAGTATTTGATGATAATCTATACCCACTTGAAATAGGAGTTTCAGCTCATCATTTAGCTAGGCCTAAAGTTAGAATCTTATCTAATGACTTAACTATTCCAATCAGAATTACTGGTAATGCTTCCAAAGAATTTGATTTATCTAATACAAATAACTATGGTTTTAAGCTACTAGCTCTAGCATCTTTTCAAAATAGAGCAAGAGAAATAGTTGTTGGAGGTTTATTTAGAAGAGATTTTGGATTAGTTTCTAAATATACAGGCTATTATAGTAATATTAATTTATATGTAGGAGCTTATTATAGAATAGGTGACGCTATTATACCAGTTGTAAAACTTACAGTGCATAAAAAAATAACTGCAGGAATTAGTTATGATGTTACTCTATCCAAACTTTCAAATGCAAGTTTATTTAGAGGAGGTCCAGAATTTGCACTTTCTTATATCGGTCCATTTAGACCAATAGCAGTAATTTCTCCTAAAAACTTTGATTAATGAAGTATCTTATTTTTATACTTATTTTACTTTCTTTTCAGTTAAAAATTTCTGCACAAAATTTTGATAATATCAATGTAGACATTGATAAACTTGAATTTAATACAGGATTATCTGAAATTTCTTGTGATTATTTTGATGGTTCTTTATTCTATTTTCAGAATAAAAAAGCGATTAAGAGATACAGCCAGTATTATGATCTATTTTCTTTAGATAGTAGTTCTCTAAATAAATCTAGCGGAGATAATAATAAGGTAAGTTTAACCAAACAGCTAACTATTGTTACTGATTATCACGAAGGACCTTGTCATATTGATGAAATTAACAACAAAATTTATATCACCATAAGCTCTTTGAGTAAAAGTGATATGAAAAGAGAAAAGAAGTTACATACACTTGAAAGCAATAGGTTACGATTGTTAGAAGGAGATTTTAATAACGGCATTATTTCTAATTTACAAGAATTTTCATTTAATAATCCAGCTTATAATATTGCTCATGCTACATATTCTAATGCTACCAAAAGACTTTATTTTGCTTCATCTATGCCTGGTGGAAATGGAGGAAGTGATATTTTTTATTGTACAAAAAATCCAGATGGTACTTGGGGATTACCCATAAATATTGGTAAAAGAGTTAATTCATCTGAAAATGAAATGTTTCCTCAAGTAAAAAATGGAGTTTTATTTTTTGCTACAAACGGACAGAAAAAGCAAGTAGGAAAAGATTTAGACATTTATTACATAAAAGAATCTGATTTTTTAACAGAAAGTCCCAAACCATTGGAAGAGTTAAATTCTTCTTATGATGATTATGCTATTTGTTTTACGGATGATCCATCAACTTTTGAAGGATATTTAACTTCAAATAGAGACAATTCTTTTTCTGAAAATGATGACATCTATCATTTTGATATAAAAAATGTTGTTATCGAAAAAACTTACGATTTATTTGCTCAAGTTAAGAATAACGAAGTTTTTATGAAGAAAGGTAATGCTACTTTGCTTGATGAATTCAATAACAAGCTAGCTACTGTAGCTATAGACGATAAGAGAATGTTCTATTTTCCTAAACTTGAAAAAGGTAAAAAATATAAAATGTCTTATTCTGATGATTTAATCACCAGAAACTTCTCTGTTCCAGTAAATAATTACTATCCAACTGTTAACGAAACATTTAATATTGAGTCTGATGCCATTTATAAGGATACTTTACTTGTTAATACAGTTACTGTTTTAGTCGAAAAATTAGACAGCACTGAAAAGCTAATAGCAAAAGTAGATACAGTAACCCCGATTAAAAAAGAAGAACCAAAAATAGTTAAGCTCGATCCAAAAGTTTTAATAAAAGATACAGCAATATTAGCCACAGTAAAAAAAGAGCCTAAAATTGAAGTAAAGGTTAAAAAAGAACCTGCTGTTGTTACTACTGAGGTAATTAAATTTGATAAAAAAGAAACTTTTGAAAATATTTATTTCGCTTTTGATTCATATACAATTTACCCATACTCTAAAGATAAACTAGATAAACTTATAGCTTACATGAAATCTACTGACGCTAAATACTTAGTGCTAGAAGCTTTTACCGATTCCAGAGGTTCTTCATCTTATAATGAAAAGTTATCCGTTAAAAGAGCACTAGCATGTAGAGAATATTTGTTAGCTAACGGAATTACTGAGGATCAAATTAGGTACACTGGTTTTGGAGAGAAGAAATTGGTTAATGAATGTGGTAATGGAGTAGATTGTCCAGAATCTCAACATAAATTAAATAGAAGAATAGAATTTACTGTGATTTACTAGTAATTAAAATTTAAAAAAGTAAAAATCCATAACTAACACATGTTAGTTATGGATTTTTATTTTACCATAATTCGTACTTTAAATCAATTAATATTTGTTTTAAGTCCTTTTAATGAACTTATCAATATGAAGTAGTACAATTTCATGGAAAATTTAATAACTCACGTTAAGCACAGGTTAAAATAAGCCAAAAAAAAATCATCTCTTATGTAGAGATGATTTTAGTAATCCTAGTATTAAATATTAAGCTTTACCTAGCTGTTTAAGCATTTTACCATGATAATAAATTGCTTGTAAAAAAGTTTTATGACTATTGTATGGTACATTGAATTCTTCAGCAGTTGCTTTTACAATTTTAGATAGCTTTTTATAATGTACGTGACAAATATTAGGAAACAAGTGATGCTCAACTTGATAATTTAATCCACCTACATACCAAGCGAATATTCTACTTTTAGGAGCAAAGTTACTAGTTGTTTCCATTTGGTGAATAGCAAAGTTATTTTCAATTGTTAAATCATCAGTTGGCTTAACAAAAGTGGTTTCGGGAACAACATGAGCTGGTTGGAAAACTATTCCTAAAATAAATCCAGCTATGTAATGCATAACAAGTACAAACAATACAACCCAATACCATGATATTGGTAATATGATTATTGGAAGAATAATAGTTAAGCAATAGTATAAGATTTTACTACCTATTAACTTGTATAAATTCTTTTTGTAAGATTCATTAAAGTTCTTCAAAAGATTCATTTCTTTATACCTCTTAAGTTGTTGAAAGTCTTTAGTTGTCATCCACATTACTGTCATTAAACCATAAAAGAACCAAGCGTATAAATATTGATATTTATGTATTGGTTTCCATTCTTCATCAGGAGTAAATCTCATAAGTCCAATAGTCGATATATCTTCATCATGCCCATGAACGTTAGTGTAAGAATGGTGAAGAACATTATGTTGGATTTTCCAGTTAAGTGCATAACCACCAACTAAGTTTATAATTCGGCCAACCCAAGTGTTTACTTTATCTTTTTTAGAATAAGATCCATGGTTTGCATCATGCATAATGGATAATCCTACTCCTGCCATTCCAAATCCCATTATTACATAAAGAAAAAATACTGTCCAAAAACCAGTTACTTGACCAGAAAGTACAAATCCTAGAGGTATTAAATAAAGTAAAGTCATAAAAATAGTTTTTATAACCATGTTTGTATTTGCGTATTTTGAGATATTATTTTCTTTGAAATAAAGTCTAACTCTTTTGTTAAGAGTGGAAGAAAAATCTTTACCTATTGTGTGAGAAAATCGTAGTGGTTTATGTTCTTTTGAAACTGAACTCATATGTTGTATTTTGATTATAAAACAAATTTACCCATAAAATTGATTCAATGTCTGATTTAGGGTGTTTTTTATTCTAATTTGTTTGTGAATAACTGTTGATAGAGCCTCTAATTTCTTGATCCAAAAATTGTGCTACCTACTCTTATCATAGTACTACCTTCCTCAATAGCAATGGAATAATCGCCACTCATCCCCATAGATATTATTTTGGAACTAGGAGAAATTAGTAGTAATTTATCACTAATTTTTTTTAAGGTTATAAATTCATTCCTTACAACAGCATTATTATCAGTAAAAGTAGCCATTCCCATTACTCCAGCTATTGATATGTTGTTTAATTCTTTAAAATCCTCACTTTCTATTAATTCAAGTCCTTCTTTTTCTGTAAAACCATATTTAGCTTCCTCTTTAGCTATATGAAATTGAAGAAGACAAGAAATTACACGGTTATTTTTTTTAGCTTCTTTATTTACTTCATTCAGTAACTTAAAAGAATCGATCGAATGAATAAGAGAAATAAATGGCGCTATTTTCTTGGTTTTTTTACTTTGTAAATGGCCTATCATGTGCCATTCAATATCTTTTGGAAGTACTCTATGTTTTTCAACTAATTCTTCAACTCGGTTTTCACCAAAAACTCTTTGGCCTGTTTTATATAAAACTTCAATATTTTCTATTGGTTTGGTTTTAGAAACAGCTACCAAACAAACAGACTCAGGAATTGCATCTTGTACTTTTTTTAAATTATCAACTAAGGAATTACTCATGGATAGTAGTTTTATATACCATAAAAATAAGCATAAATAGGGGAGGGAATCAATATTTTACAACCGAAATACTTATGAAACATTCCCCGTCATTTTTAAGTAAGATCTGGTAGCTAACTCTTTTAGTATTTCCTTGTCAATTAATTTTAAAGATTTAATATACAGGCAACCAGCACTTGTTTTACACTTCCCTATTTTGTCAATTAAATCTTGCGTTTCTTTAAATCCGGCAGGCATGTATATTGTTAGATTTGCTTTGCGAGAGGAGAATCCTAAAGGAAACCATTCGCCTTCGCGTCCACTTTTGCCTTTGTAGTGGTATGTTCCAAATCCTACAATATCTTTGCCCCACATTTTGGGTCTCTGTCCACTTACTTTTTCGAATAAGATATGTAATTCACTACAATCCAATTTATGACTTTCATTTTCAATTGAGTTGATATAAGCAGCTACATCTGCATCATTTTGTTGTGTTTTTAGTTCAGCCATTAGTTGGTGGATTTGTAAGTATAATTTGGCTCGTACAACTCTATTTTATTCCCTTCAATATCCATTAAGTGAATAAACTTGCCATAAGGATAGGTTGCAATAGTATCTAGTAAGTGAATACTGTCTTTTTGTAATTGAGCTACCAGTAATTCTATATTTTCTACTCGATAGTTTATCATAAAATCTTTGGTAGAAGGTAAAAAATAATTTCCTTTATCACTCATTGCACTCCATTGTAAAGAACCCATTCTTGTTGAATCGCCATGATTTTCTTGCCATTCATACCGAGAGCCATAAGGTCCTTTTGGTAATCCTAAATTATCTTGATACCATTTATTTAATTTCCCTGGATTATGACTTTTAAAGAAAATCCCAGCAATTCCTGATACTTTATAATTACCATCAAATTTAATTCCGTCAATAGTTTTAGGTATTGGTTCTATCTTAAATTCATTTTTTAAAAAATTAAAATAATAACCTGAAAAGAAAGAAAGTAATACTCCAATTGTAATCAAGAATGCTCGTTTCATAGTATAAAGGGTTATTTATTTATAATAAAATTCTCACGACCAATAGATTCGCTAGCTTCAATTATAATAAAGTATTCTCCTGAATCATATGAGTCTATATTGATATTAATTTTATTTGAATTTGAAACTGATTGTTCTATGAGTTTACCATTAATATCAAAAATAGAATAAGAAAACTCATTGTAATCTTCTTCTAATTCTATAGAAATAAATTCAGAAGCTGGATTGGGATATAGTTTTATTTTAGATGAAAATTCATTTTCCTCCAAAGAAACATGATTGACAGTTACCCAATGGACTTCAGGTCCTTTCCCAAAGCAACCGGTTGAATCTGTAATTGTTAGATAATAATTGATGTTTTGAGTCGGTTTAGCCCAAGTATTTCGACTTGTAGAGTCTGTTAAGCCATGATTGGGTCGCCAAATATATTTTAAAGGATTTATTCCACCAAAAATACCTCCTCCATTTAGTTGAATAGAATCTCCTGCGTTTATATTATGATTGTAATATCCTAGAGTTCGATAATATCCAGAATATCTCATTTTAATTGAATCTACAGCAATATTCCCAAGACTATCTGTCACATATAAATAAAATATAGAGTCATTACTGAAATTAGTAACCTCAGGATTAGCAAGTGTAGTATCATTTAGATAATCTGATGCGGTAAAAATAAATGTTCTCCAATTTATGTATACTTGAGTATTTCTAGTTTCCCATTTGTAAGTATAAGGTGGTGTCCCACCAGATATTGTTAAAGAATCACCCAAAAAAGTTGTTATAGGTCTGGATTCAGTGCAGATGAACTTAGTAAATGGACCTAAGTCTATACTAAACTGGGAATTACCTTTTATTGTAAGATAAAATATTGATATAATTGAGAGTAAAAGAATTCGATTCATGTAGATTCAATTTTGACCAATTTACAAAATTATAGCGATAATCAAAACCAGAGATTATAATAGAATATTAATTTTACACCTTATATTCCTTTTGTATCATAGTAGTTAAGAATCTTAAGCAACACTTCTTTAGCTTCATCTACCGATTTGGAGTGAATTACATTAAAAGGGAAATCCCAATTTTCGTTTATTATCACGTGAATTCTGAATTCTCCTTGGTTAGTTGACACTTTCCCATACCAACCAATATCAACTATTAGGTTTTGTGCAGGAAATACGCACTGAAATATATCTTCGTTTAAATACTCTAAGCTATCTGCTTCATTATATTCATTAAGAGGATCATACGTATAAAAATCATTATTAATGAGTCTACAACCCTGAGGGAGTTCTATTTCTTGGAGTTCAATCATTTAATTAATCTTCAAATTGTATTTCATACAAATTACGGTAAATTCCATTTTGTTCAAGTAGCTCATTATGAGTCCCTTGCTCCATAATTTTTCCTTTATCAAGTACAATAATCTTATCTGCTTTTTTAATTGTAGAGAGCCTGTGTGCTACAATAATAGAAGTTCTACCTTGAGTCAATTTATCAATTGCATCCTGAATTAGTTCTTCAGTTTCGGTATCAATGCTGGATGTAGCTTCATCCAAAACTAATATTTTAGGATTATACACATAAGCTCTTACAAACGAAATCAGCTGTCTTTGTCCAGTAGAAAGCGAGTTTCCTCTCTCTTTTACATCATAATCGTAATCTCCTGGTAATCGCATTATAAAATCGTGTAAGCCAACAAACTTAGACGCTTCAATTACTTCTTCTCTGGTAATATCTGGGTTGTTAAGAGTAATATTATTGAAAATAGTATCCGAAAATAGAAATACATCTTGGAGAACCACAGCAATATTTTCTCGTATGTTTTCTAAACTTAAATCTCTTAAGTCATTACCATCAATAGTAATTTTCCCTTTCTGGAATTCATAAAATCGGCTGAGTATATTTATAATACTAGATTTACCTGCTCCGGTAGCACCAACAAAGGCTACGGTTTGTCCTTCTTCAATTTCAAAAGAAAGATCTTTCAATACATAATCTTCATCATTGTAAGCAAATGACACCTCATTAAAAGTGATATTTCCTTTAAACATTTCATTTGTCTCATCCTTCACACTTCTTATCACTTGTTTGTCATCAAGTACTTCAAAAATGTTCTTAGCTCTCACTAACCCCCTTTGTATTACATTAAATTTATCAGCAAGCATCCTAATAGGTCGATACAGCATATTTATCCAAAGAATAAATGCAACCAATTGTCCTGTGCTAGCCTCTGCTATTGGTCTGTCTATTATTTGATAAGAAGCATAAAATATGACAAAAGCAATTGAAATAGAGCTCAGAATTTCTACAACTGGGAAGAAAATAGAGTAGGCCCAAACCGATTTGATGTGCGCATTTCTGTGCAGTTTGTTTATTTCGGTAAACTTATCGTATTCTACTTTTTCTCTCGAAAATAGCTGTAGAATAGTCATTCCTACAATTCGCTCCTGAACAAAGGTATTAAGCTTAGAAACCTGAGTGCTCTCTAATTGATAGGCTTTTTTGATGGCATTTTTAAAAATATTTGTAGCCCAAAATAATAAAGGTAGAGGAATAAGAATCATTAATGAAAACTTCCAATTTACAGCAAACATAAATCCAATAACTAGAGCCAAACTAAGTATATCACCAGCAATTGTTATTATTCCATTAGAAAATATCTCGGAGGCAGCTTCTACATCAGAAACTAGTCTGGTAACAAGTCTCCCAATAGGGTTTTTGTCAAAAAACTGAGTTTTAAACTTAATTAAGTGTTGGAACAAATGTTCTCTAATATCGGCTATTATACTTTGCCCAATAAGATTTGTAAAGTACACAGTAATAAAACGAAGTATAGCCTCCAAAACAATAGTAAAAATTGCAATTATTGTCCAGTATAGAAATCCATTGTCGGTATCTAAGTTTTCATTAATACTATTAAGATAATAAGAAGGACCTTCAAAACTATCAGTTTTCATTACGAATTTATCCACCATAAATCCTATAAGCAAAGGGCGAATAGGCGATAAAGCAGCATTAACAATTGTGCCCAGCACAGTGAAGAAAAACATCACTTTGTGCGGTTTTAGAAAAACTAAAATTCGCTTAAATAGCTGTATGTTATTAGTTTCTGTCATTAAATTATGATATCGATTTAATGATATCTTGCTTAGTAATTATGTGGTAATGTCCGTTTTCTTGCTTTACCATTACTGCTGCATTTTCTTTAGTGATTAGTTTAGATATTTCTTCCATCTTGGTATTTAAGTCTACCGTAGGAAATGGAGCGCCCATTACTAATTCAATAGAATCTCTTTTAGCTTCTGGATTTTGGTATAAATAGTTAAAAATATTAGTTTCACTAATAGAACCTACCATTTCTTTGCCTTTAAATACAGGAAATTGCGAAATATTGAATTTGGACATTTTTTCGATAACCGAACTAAAAGTTTCATCATTATTTACAATTACTAAATGACCTTCTTTACTAACAATATCCTTAGCAGTAGGAGTTTCTAGATTTTCTACATAACCTCTTTCTTTCATCCACTCTTGATTAAAGAATTTACCAACATACCTACTTCCATGATCGTGAAAAAGAACCACAACTACATCTCCTTTTTTGAACATGTGTTTCATTTGTAGTATTCCTTGAATAGCTGAACCTGCTGAATTCCCAACAAATATTCCTTCTTCTTTAGCAATCCTTGGAGTCATAATTGCTCCCGCTTTATCAGTCACTTTTTCAAAATGATCGATAATATCAAAATCAACATTTTTTGGTAAAATATCTTCACCAATTCCTTCCGTTACATAAGGATATATTTCAGCTTCATCAAAAATTCCAGTTTCATGGTATTTTTTAAAAACAGAACCATACGTATCAATACCTAAAATTTTAACGTCAGGATTTTTTTCTTTTAAATATTTTCCAACTCCAGAAATTGTTCCTCCAGTTCCTACACCAACTACAAAGTGAGTTATTTTTCCATCAGTTTGTTCCCAAATTTCTGGACCAGTACTTTCGTAATGAGCCAATCTATTAGATAAGTTATCGTATTGGTTTACGTACCAACTATTTGGAGTTTCTTTGGCTAATCTTTTTGATACGCTATAATATGACCTTGGATCATCTGAATCAACATTAGTTGGGCAAACTACAACCTCGGCACCAACAGCTCTCAAGATATCCATTTTTTCTTTAGATTGCTTATCACTCAATACACATACCATTTTGTATCCTTTAATAATACAAGCCAATGCTAATCCCATTCCAGTATTTCCAGAAGTACCTTCAATAACAGTCCCACCAGGTTTAAGTCTTCCATCTGCCTCAGCATCTTCTATCATTTTTACCGCCATTCTGTCTTTTGTAGAATTTCCTGGATTAGTAGTTTCAACTTTGGCAAGAACCAAAGCATCAATTTCGGCAGTTAATTTGTTCAATTTTACCATGGGAGTGTTTCCAATGGTTTCGAGTATGTTGTTGTAATATTTCATTCCTAAACTTTTGAGTCTTTATTCTATATTTTGCAAATATAAGTATTTGTGAACACTAAATCTGGAATGCTGAGGATTGAAAAAAAATATAAAAAACTTCTTTTTATTTTCAACTTATTTTAAATTTAAATAAAGATATTTTTATTTTTTAATCATCTTGTTTTTAGAGTTTTAATTGTGTTTTTGAAAAATTAAACAAGAGTTATAAGTTCCAGAATAAGATATTAACTTTCATTCTGTTGAAAAAAGAGAGTAAATGGTTGCATTTACATTTCAGCTTTTTATAAATTTGCACCATTAAATGTAGAATTACATCCCATGGCAAAAGCTATAAAAATTAAAAAAGGTCTTGATCTTAAGGTAAAAGGAAAGCCTGAACCAAATATTCAGGAAGTGTCAAACTCTTCTGACTACGCCCTTAAACCAACTGATTTTCCATCTTTAACTCCAAAAATGGTAGTGAAAGAAGGAGAAAAAGTAAAAGTTGGAACTCCAATTTTCTTCGATAAATACAGAGAAGCAATTCAATATGTATCACCAGTAAGTGGAACTGTTGAAGAAATAAAAAGAGGAGCAAAGCGTAAAATCCTTTCAGTTACAATAAAAGCAGATTCAGAATTTTCTCATGAAAGTGTTGATACATCTGGCGATACCAAAGAAGTTATTCTTAAAAGTGGGCTTTGGCCAACAATTAAGCAAAGACCTCTTGATATAGTTGCTGATTACAACAAAGTTCCAAAAGCAATTTATGTTTCAGGATTTGATTCAGCTCCATTAGCTCCAGATTATGAGTTTTTGTTGAATGATAAAAAAGAAGCTCTTCAAGCTGGTTTTGATGCATTATCAAAATTGACCGAAGGAAAAGTTAATGTTACTATAGAAAGTAATGTAAAAAGTAGTAGTGTTTTTGCTTCAATAAATGGAATCGAACTACACACAATCAGTAGCAAACACCCTGCAGGAAATGTGGGAACACAAATCCATCATATAGCACCTGTTAATAAGGGTGAGTTTATTTGGACAATAAATGCAATTGATGTTGCACGTATAGGAACCTTGTTTACATCAGGGAAATTAGATTTTACAAAAATCATTGCATTAACAGGTTCAGAAGTAGAATCACCAAGTTATTACAAAATGATATCTGGTGCTAGTTTAACTAATTTAGTAGACAAGAAAATCACTTCGGATAACGTAAGGTATATTTCTGGTAACATGTTAACCGGAGATAACGTAGGTAAAGATGGTTATTTAGGATTTTACGAAAATCAAGTAACCGTAATTCCAGAAGGAGATGTTTACCGTTTCGCATTTACAGAAGGATGGATGGCTCCAGGATTTAATAAGTTATCTAATTCCCAAACATTCTTATCTAGTCTTGTTCCTAAAAAAGCATATGATGTAGATACGAATACAAATGGAGAAGAAAGAGCATTTGTTATGTCTGGTCAATATGAAAAGGTATTTCCTTTTGATATTTACCCAGTACAATTATTAAAAGCTGCAATAACAAACGACATAGATAAAATGGAAAAATTAGGAATTTACGAAGTAGCTCCTGAAGATTTTGCTTTATGTGAATTCGTTTGTTCTTCAAAAATAAATTCTCAACAAATAATTAGAGACGGACTTAAAGTAATTGAAGAAGAGTGTATGTAACTCAATTCTATTTATAAAACTTATAATATACTATGAAATTTTTAAGAAATTTTTTCGATAAGGCTTACGAAAAGGCAGGTGAAAAATTCCACCCAGTTGTGGAATCGTTTGATACAATCCTTTTTTCGCCAAACCATACTACAAAGTCTGGTTCACACGTAAGAGATGCAGTAGATTTGAAAAGAACAATGATGTTCGTTATTCTTGCAATGGTTCCTTGTTTACTTTTTGGAATGTGGAATGTAGGAGAACAACACTTTCTTGCACTAGGAGAATCAGTTAGTTTTTTTGATAAATTTTTACACGGAGCTATCAGAGTTCTGCCATTGGTAGTAGTTTCTTATGGAGTAGGATTAACCGTAGAATTTATCTTTGGGATAATTAAAGGTCACTCTTTACACGAAGGTTATTTAGTTTCTGGAATGCTTATTCCTTTAATTATGCCAGTTGAAACTCCACTATGGATGGTTGCAATTGCAGTTGTATTTGGAGTTGTAATTGGTAAAGAAGTATTTGGTGGTACAGGAATGAATATTTTAAATGTAGCATTAACAACAAGAGCCTTCTTATTCTTTGCTCACCCTAACTCAATGATTGGAGACAAGATTTGGATATCTCAAATGAGAGATATGGAAGCTAACGGAACTTTAGCGGATGGAGTTTCAGGAGCAACACCACTTGGTCAATTGGCAACAATGGATCCAGGAACAGTAGATACTTATTATGCGAATGGGGGTGTAGATTTTTCTCAATCATTAATGGGTAATTACCTAGGAAGTATCGGAGAAACATCAGTTTACGCTATTTTACTTGGATTAGCCTTTTTATTAATTACTCGTGTTGCAAGTTGGAGAATAGTAGTTTCTTTCTTCGCAGGAGGATTTGTAATGGCATCTATCTTCAATATTTTCGCAGGAGATAATGTATTCATGCAAGTGCCGGCATTAAGCCAGTTAATGTTAGGTAGTTTTATGTTCGGAATGGTATTTATGATTACTGATCCAGTAACAGCTGCCCAAACTAACAAAGGAAAATTCTATTATGGTTTTTTAGCAGGTTTTATTGGAATCTTAATTAGAGTAGCCAATCCAGCCTACCCAGAAGGAATTATGTTAGGAATATTAATTGCCAATGTATGTGCTTCATTAATAGACCACATGGTAATTAACGCTAACATCAAAAGAAGAGAAAAAAGATTAGCTAAAGCAACAGCTTAATTAGTTTAACAATTTAAATACGAATTAAAATGAGTATAAATAAAGAAGGAAACGCTTATACAATGATATTTGCCATTACTATGGTAGTTGTAGTTGGAGGTTTGTTAGCATTTATATCTTCCACACTAAAGCCAACACAAATGGAAAATGTGAAGAATGAAAAAATGCAAAATATCTTACAAGCTATTGGAATTGAAGAAACTTCAACAATATCAAGAGATGAAGCTGGAGCAATTTTTAATGATTATATTACTAAAAGAATCATTTTGGATTATGATGGTAATGTAATTTCTGAGCTTTCTAACGAAGATCCTATTATGGCTGCAGCAAGAAAAAGAGCAGACGAAAAAGATGCTTTTAATGTAGATGTAAGAAAGTACTACAATGATTTAACTGGATTAATGAAAAAGTACCCTGAAGGAGGGGCTGAATATGAAGCTGCTTTGAAAGAAGAAGCTATTACATATCCTTTATTTGTTTGTGAAAAGGACGGTAAAGAGTTTTATATCACTTACTTCAGTGGGAAAGGATTATGGGATGATATTTGGGGATATATTTCTTTGCAAGAAGATGGAAGGACTATTAACGGTTCAGTTTTCGATCATAAAGGAGAAACTCCTGGACTTGGATCTAAAATTACTGAAGCTCCTTTTAATGATGATTTTTTAGGAAAAGTAATCACTACTGACGAAGGAGAATACAGACCTATAAAAGTATTGAAACCTGGTATCAAAAGAAAAGAATACCAAGTTCAAGGATTAAGTGGAGCAACATTTACTCACGTAGGAGTAGAAGAAATGATGGATAGATCATTAGCTGTTTACAACAAATACCTAAAAGGAAGAATGGCTTCCAATACTGCACCAGTAATTAATGAAATGTCTGACTCGAATATGGTTACAGATTCTTCATACCAAATGGTAATTGACACGAATGCAGTTTTAGCAATTAAATAATAGTTTAAACAGATAAAATAAAAAAATATGTCTGACAAGAAAGAAGCTTTATTCTCTAAAAAGAATAAGAAATTAATATCGGATCCTTTGAACCTAAATAATCCGGTAACGATACAAGTACTGGGTATTTGTTCAGCTTTGGCTGTGACAGTACAAATGGATAATGCAATTGTAATGTCAATAGCAGTATTATTCGTAATGGTAATGGGGAACTTAATTGTGTCTCTACTAAGAAACTTAATCCCTTCAAAAATTAAAATTATTGTACAGTTAGTTATTGTAGCTGCTTTGGTAATTATAGTGGATCAAGTACTTAAAGCATATGTATATGATGTTTCTAAATCACTGTCTGTATTTGTAGGACTTATTATTACGAATTGTATTATTATGGGACGTTTAGAGGCTTATGCTCTTGGTAACAAACCGTGGGGATCTATATTAGATGGAGTAGGAAACGGACTAGGATATGGATTAATACTTGTAGTTGTTGCTTTTTTCAAAGAATTATTTGGATCAGGTTCTTTAACAATACCTGGTTTACCAAAACTTGAGATTTTTGAATGGATTGGGTTATATAATATTGGTTATGAAGATAATGGATTGATGTTATTACCACCTTCTTCATTGATTTTGGTTGCAATATATATTTGGATTCAAAAGAAAAAGACACCAAGTTTAATTGACGAAAACGCTAACTAGTAAAAAGATTATTTAGATAAGATATTATGGAATTATTAAAATTATTTATTAGAGCTGCATTTGTAGACAATATGGTATTTACATTCTTCTTTGGGATGTGTTCATACCTTGCAGTTTCAAAAACAGTAAAAACTGCATTTGGATTAGGATTAGCAGTAATATTTGTACTAGTTGTAACAGTACCAGTGAATTATTTACTTGAAATGTATGTTCTTAAAGATGGAGCATTAGCATGGATGGGAGCGGATTATGCAGATGTTGACTTAAGTTTCTTGAGTTTTATTATGTTTATTGCTGTAATAGCATCAATTGTACAACTGGTAGAAATGGTAGTGGAGAAATTCTCCCCATCACTATACGGAGCTCTTGGTATTTTCTTACCACTTATTGCAGTAAACTGTGCCATCCTTGGAGGATCATTGTTTATGCAACAAAAGAACTTTCCAACTATTGGTCACGCAACTGTTTACGGTTTAGGATCAGGATTTGGATGGTTTATTGCTATTGTATTACTAGCAGCAATAAGAGAGAGATTGAAGTATGCTAACATTCCTGGACCTTTGAAAGGAGTTGGTATGGCATTCCTTATAACAGGACTTATGGGATTAGCATTTTTAGGATTTTTAGGATTTAATATTTAACGAACGAACTATGGACATTAAAATAGTAGGAGTAACGATTGTAGTATTTTTATTAGTTATCATAATATTGGTATTGATGCTGCTTTTTGCAAAAGCAAAATTATCACCATCAGGAAAGATAAAAATTAGTATTAATGGAGGTGAAAGAGTATTAGAAGTAGACGGAGGTAGTACTCTATTAAGTACTTTAAGTAACTCAGGAATTTTTTTACCATCAGCTTGTGGTGGTGGAGGAACTTGTGCACAATGTATTTGTCAAGTTCACGAAGGTGGAGGAGCTATTCTTCCAACTGAAGTACCATCTTTTACTCGTAAAGAGATAGCAACTAATCATAGATTAGGTTGCCAAGTGAAGGTGAAAGAAGATATGGAAATTGAGATTGAAGAAGAAATTCTTGGAATTAAAGAATGGCAAGCAACAGTTTCTTCAAACTTCAATGTAGCCACTTTTATTAAGGAGTTTATAGTTGAAATCCCTGAAGATATGGACTATAAAGCAGGAGGTTATATTCAAATTAATATTCCACCATGTACTGTCCCTTATAGCGAATTTGATGTTGAAGCACATCCTCAAGATCACCCTGGAGAACCAGAAAAATTTAAAGCTGATTGGGATAAATTTGGATTGTGGCCATTAGTAATGGAAAACAAAGAAGAAGTAGTAAGAGCATACTCAATGGCTTCTTACCCAGCAGAAGGAAGAAAAATTATGCTGAATGTGCGTATTGCAACTCCACCATGGGATAGAGCTGCAAATGCTTGGATGAAAGTAAATCCAGGAGTAGCATCTTCATATATATTTAACCAAAAAGTTGGAGACAAAGTAACAATTTCGGGACCTTACGGAGAATTCTTTATCAATGATTCTGAGGCAGAAATGCTTTACATTGGAGGAGGAGCAGGAATGGCACCAATGAGATCTCACTTATATGAATTGTTTAAAACAATAAAAACAGGAAGAAAAGTAACATATTGGTACGGAGGAAGAAGTAAAGCTGAATTATTTTATATTCACTATTTCCGTGACTTAGAAAAAGAATTTCCAAACTTTAAGTTTTACTTGGTATTGTCTGATCAATTACCAGAAGATAATTGGGTTGCAAAAGAAGATATTAATGATGAAAAAGGTGATGGATTTGTAGGATTTGTTCACAATGCAGTAATCGATCAATATTTATCCAAACATGATTCCCCAGAAGATATTGAATTCTATTTCTGTGGACCACCACTAATGAACCAAGCTGTTCTTACAATGTGTGATGAATGGGGAGTTCCAGAAGAGAATGTAAGATTTGATGACTTTGGAGGTTAAAAGTTTAATAAGATACAATTACAAAAGCCGTCTTGATTTTTCAAGACGGCTTTTTTTAGATTTATACCGCAAAATAATGAACAATAACCTTGGGATTAATAGAATTAACTATTAAGTTTATTCCTTAACAAAAACTATTCATGAGAGTTAAAAACTGGACTCTTCCCTATGCCATTACTTATATTCTTGTTTGGTTTACTAAACAAGGGTATTTTAGGCGCGTATACAAACAAGGTCTTGAAAATATTCCTAAAAACAAACCAGTAATATTTGCAGCTAATCATCAAAATTCATTGATAGATCCTATTGTTATAGGAACTACACACATGAAACCAGTTTTCTTTCTTACCAAATCAGATGTTTTTAGAAAACCTGCGGTTGCTAAAATACTTTTTTCATTAAATATGTTACCCATTTATAGAGAAAGAGATGGAGCAGATTTTATTGAGAAAAATAAAGCGATTTTTGATAGATGTACAGAAATACTATCATCTAATGGGCGAATAATTATTTTCCCTGAAGGAAGTCACAATACAGAGAATAGATTAAGACAACTAAAAAAGGGAATTGCAAGAATTGCTCTCCAATCAGATGCTGTTACGAAAGACGATATTTGGATAGTACCAGTAGGATTAAATTATTCGAATACCAGAAATAAAACAGCTGATTTGTTAGTCAGTTTTGGTAAGGCAATCAATGCTTCAGAGATTTTTCAATCTGCGGATGACACAAAAAATGAGAATGAAATTATAGCTCCATTAATGATTAATATCGAGAATGGAATGCGAACTGAAATGCTGGATTATGCAAATCATCCGTTTTATAAGTTGTATGATTTTTTCATTTCAAAAATAAAAAGACCAAGAACTACTTTAATTAAAAAGTTTAAATGGAATAAGGATAAAAACGATAAACTAACATCCTTTATTGATTTAAACTCTCAGAAAGCTGAGCAAATGCAGGCTTCTATTGAGGAGATAAGCAAAGTATGTGAGGATAAAGATTTAAGGCCATATTTATTTGATAAAAATAAACAAAGCTTAATACGTCCTGTAATTGGACTTATTCTTGGATTTCCATTTGCATTGTATGGTTTTATTAATAGTTACATTCCAGCTATATTGCCCGAAAAATTAATCTTAAGTAAAATTAAAGACCGACAATACGATAGCTCCATAAATATGGTGCTTGGAGGTTTTTTAATGTTCTTCTTTTGGTGTGTTCAATCTTTCGTAGTTTCTTTATTTACTGATCATTATATTTGGTTTTGGTATTTTTTATCTTGTGTTATTTCAAGATGGTTCTCTTACGAATATCACATCTTTTTCTTGAGGTTTAAAGGAAAAAAGAACTACAATGGCTTTGTTAAAGCTAATCCTGATAAAGCATCTAAGCTTCAAATCTATTACAAAGAGTTAAAACAATTCATTTTCAATTTATAAGTATGAAAAAATCATTTTTATTTCTATTTGTTATTTTAACAAATTTCTCATTTTCTCAATTTAATAGAGAAGTGGAAAAACCCGTTAAACTACCTATACCTAAACTTAAAGAACTAACTCTTAATGATGCTGTTTTAGGTTATTCTAAAGGATTGTATCCAAGAGGAATTTCAGCACTAAAATTTGTAGATGGAACAGATGATTATTTCTATTATCAAGACAAAGCTTATCACATTAAAGATGCTGCAACACAAACTAAAAAGCTAACACTTGATAGTGCTTTCTTTCAAAAAGACTTTCCAGGATTGCCTTCAGTTCCAAGAATCTCAATGATTAATGCTACTGAAATGGTTATTGCCCAAAGGAATCAAACTATTTTTTATACTTATACTGGAGAAAATAAAGGAAATAAAGTAATTATTAATACTCCCGAAGGAGCTGCCAACAAAGAGTTTAATCTTGATGCGCAAGCAGTGGCTTATACGCTAAATAATAATTTGTATTTAGCTACAGCCAAGGATAGTATGATAACAATTGTAGAGAATACTGATTTAAATATTGTCACTGGACAAGCTATCCACAGATTTGAGTTTGGAATTAGCAAAGGAATATTTTGGTCGCCAGATGGAAATTATGTGGCTTTTTACCAAAAAGACGAAACTGATGTGGCAGATTACCCATTACTAGATATTTCTAAAACTCCAGGAACTGTAAGGTCTATTAAATACCCAATGGCAGGACAAAAGAGTGAATATGGTAAAGTAGGAGTTTATAACATTAAAAAAGGAAGAACTGCTTTTCTGGGTATTGTTAAAAGAAAAATGATGATGAATACCGGAGGGGAAAAGGATGATCACTATTTAACTAATGTAACTTGGTCGCCAAATGAACAAAGCATTTATATTGCAGAAGTAAACAGAGACCAAAACTACATGTGGTTCAATGAATACAGTGTGAAAGGGAAGAATAAAGTAAGAACTGTATTTGAAGAGAAGCATGACAAATGGGTAGAACCAGAGAATCCTGGATTTTTCCCAACAAAGGATGAAAACGCAATGCTTTGGATGAGTGAGAAAGATGGCTTTATGAACCTATATAAAGTGAATATGCAAAATGGAAGTTGGACTCCTTTATCTAAATTCAATTTTCCAATCACTTCATTTATGGGTTGTGATGATGCTGGAAAGTTTGCTTTTGTTCAGGCAACTGGTGAAGATGGAAGAGAAAAACACCTATATAAAATCGATATAAATACAGGAGTTGTATTTCCTTTGACTAGTTATCCTTTGAACCAAAAAGGAACTCATAATGGAATAGTTAGTAGTACTGGGAGTTATATTTTAGATAATTTTTCATCAGTGAGTGTTCCAAGAAGAGTTCAAATAATAAATACAACTACTAACAAAAGAAAGACTATAAAATCAGCTGAAAATCCAGTTACAGAGTATAAAATGGCAACAATGGAATTTGGTGAATTAACTTCTAAAAGTGGAGAGAAATTGTACTCCAGAATGCTAAAACCAGCTGATTTTGACGCAAGTAAAAAATATCCAGTACTGATTTATGTTTATGGAGGTCCTCATGCTCAAATGATTACCAATAGTTGGGGGGGAGGAGCAAGTATGTGGATGCATTGGATGGCAAATCAAGGTTACATTGTTTACACAGTGGATGGAAGAGGTTCTGCTAACAGAGGATTTAATTTCGAAAACCAAATTCATAGGCAAATTGGAGAAGTAGAAATGGAAGATCAATTGACAGGGGTTGATTATCTTAAATCACTTCCTTATGTTGATTCTAAAAGACTTGCAGTTCACGGCTGGAGTTATGGTGGATTTATGACTACTTCATTAATGTTAAGACACCCAGGTGTATTTACAACTGGTGTTGCTGGAGGTCCAGTAATCGACTGGAAATGGTACGAAATTATGTATGGAGAACGTTATATGGATTCGCCACAAGATAATCCTGAAGGATATAAAATGAACAGCTTGATGCAGTACGTAAAGGATTTGGATGGTAAATTATTAACCATTCATGGAACAATTGATGATGTGGTAGTTATGCAGCATAACTTAGCTTTAGTTCAGCAATCAGTTACAGATGGAATACAAATGGATTTCTTTGCTTATCCAATGCACCCTCACAATGTTAGAGGTAAAGACAGAGTACACTTGATGACTAAAGTATTGAATTATGTGATTGATAATAATAAGTAAGTCTATGTCTAAAAAAGATTTTTTTAGAATTTTATTAAAAGCAATTGGAATCAACCTAATAATAGGAGTTATTATAGGAGCGGTCCCTATATTTTTTATGCTTTTTGTTAATGAATTTGCCTTTGCTGGCTTGATACCATTCGTAGGTCTTGTCATATTTGGTTTTGTAGTACATCATTTTTTAATTTTAAAAACTGATACATTGATTAACGCTTTTAATTTGGATTCAGGTTTTGATGATGACACGATTAATCTTGTGAATTTTGATTTTCAAAAAATGGTTCAATTAGGTTTAATAATTGTTGGTTTATATTGGCTTACAACAATAGTTAGTGAACTTTTATCTTTAATTCAGATTTTAGTTCAAGGATTGTATGGGTCTTCATATGTAACTATATTTACTACTTTAATACAATTTGGATTAGCAATAGGAATATTAATAAAGAGTAAAGACCTTGCTAAGGTAATAAGTAAATAAAATTGACAGATAGCTATAGACATAAAGGCCTAAGAAAGAAATTAGCAGAAGAGATTGCAGGTAAAGGAATTACCGATACTCGAGTGATTGAGGCAATTGGAAAAATTCCTCGTCATTTCTTCTTAGATACAGCATTTATTGAGCATGCTTATGAAAACAAGGCATTTCCTATAGGTTCAGGACAAACAATTTCACATCCTTATACAGTAGCTTTTCAGTCCGAATTATTAGAGATAAAAAAAGGGCATAAAGTATTGGAAATTGGAACAGGTTCAGGATATCAAACTACGGTTTTGGTTGAGCTTGGAGCCAAAGTATACAGTGTAGAAAGACAAAAAGAACTCTTTGACAAAACTAAGAGAATCTTAACCAAAATGAGTTACACCTCTGCAAAACTTTATTATGGAGATGGTTACAAAGGAATTCCTCAATATGCACCATACGATTCTATAATAGTTACTTGTGGCGCACCATTTATCCCTGAGGATTTATTGGGACAACTAAAAGTAGGAGGTAGGTTAGTAATTCCCGTAGGTGACGAAACACAAATCATGACTTTAATTATTCGAGTTTCAGAAAAAGATTTTACCAAAAAGACTTTTGGAGATTTTAAGTTTGTTCCCATGTTGGAGAAGAAAGCGAGAGACTAATAGAATACCATTCACAAACTCTTTCCTACCATTCGTAAAACCGTTTTTTAATATGGCGTAAGCCTTATTATAATTGTATAGTTACTTATATGAGAATCAAATCTCACAACACTATCAATTATGAAAAAAAATTACATCCTATCACTTGTTTTAACTGTAAGTTTAATCAATTTAAACGCTCAAAGTCCTAATCTTTATGGGTTAACTACCTTTGGAGGTAATGCTGAAGCAGGAGCAATATTTAAAACAGATATTACTGGTCAAAACTATAGTTTAATTGATACTTTTGATGTTCAACAAGATGGAACTAGACCATCTAATCAAGAATTATTAGAGGTTGGTGGTAAATTTTATGGAGTTACAGAGCAAGGAGGGAACTATGATAGAGGAGTATTATTTGAATTTGATCCAGTTACTAATTCATATTTAACAAAACACCATTTTAATGCAACAACTGGTGAATATCCAAGATGTTTTTTACTATTGGGTTCAAATGGAAAAATTTATGGGACTACCTCTCAAGGGGGAACTTCAAGTAGAGGTACTTTATTTGAATATACTATAACATCTGGTATACTTGTTACTAAATATAGTTTTATTACTTCAGATGGTTATCGTCCTTCTGGGCAAATGGTTGAAGCTTCAACAGGTTTAATATATGGAGTTTGTCAATATGGAGGTTCAAACTCACATGGAACTATTTTCGAATATTCTATTACTAACGATACAATGATTAAGAAAGGAGACTTTAGTGGTACAATTACAGGTAGAAATGCAACAGCTGGATTAATGAAAGCAAATAATGGAAAATTATATGGTACCTGTTATAGCGGAGGGGCTAATGATTACGGAACTTTGTTCGAATTTAATCTTGTAACTAGTTCTATTACAAATAAATTTGATTTTGATGCAGTTAATGGGAGATATCCTCGTGCTAATTTGATTCAAGCAGCAAATGGGAAATTATATGGAACTACTTATCAGGGTGGATTTAGTACATATGGGAATGGAACTATTTTTGAATTTAATATCACTACTGATAGCCTTAAAAAGTTACATGTTTTTTTTGGATCAAATTCTAGTAAGGGGTATTATCCTCAAGGTTCTTTGTTAGAAACAACTCCAGGTAAATTTTTATTAAGTTTAAGTTATGGAGGTCCTAATTCATATTCTGGCTCCATTGCAGAATATACTGTAGCAACCAATACGCTAGTAGATAAGAAATTTTTTGATAAGTTTAGTACAGGAATAGGAGCTCATGGTAACCTTATAAAATCTTCAATTACAAGTAAATATTATGGGGTTACACTTTATGGAGGAACAGGAGATAATGGAGTTTTATTTGAATTTGATAATGCATTAGATACAATTATTAAAAAAAGAGATTTATCGCCTTCAATAAATGGTAAAAATCCAACTAATAGTTTATTGCATGCAAGTAATGGAAAATTATATGGAGTGGCTAGAAGTGGAGGTAGTGGTCGTGGTGTAGTTTTTGAAGTAGATATAACTACAAATACAATGGTGAAGAAAGCAGAATTTGATGGTGCTAATGGAGCTTATCCTGCTGGAACATTGATTGAAGTAAATGGAAAATTGTATGGTACAACATATTACGGAGGAAATAATGATGATGGGGTGCTTTACGAATATGACCTTTCAACAACTGTGATAACTAAACTTCAAGATTTAGATGACTTCAATATTAGTAACTCATACTCTGGTTTAATTGAAGCTACAAATGGAAAATTATACGGGACTACTTACAGTGGCGGTTCGGCAGGAAGAGGTGCTTTATTTGAATATGACATAGTATTAGATACTATAATAAAAAAAGGAGATTTTGGAGTTTACGGAAAGGGAAGTGGTTCATATAGTAAATTATTACAAGCGACTAATGGAAAATTGTATGGTACCTGTTACTATGCAGGAAAATACAATAGAGGAGATGTATTTGAGTTCGATTTTGTAACAGATTCAATAAGATCTCTGATGTCATTTAACGATACAAATGGTTCTTATCCAAGAGGAGGATTAACTCAATCAAGTTCAGGAAAATTATATGGAGTAACTCCTAATGGGTTTTCGGCAATGGGAACAAACAATGGAAATGGTATTTTATACGAGTTTGATATTGCAACAGAGATGATTACACCAAAAGCATATTTTGATAGGTATACTACTGGCTATGGAGGTTATGGTGAATTATTGGAAGCAAGTAACGGATTAATTTATGGTATTTCTAGATATGCCTCTGGTACTTTTAGAGGAGGAAGAGTAGTTGAATTTAATCCTGCAAATAATAACTTTTTAAGTAAATCAATGCTCTCTGGACAAGCTGAAGGAGGTTTAATAGAAGTTGTATCTTCTAGTAGTTCAAGTATTACAGAAAATGAAAGTGTTCAAAATATATTGATATATCCAAATCCTACAAGTAGCACAATAACTATTGATACTGAGGGCGTAGAAATAATCAACATCAAAATATTTTCTGTTACAGGACAATTAGTAGATTCAAAACTTAACAGTAATAACACTATTGATGTATCTAACTATAAAAATGGACTTTACATCATTAGAGTAGAAACGGAAAACGGGATTGCTCTAAGCCGTTTTATTAAAAAGTAAGAGTAAAATATACCTTGAGTAAGTATATTTTTTTTCATGAAACAGTATCCAGATTCAATTTATTGAGTCTGGATTTGTTTTTAAATAAAAGTAACAAATTACTTTATTGAATTGTTGGAAATCATTTTTTTTGGTTTGTCAAAACAAGTATTAACTATTATCTTTAATTACAGATGGAAAAAATAACCTGCATACTTGTTGATGATGAAAAAAGTGCAAGAGATGTGCTAACTAATTTATTAGAGAAAAAATTTCCATCTATTGAAATAGTTGCACAATGCAAAAATGTTCTGGAAGCGGTAGAACAAATTAAAGAACATAAACCAAGTTTGGTATTTCTTGATGTACAGATGCCTAATTACGCAGGTTATGAGCTAGTTAATTTCTTCACTAAAATTAATTTTGAAATTATTTTTGTTACAGCTCACGATCAATATGCAATTAAAGCTTTTGAGTTAAGCGCAATTGATTATTTGGTAAAACCCGTAAGTAGATTAAGACTAGCAGAATCCATTGAAAAATTAATGCTAAAACTGGATAGGACAGATAAAATTCAAGACTATAAGAATTTATTAGATTCAATTCAAAAAAATGAATTCGAGACAATTATTTTACCTGAACTAGGAAATAAAAGACTAATAAAACTGGCCAATATTGTTGCTGTGGAGGCTAATGGAGCATATTCTACGTTACATCTTAAAGATGAAAAGAAGATTACGTTAAGTAAAAATCTCACCTATTTTGAGAATTTACTCCCTGATAATCACTTGTTCTATAGAACCCACAGAGGCTGGATTGTCAATCTTAATTTGATAAAATCATACAATAAAGCTGAAAGCGAATTAATTCATGAATGTGGATTGATTAGTAACATAGCCAGAAGTAAGGTAAGCGAATTCGAATCAATTTTTATTAATTCATAATTATGAAAAAAACGCTATTTCTTCTTATTATTATCCTCTCAGTTAGTAGCTTTTATTCTCAATCAAATAAAGCCTTTGAAATAAAATATATTGATTCTCTAAATCAGGTTTTAAAAACATCTACCGTAGATTCAGTTTATTTAAAAGCATATAGCAATGTTGTTAAATACTATGTTAAATCAAATTCTGATACCTCATTGGCATTGATTAATATAGGAATAAGTGAAGCGATAAAAAGAAATAATATAAAGTATGAAGCTCAGTTTTTAGCCTATAAAGGGAGAAGCTTTAAATTTAATAAAGAGCTAGATTCATCTGTATTTTACTATGAATTAGCCATGACAAAATTCTTAGCTAATAATGATTCTGTTGGATATATGGCTACTGTTAGTAACCTTGCAAATTCACTAAAATCTCAAGGGAAATATGAAGATGCTACTACAAACTTTATAAAAGCGATTAATTATTTCGAGAAATTTTCTGATGAAAAGAATCAAAAAAAATCAATTGTAGGTAAATTGAATTTAGCTGGTATTTATATTCCATTAAAGGAATATGAAAAGGGAAGCAAGCTTCTTTCAGATATTGTGGACCATCCAATAGTAAAAAACAGCAATAAGCTATATGGAATTATTTGCATCAATCAGGTTGCATTCTTAACAGGATTAGGAAAGGAGGATGAAGCTATCTACTATGCCAATGAAGCCGAAAAAATCATTAAAAACAAATATAGTTTGGCCAATTTATATAACAATATTGGCGCAATGTATGATAAAAAAAAGGAGTTCAAAAAATCATTAGAATATCATATAAAAGCACTAGAAAACTTTGAACTAATTAATAGGATATCCGGAGTTATGAAGTCCTATAATAATATAGGAAATGTTTATACAAAACTAGGTGCTTACGATAAAGCAGAGTATTATTTATTAAAGGCTAAAGATCTAATTATTAGGGATGAGAACATAGAAATGTTGTCCATTAGGACTAATTATAACTGTTTTGTTAAGCTTTATGAAAAGACAGGTAATTATAAAAAAGCATATGAAAATAGTAAAGTATTAGCTCAATTAAACGATTCCATTATGGGATTGGATACTAAAAAGGCTTTGATAGAACTGGAAACAAAGTACGAAACTGAAAAGACAATAAAAGAAAGAAAATTGGCTGAAGCTAATGAGCAAATTTCATTAACAAGAGCTGAAAACAGCAGAAAGTGGAGTATTGGAGCATTTATTTTTGCTGGAGTTGTAGCTCTACTGTTATTGTTTATTTTTAGTAGACTAAAACTAATTCGCAAGCAAAAGAAGGAGTTGGATAAAGCCTATGAAATTTTAGAAGAAAGTAAAAGGTATGAATTGGCAGCTTCAAATTTAAAGGCTTTAAAATCTCAAATGAATCCTCATTTTATTTTTAATTCTTTAAACTCAATTCAAGATTTAATTCTAAAAGAAGACACGGATTCATCTTACGATTATATTGTGTTATTTGCTGAGCTAGTTCGTAATACACTTACTTACTCTAACAATGAATTTATTCCTTTATACAAAGAGGTAGATTTTTTATCAGTTTATCTTAAGCTTGAGGAATTACGATTTGGAGAGGAGTTTAAGTACGACATTATAACAAATGGAATAGACGCTATAAAAGTACCTTCGTTAATTATTCAGCCATTTTTAGAAAACTCACTAAAACACGGTTTACTCCATAAAGAAGGAATTAAAAAACTTACACTAGAATTTAAAATGGACGAAGAATTAACCTGTATCATTACCGATAATGGAGTAGGAAGGGAGGAGTCTGCTAGGATTCAGAAAAGAAGAGGGACCAAAACACATGAGTCATTTGCTATGAGCGCAATTGAGGAAAGATTAAATTTATTAAGCGATCAGCTGAATAAGAAATTTAGTTTTGATGTAGAAGATTTATATAAAAACGAACTAGCACAAGGAACAAGAATTACTGTTGTAATTCCGTTTGAGGATGAGTTTTGATTTAATAATGAATAACTTACAATTACTTCGTATCTTCTCAAAAATATTAAAATGAAGAAACTATTTATAATTTTATTGGTTCTGCTAAATTCTTGCGGGTATATATTTTATAATTACCGAAGTAAAATAATAATCGTCTATTCAATTCCGTTAAATACTCCTTTAGATTATTCCGTTAAGGAAATAGGAGGTTTCATATATAAACTTGGCCAAAAAGAAGACTTTTACGATTATTTTTCAAGTAATAATTTTGATTCAGTTTATTTTTATGGCCCTGATTACCATACTTTTAATTTTAAATTATTAGAAGAAATGGATTCATTAAAAATCACCTTAGATTATTTTGGATATAATGGTAATAGATTAAAACCACCAAGAGCGGAGTTTTTACAAATAATATCGGATTCTTTAAAAAATAAGTTTGGTGCAAAAGAGAATATAGTGTATCTCAGGAGTAATCAGAAACAGAAGAATAAGTAATTATTCCTTGTTCATTATTCATTTATTAAAAATACCTTTGCATTTCGATAAAACAAATGCTAAAAACCTACACCAAAGAATTCAATAGAAACTTACAACTTGCTTGGCCAATAATCCTAGGATTACTTGGGCATACGGTTGTGGGATTGGTTGATAATATTATGGTTGGTAAATTAGGGACTGGACCACTTGCTGCTGTAAGTTTGGGTAACAGTTTCTTGTTCATGGGAATGTCGGTTATTTTAGGATTCTCTACAGGAATAACTCCATTGGTTGCCGCATCAGATTCTACACATAATATCAAAGAAGGTAAAAGCGTACTTAAAAATGGACTTTTACTAGTTACAGGTTTAGGAGTTTTACTTACACTAATTATATTCTGTATTAGGCCACTTTTGTACCACATGAAACAAACCGAAGAGGTGGTAAAGTTGGCAATTCCTTACCTAAATATTGTTGCACTTTCGCTAATTCCATTAGCAATTTTTCAAGCATTTAAGCAGTTTGCAGATGGTTTGTCACAAACAAAATATTCTATGTGGGCAACAATTATTGCCAATGTGCTAAATGTTGTTCTTAATTATGTATTGATATATGGAATCTGGATTTTTCCAGAAATGGGAATAGTAGGAGCAGCCTGGGGAACATTTATATCTAGAGTTATCATGGCGATTGCTATGTATTTGTTTATTGTGAAAAAGGATAAATTCTTGGTTTACTTTCAGGATTTATGGAAAGAGAAATTCTTAAAGACTACTATTAAAAAGCTTAATGGAATTGGATTTCCTTCTGCCTTGCAAATGTTCTTTGAGTTTGGAATATTTACTGCCGGTATTTGGCTTAGTGGAACTTTGGGAAAAAACCCACAAGCAGCTAATCAAATTGCTTTAAACCTATCTTCTATGACATTTATGTTTGCTATGGGGTTAGCTGTTGTAGCTACTATTAGAGTTGGAAACCAATACGGGCTAATGAACTTTAAAGAGCTAAGGCGAATAGCTTTTTCTATCTTTCTTCTTATCCTTATTATGGATGTGATTTTTGCTATTTTCTTTATGATTTATAATGAGTTTTTACCAACACTTTACTTAGATGTTAATGATATTGCTAACCAGCAAGACAATACCGAAGTAATCGCAATTACTGCAAAACTGATGATTATTGCCGCTTTTTTCCAGTTGTTTGATGGAATGCAAGCAGTTGTTTTGGGAGCACTAAAAGGAATGCAAGATGTAAAAATTCCTACAGCAATTACTTTTGTAGCCTATTGGATAATCTCTTTTCCAATATGTTATTTAGCAGGAATTACATTTGGATACGGATCAGAAGGAATTTGGTTAGGTTTTCTTGTAGGACTGGGAGCTTCTGCAGGTATGTTGCTTTGGAGATTTAATGTGGTTACAAAAAGGGAGTTACTAAAATCTTAAACTTTTATAAACTCATCCAATCTTCCATTGGTGATTTTTTGGATTTTGTTTTTCATAAAAGGAGTCCAGCCTAAAATATAACCAACTAGGCCCATTGCTTGTTTGGTCCATTTATACAAATCAAAAGTATCCGTGTGAGCAATGATTTTTCCATCTTTAAAAGTAAAGTTAGCATGAACATTATTCACCACATCTCTCTTTTTAGGTCCGTATTGGTACTTTGCTATCCAATTAGCCTCCCCAGACTCTGTATTTGCTTCAATTCCATTAAAACTAATTTCCGCACCTCCTGCGTTTGAATTAAGCAACATCTCCCACATTTTATGAGCTCTTTCTCCTTCTAGTTTTCCAAAAACAGGATCTGTAAATACTACATCACTGTGGTAACAGGAGATCATGTCTTCAGAGTTTCCCTCAGAAAATGCGGTATAGAATTTTGTTATTAGTTCACTGTTTTTCATAATTCAAGTTTTATTACTCTTCTATTGACATGTGAATTACTGCATCTCCTTTATTTACAATTGGAGCATGGTTTTCACAAAAAATATAACCTTTGTTTGGCGCTTTCACATCTTTTTCAAACAATCCAAAAGGATCAGAAATACTACCAATTTTATCTCCTTTGTTATACAAATTTCCTAAAGTAACACCAGAGCGAAACATACCTGAATTTCTTGCTCTCACCCATTTAGATTTTTCTATAACTACAGGAGCAGAGTTTTTCGTTTTATTATTCTCAGATAATTCGGCACTAAAATCTCTCATACCCAAATGCTGCATTACTTTTAATGCACCATTAACACCTGTTGTTGTTATCGTTTCATCAATATCTAATGATTTGCCACCTTCATAAAGCAATACTTTTTTACCAGCTTTAATTGCAGAATCTCGGTAAGATTTTGCCAAGCGAGTTGATTTAACAACAAATGGAGCACCAAATACATTTGCGAGTTCTAAGCTTTCCTCATCACCACTATTAATTCGAATTTGGGCAGCATTAAATCTGTCGGAACCTCCAGTGTGAAAATCTAAGCAATAATCAGCATGGGGTACAATATCTTTCATTAAGTGGAAAGCAAAAAGACTCGCTAACGAACCATTTTTACTTCCAGGAAACATTCTGTTTAAATCTCTACCATCAGGAAATTCGCGAGTTTGATTAAGAAACCCAAAAATATTAACTACAGGAATGCAAATAACCATTCCTTTTGTTGGCTTATTATATCCTTTAGAAACTATCTGCCTTACAATTTCAACTCCATTTATTTCATCTCCATGAATCCCTCCAGTAATGAGGATTGTAGGGCCATCTTCTCTGGCTCTTTCAACAATAATTGGAACTTCAATCTTGGTTTGAGTGTGAAGTTTAGCAATATCTAAACTCAGTTGAACTCTCTTTCCTTTAGGAATTTCCGTTCCTAGAATTTCAATTTTAGTGGTCTGCATTTCGCTCTACATATTTAATTATTTGAGCAGCAATATTTTTTCCAGTAGCGCTTTCAATACCCTCTAATCCTGGCGAAGAGTTTACTTCCAAAATTAATGGACCTCTTGCAGATTGAAGCATGTCAACACCAGCAATTCCTAATCCCATAACTTTTGCAGCTTTCAAAGCAGCATTTTCTTCCTCATCCGATAATTGGAAAATTTCTGCAGATCCTCCTCTGTGTAAGTTCGATCTAAATTCTCCTTCTTTTCCTTGTCTTTTCATAGCTCCAACAACAACTCCATCTACTATAAATACTCGAATATCTGCTCCTTTTGCTTCTTTAATAAACTCTTGCACAATAACTCTGGCTTGGAGTCCATTAAAAGCTTCCAATATAGATTCGGCAGAATTTTTATTGTCAGCCAATACCACACCAAGTCCTTGAGTCCCTTCTAATAATTTAATTACCAAAGGAGCTCCACCTACTTTTTCTACTATGTTACTTACATTTTTTGAGTAATTACTAAAAACAGTTTTAGGCAAATCTAGTCCTGCACGGGCTAAAATTTGTAAACTTCTTAATTTATCTCTTGACCTAACTAAAGCCTGAGATTCAGTAGCAGTAAAGATTTTCATCATTTCGAACTGGCGAACTACGGCAGTTCCAAAGAAAGTTACCGAAGCTCCAATTCTTGGAATTACTCCATCCACTCCTTCAATCCTTTCATTTTTATATATAATGATAGGCTTTTTTTTTTCAATTACAAGATCACACTTTGTGTGATCAATAACGATCATTTCATGTCCTTTTTTTGTTCCTGCTTCAATAAGCCTTTTTGTAGAATAAAGATTAGGATTTGCAGATAAAATTGCGATTTTCATAAAGTATTTTTTAAATCAATTACTGTTTTAGTTGTACTAATATCATTGGTTTTTGAGGGGTGTAAGATAAGTTTAATTTCAATTAAATAGATAATTAATTATCCTTTTAAAACATCATTAATATCTGGCATACGAAGTAAGTTGTCATTTATTCGGCTATATAAATCCTCAAAACTAGCTTCATAAGCCAAAACTTTTACTGCATACTCAATAGGATAAAGCGATAGTTTAGCTCCATTTTTATCGTATTTCAATGTCATTCCTCTCAAAGGATATTCTGGTTCAGAATCTTTGTAAAGTTTAAATCCATAATTTTTAATAAGATAATCATTAAAAGCCATTGCGAGTAGGCTAGGAGGCATGCTTTCATCAAAGTTAGATGCTTTACAAAAAAGAGCGAATCCAAATCCTTCATCTACAGTTAAATCTAAATTTTTAGGATGATTAATAGGACTTTCGACTGGAGTTATTTTGTTTGCCACAAAATAGGATTCAATCATTTTTCGTGTTCCATCCATAATATGCTCTTCAATAACATCTTCTTGGTATCGTTTATTAAAATACTCTTCAGTATATAATTCTTTTACTTCAGCTAGTGTATCTTCTGAGTTTGTACCAAATTTTTTATTTGAAAATAGTTTCTTGAAAAAGTTCATAATTATTGATTTAAATTTTGATGATTATTTAATCTCAACTACTAAAATTGTGATATATAATAATGTAAATATACAAAACAAAGGTTGGTGTTTATTTTTGCTTCATTCTTACTTCAAGTATTTTAAAAATACTTAAATTCATTTTTACAAAAATCAATCTTATGAAATACACATATTTATTAGCCTCTTTATTGTTTTTAGCGAGTTGCGGAAACGAAAACACAACTTCTGAACAAGAAACAACTCAAGTGGTGGTGGCTGAAAACACAATGGCTGATCAACTATTAGGAAGTTGGGAGTTTGCTGATACAACTATGCAGATAACTCAAATAATTACATACCAAGAAAATGGAACTTACCAGATGAAAATGGGAAGTATGGATATTAATGGAACTTGGGAGCTTACTAATAATGTATTGATTACCAAGAGCAGACCTGATTCTGATGGACAGAAAAAAACGATTAATAAATTAACACAAGATAGTTTGTGTACTTTTTGGGAACCAAAAGGATCACCAGCAAGAAATATGAATTACATAAGAAGTAAGTAGAACCGACTAGCCTTTTCCCAATACATCTATTGAAAATTTCAATAGGTAGCATTAGCTTATACTATTCCAAAAGATATAAAAGTTAAGTAACATAAAAAAAAAGGCAGGAATTGAAATCCAAACACTGTCTTTTTGTTTTATTCTTACAAGTACACCAAAAAACATCAATAACCCTAATCCTAAGGAAGCAAGAATGAGTAATTGATTAAACCACATACCTAGAATTAATCCTGTAGCTCCAGCTAATTGAAGGATTATAGTTAAAAGCCCAAGTTTTTCTAAACCAAATCGCTTGAATTCTGCTTTCATTTTAGGATTTACGAAATAGGAAATTACGTAGATAAAAAACGAAATACTGGAAAACAAAATAGCCAGTTTTACTAAACTCATAATGCAATTAGTTCAGCTGCATTAAGAGCTATAACAATAGATAAAATAAGAAATATTAAAGAAGGTACATACTTAATAAATGGGTCTCTTATTTTGAAATGAAAATATTGAGCAGCAGCCATAAACAAAGCCATTAATATTGCAGGTATCAATACCAAATCTTGATACCAGATTCCCGTTACAAGTAAAGTAGATATAATCACCTTAGATACTCCAACAAAATTTCGAGTTTCATCACTCAATTCAAATTTCTCAAACTCTATAAGAACATTGTGAAATCTGAAAATCCAGACGTAGCAAACCGAAATTCCTACTATTAATTGTAATGCGTAAATGATATTTTCCATTGGTTAGATGAGTTGGTAGTTGTTAATAGTTTGTTTTAAAATACAACCTAAGTTAATACGTTTTTCACTGATAAAAACGAATACACCAATTCTTCTTTAATTATTATAATAATTTGATTGTAGCGATTTGTGATCATAATTCAAAAGCCACATCCATGTGAGCAATCTTAAATCCATTGTCATGTACTGCTTTGGCTTCTTCACTGTTGTAAATAATCACAGGATTGGTATGATTAAAATGAATGAACGTTATCTTATTTTTTTCTTCTTCAGGTAAGTTTTTAAATTTCTCCATGCTTTCGATAATAAATGGATGAGGAATTTCGCTAATGTCTCTGTTGTTTAATTCTTTACCGCTATAAAAAGTCGCATCCAAAAATGCATAATCTACTTTTTTTATTTCCTCAATAATGTCTTTGTTCCACTTTTCCCATTTGTCGATATCTGGGATGTACAGAGCACTTTTGTTTGGTCCTGTAATTCTGTATCCTACCGTTTCCGAAAATTCATCCCTGTGAGGAACCAGAATAGGAGTGACGGTAATTTTATCAGATAACTGAACTGGCTTTTCATTTTCCAGTTCATATAAAACGACATTTTTTCGAGTTATTAATTGATTCCAAGGACCGTTTGTTGAGAGAAACTCTTTCATCTTTGGCATTACATATAGTGGAGTGTTTTTTGCATCCATTGCTTCTTTACCTAAGAACATAAGTCCTGTGTAATGCCCAATGTGAGCATGAGTAAGGAAAATTCCATCAGCCAATTCTTTATCGCTATTTTGCTCCAAACGAGTCAGTTTTTTCATCTGTTTCCCCATATCTGGTGAAGCATCAAACAAATAGGTTTTGTTATTTTCGGCATCTACAAGCCCCAAAGAAACTACTTGTCGTGTAATGTCTGGTTTTTCAAAAAGTCCTTTACAGCATTCTTTTTTACAGCCAATTTGTGGCGATCCCGCATCTTGTATTGTTCCCAGTATTACCAAAGATGTTTTTGTTATTTTCTCGGTTATCCAATAAACTACCTCTTTGTACTCATTAGAGTTTATTATACTATCGTCAGTATCCCATTCTTTAAACTCTTCGTATTCGTTAGAGTTTACCTCACTTTCATCTATATAAAAACTATCAACCGAAACTGTTTTAGTTGTTTCTGTATAGTCTTTTTTAGTAGTAGAATCTACAGACTTTTCATTCTCACAAGAGAATAAGAATAGAATGATCGGTATGAGTATGATTTGTTTCATAATTAGCTGTTTTCTTCCAATTGTTCTATTTCCAACTTAAAATCGTATTGCAAATCTTCATGCAAGGTATTCATGGCTTTAACAGCCATAGCCAATTGCCTGTCGTACATATTTATCATTTGCTGGCTACTTCTCTGTTTAGGTTGTAATTGCTTTAGTTTACTACAAAAGTAGAGTAGGAGCTCTGCTTCGGTTTCTTTCTTTTTGGAGTAACGGATGTACTTTTTAATTTGCCTTAAATTTTTGCGACATCCTTTTTTGATGTAATACAAATTGGCTTTGTTTATCTCCTCAAAACCTAAATCCACTTCTTCTTTTATCTCACGAATGTACCCATCCTCATCCTCTGCATCATACAAGAGGTAAGTGAGTAATTCCTTATTCTCTTTTTTGAATTTGGCCAATTTCAAGCACAACTCAATAAGTTCTTGCTGAGAGTGGGTTTTTAATTCTTGTTTTAATACGGAGACTGTTACTGGTTTCATTTATTTGAGCTTGTCGATTTTATTTAATAATTCTTTCAAATCATCAGTTCTATATTCTTTCAATATTCCATAATTTGCTATTTTTATAGCTTTATTAGTGTCTTTTTGAATAATGCAGCTTCCTTCTGCAGTTTGAAATAAATAGTCTTCAAAATTACCTAGTGAGTGTCTGTGTTCTGTAGGTATTAAATCAGTTCTTTGTTCATAAATGATTTCAGCCTCTTTAAAATTACAAAGATGAATTGCATTTTTCCAATTTTGGTCTAGTTCGAAGAAAATATCTGGAAGATTAAGTTTTACTATTGACATTGAGTTTTTAATTCTTGTTTTAATACGGAGACTGTTAATGGTTTCATCTAGTTTGCAGTTTGGTATAAATATAAAGCTATTAATCTAATTAGTAAAAAATAATAGGGTTTTGGATAGTTGTTTTATTCAAAACACCTGTCATTTTTTAAATAAGTCATTACCTTTAAAGAAGTCACATATAACTAGTAAAACAATGCTGAATAAAGAATTAAATGTACTCGGAACAGCTTTGCAATCGTGCTGCGAAGACCCAATGACAGGCTATTTTAGAGATGGATATTGCCGAACGATTCAAGAAGATTCTGGAACGCATATCTTGTGTGCAGTAGTCACACAAGAGTTTCTGGAGTTTTCTAAGGCACAAGGAAATGATTTATCAACCCCAAGACCAGAGTGGAGTTTTCCTGGACTAAAACCAGGTAACAAATGGTGTTTGTGTATTTCTAGATGGATAGAAGCTGAGGAAGCCGGTAAAGCACCTTTGGTAGTGCTGGAAGCTACACATCAAAAGGCATTAGAGTACTGTTCTTTTGAGTCGTTACTTGAGTATAAATCTTAGTTTCTCACATACTGCATATACACCAATTAGCATTATCACCTAAACAAAAAAAAGGCCTGTCGTGAGACTAGCCTTTTTTAATAGATTTATAAGTATTTGTATTAAAAGACTTTAACGTTTATTGCATTCATTCCTCTTTTCCTTCTGTTAATTCAAACTGAACAGTATCATCTTTTCTTATTTGATCGATTAATCCTGTTGCGTGCACAAAGTGCTCTGTGTTTGAGTTTTCTTCTGTAATAAAGCCAAATCCTTTGGCTTCATTGAAAAATTTTACTTTTTTGAATTTCACCAATTTCAAGCACAACTCTATAAGCTCTTGCTGGGAGTGGGTTTTTAATTCTTGTTTTATATGGAGACAATTACTGTTTTCATAGAGTATAATAGTATCCTCTAAATTAAAATTAAATTTTTACTTCGCCAATTATTAAAAATAAATTACATGTTGTATATTGTACAATAACTAAATTTATAATTATGAAATCACTATTACTTTTTTTAAGTCTTCTTGGTTTTTCTTTGGGATACAGCCAAAGTCTACCTATTAATTTTGAGAGTTCAGTAACCACTTCAGATTTTGTTAATTTTGATGGTGGAACGTCTGTTGTTGTAGCTAATCCAAGTAAAACAGGAATTAATTTAAGTGATTCTGTAGCACGAATGGTAAGAGATAGCGGACAAATTTGGGGTGGGAGTAAAATTACTTTATCCTCTAACCTTAGTTTTTCTGTACTTACCAAACTATCTATGAAAGTGTATACCACAGCTCCTATTGGAACAGTGGTTAAATTTAAACTAGAAAGTAGTA
>CALLII010000090.1 GCA_938009745.1 uncultured Flavobacteriales bacterium
AAAATATTGAGTCAAGTAGCTTAAGCGTTTTTGACGTTTTTGGTAAACTTATAATGACACAACAAATAAAAGGAGGCAACCATTCAATTGATATAAGTAAATTATCTAACGGATTTTACACGATTTCAGTACAAGGTCAAATTATTAAATTTATAAAACAATAATATTAAATACTGGGAACCTAAGAAATAGAACAAACACAATGGACTTATTTAACCCAAACCCTATTTCTAGCTTACTTCCATTTGATGGAGAAGTAAATTATTACGGCAGTATCTTTAATCAACAAGAAGCACAAAACTACTTTGATCAATTGTTGCAAAACATAGAATGGAATAATGACAAAGCAAATATGTTTGGTAAATTAATTATCACAAAAAGAAAAGTAGCATGGTATGGTGATAAACCATTTAATTATACTTACTCCAAGACTACAAAAACAGCATTACCTTGGACCAAAGAACTACTAAAATTAAAAGCAGCTATTGAGCAAAAAACAGGAGAAACTTATAATTCTTGCTTACTTAATCTTTATCATTCTGGAGAAGAAGGAATGGCTTGGCACAGTGATGGTGAAAAAGATTTGAAAAAGAACGGTTCTATTGCTTCCTTAAGTTTTGGAGCAGAACGAAAATTTGCTTTTAAGCATAAAACAACTAAACAAACTGTTTCTGTTTTGTTAGAAAAAGGTAGTTTATTAGAAATGAAAGGAAGAACACAAGAAAATTGGCTACACAGATTGCCTCCTACCAAAAAGGTGAAAATACCTAGAATTAATTTGACTTTTAGAACGATAGATATAAATAGTTAATCGCCTTTTATTAATTCCCAAATTAATCCCGATTCAAATCCTTTTTGGATTAAAAAGCTGGAAGTCTTACCCTTTTATTGAATTTCTCAGTAACTTTTATTCTTTTGATGTATGCTTTAGAATCTATCTTAGAGCATCCAAACTTTCTAGTTCTAATGAAAATAATTGAGATGTAAAACAAACTATTAATAGCAGATTTAATAAAAAATGAATACCTTTTCATCATTATTAAAGAATTAAAAACACTACTCCTTTGTCAATAAAAATTATAATAGCAGACGATCACCCAATTTTTTTGGCAGGACTGAAGGAAATTATCTCGTACGACAAGGATCTTGAAATAATTGACACAGCTTCTGAAGGGTTAAAAGCAATTGAAATTATAAAAGAACTTAACCCCGACATTGCTGTTATGGACTTTGATATGCCCGGGAAAAATGCATTACAAATCTTGAGAGAATTTGACACAGAAAACGTCAAAACGAAGTTCATTATTTTAACCATGCACAAAGCCGAAGACATTTACAATGCAGTTATAGATGAAGGTGCAAGCGGATACATTTTAAAAGAAAACTCTGTTGAAGATTTAGCGAAAGGAATAAAAAAGGTGTTTAATGGCGACCAATATATAAGCCCAACTATTCATCATTTTGAAGACAATAGAGCAAATTATAAAAAACAAAACAACTTTTCGGTAATCAGTAATGCTGAGTGGCGTGTATTAGTTAAAATTGCTGAAAGTTTATCGACTCAACAAATTGCTGAACAACTATTCCTGAGTAAAAAAACCATTGAAAGCCATAGATCTAACATTGCACTTAAGCTATTTCTGGATGGAAAAAACAGCTTATTGAAATTTGCTATAGCCAACAAAGAGATAATTTTAAGAGAAAATAAAATTAGGGCTTAACCCCTAAAAAAAGCATCTACAATTGCTATATCATTGTAATTGTAAATTTATAGCATACTTAATGAAGCAACTTTTATCCATATTATTACTTTTCATTTCCTTGTTAGCTTGGAGTAATAACTATGATAAAAACTCAAACACTCGATTTGAAAATAGGATAGCTATTCACATAAAAGAAATTGATTCGTTAAAATCAATGGAACCAATAAATTGGGAAGAAGTAAACAAGACACAACTTACTTTATCTTCACTTTACAGAAACACAGGTGAATACACCAAAGCAATGGTGGCAGCATTGGAAGGCGTTAGAATTGCCGAAACTTATCGCAATGGCGAAGGCCTGCTAGCAAGTTACCAGGATGTAGCAAACTCATTGAGATACAAAGCAAATTATACTGAGGCCCATGAATACATGCGCAAAGCTATTAATGGCACTTTGAAATTTAAGGATGAAAAGAAAAAAGAAAAATACCTTGCTTATTTTTATTACCAGCATACTTTAATTTTTCAAGAGGAAGGTAAATATTTGGACAGTGCCCTCTATTTTCACAAAATATCATTGGAACTTAAAGAGAAGCTTGGAAATGAAATGGATATTCCAAAATCCCACATGAGTATTGGGTATATTCATTATAAGCTAGGGAACAACCAGACAGCTCTTGAATCATTATTGTTGGCAGATAGCTTGTTCAACTCAATTAAATCCAAAACAGCTCCAAATGCTTGGCTACGAAAAAAACTAAAGATTAATAACTACTTAGGATTGGTTTACTATTCTATGGGTGATATTTCTAAGGCTATTAAAAACTTTAGAGAAAGTGCAAAAGGAAGTGAACTAATAAATATAAAAAACATTGCTTTGAGCAGTTATAAAAACTTAGCTGATTGTTACAAAAAACAGAATCGATTAGATTCGGCATTGTTTTATCTTAACAAATACATTAATATAAATAACGAAGTCTTTAATAAAAAAAGCAACCAACAAATTGAAGAATTAAAAACGGTTTATGAAACCGAAAAGAAGGATGTAACGATAAAAAAGCAAAATTTAGAAATCGCCTACAACAATGCTCAAATAAATAAATTCATAGCTATTGTGGCTTCTTTACTATTATTAATAATAGCCCTAATTATACTTTCCAGAAACAAAAGGCTTAAAGCAGAGAGCAAACTCCAAAGTAAATTTTCGCAAGATTTAATTAGTAATATTGAAGACGAAAGAAAAAGAATCTCGAGAGATTTACATGATTCTATTGGGCAGAATTTGATACTAATAAAAAATCAAAATTCACTTCTGAAATTAAAACTTGTAGATAAAGAATTAATTGAAAAGAGTAATAAAATAAACATATTTGCCTCTCAAACAATTGAAGAACTAAGAGAAATCTCCAATAACCTTACTCCATATCAATTAGATATCTTGGGATTAACTAAAGCCATAGAAAACTTAATAGACAATGTTGAAAGTACATCACAAATTACTTGTATAAAAAACATCAGTAATATTGATTCTATAGTAGAAAAAAATCTACAGATTAATCTAATTCGTATTGTACAGGAATTATTAAATAATATCATAAAACATTCCAAAGCAACTAAAATTTACTTTTTTGTTACTACATCTAAAATTATAATTTCTGATAATGGAGTGGGCTACAACACCTCCAACAAATCTAACGGGATGGGAGTCAGTAATTTTACCGAACGTGCTAAACTACTAAAGGCAGAGAGTAAAATTGAATCCTCTCCAAATCTTGGAACTAAGATTACTCTAGAGTTTACTAGTAATAATTAGT
>CALLII010000091.1 GCA_938009745.1 uncultured Flavobacteriales bacterium
ACATAACTTGCAATTTCTATGGCTTTATCCTGAGTCACTTCATTAGTTCGAACCATTGTCTCAACCATTTCTTTTTCGGAAATAGTATTGAATTTTACAACTTGAGTTCGAGAAAGAATAGTCGGTAATATTTGCTGAATATCTTCAGCTACAAGAAACAAAAGTGTGTTGTCTGGTGGTTCTTCAATGAGCTTAAGTAATTTATTAGCACTTGCAGTATTCATGTTTTCTGCTAACCAAAAAATGCAAATTTTATAACCGCCTTCATAAGATTTCATATTGAGTTTCTTGAAAACACTCTCGCTTTCTTTTACTCCAATAATCCCTTTTTTGTTCTCGTTATCATTCTTTGCATACCAATCTTGCTCATTAGAATAAGGATTAGCCAAAATCATTTCTCTCCAAAGTGAAATGAAATCATCAGCAGTTTCTCTATTTTTCAGTAACTGAACCGGGAATGAAAAATGTAAATCAGGGTGAGATAACGAATTAATTTTAAGGCAAGAAGGACAAACTCCACAGGAATCAGTTTCGGTTTTGGATTTACAAAAAACAAATCTTGATAACGCCAAAGCCATTGCAAAGGTTCCTACTCCTAGCTTTCCGTGAAATAATTGAGCGTGCGATATTCTATCATTCAAAACTGTATGAATAATTTTTTCTTTGATAGAATTTTGACCGATTACTTCTTGAAATAACATGAGTCAAATGTAGGGAATTTAGTGAATAGTGAAGTAATATTCCTTGATAGATTTACTGAATTAAAAGAGTTAAAAGCCAAATTCTTTGTTTCTTTGTAGAATAATTAAATAATAATGGCACACAAAGCAGGTTTTGTAAATATTGTAGGAAGTCCTAATGTTGGTAAATCGACTTTGATGAATGGATTGGTAGGGGCAAAAATGTCTATCATAACCTCTAAACATCAAACGACTAGACACAGAATAAGAGGAATTGTAAACGGAAATGATTTTCAGATTGTTTACTCGGATACGCCTGGTGTACTGGAGCCTGTGTATAAATTGCACGAAAAAATGATGAACTTTGTGAGCGAATCCCTTCGTGATGCTGACATCATTCTTTTAGTTACTGATATTTTTGAAGATTCAATGAATCACAAAGCGACTTTGGCTAAAATACAAGACATGAAAGTGCCAAAGTTTGTTTTGATTAACAAAATTGATCTTGCTAAAGACATGACAATTGTAGAGGAAAAAGTACAACTTTGGTCGGAATTAATGCCTGGAGCACAAATATTGCCAATATCTGCTTTAGAAAAAGTGAATACAGATTTTGTGATTAATAAGATTAGAGAACTATTACCAGCTTCTCCTCCATTTTTTCCGAAAGATGAATTAACTGATAAGCCAATGAGGTTTTTTATCTCGGAAATTATAAGAGAAAAAATATTTACTACTTACAACAAGGAAGTTCCTTACTCTTGCGAGGTAGTAGTTGAAGAATACAAAGAAGACCAACCTACCCAAGGAAAGTCAAATAAAACGATTACTAAAATTAGAGCTCTTATAATTGTGAATCGTGAGACACAGAAAGGAATAATCATTGGTCACCAAGGAAGTAAATTGACTTCTGTTGGGACAGAAGCCAGAAAAGATATTGAAGCATTTATTGGTAAAAAAGTATTTTTGGATTTGTACGTGAAAGTGGACAAAGACTGGAAAGAAAAAGACAATAGACTGAATCAATACGGATATGATGGGTAAAATTAACCTTGATGAAAAAATTCCAAACATTACTTATTTCTCTTTTTATAATTTGCTGCTTAAACAAGCAAATTGCATTTAGCCAAGGAACCGAATTTGGAGGAAAAATTGGCGTTAGTTTTGCATTTGGAAACAAAGTTAATCGCCTTGGAGTTATAGTTTCTGGGTTTGTAATTAAGGATTGGTTTCAAATAAATTCATCTGCTGGTTTCAACTATAATTTTAAATCTTTGGCAGTAAATAAATCTACTCCAGAAGTTCGACTTTCACTTGGTGCAGTAGGTGGATTTGGCACTCGAAATCGGTTTGAAAATAATTTTGTTGGGAGTATTGAAAACAATACTACCTATCTAAACAGCCTTGGTTACACCTATATTTATTATTGGGACAAAAATGGTACCTCTCAATCTACTGGGCTAATTGCACTAAATTTAAATAGATTCACAATTGCTACAGAAAACGATATTTTGGGTGGTGGAAAAGGAAATGAAGATAAATATAGAACTGGAGGCATTTATTTAGAGTACCAATATTTGGATACCAAAATTGGGATAAACTCCACTTTTTGGACTGGAAATTACTCGAAAAGCCCGCTTATTACCGATAGCGATTATCCTGCAACCAATGGTTACCGCAGTGCAGAAAAGAGTGTTTACGGCAATTTTTCGGCCTCATTATTAAGCGTGCAAGTAAAGCAGTTACTCCCGTTTGCACAAACGGCTCAGTTGAATATTGGTTTAGATGATGAAAGAATAAGAAATGAGCTTCAGAATAAATTGATGCACAATTTGAAATTCATCCCTAAAAGTTGGCAAAACACTAAAAACTTTCACATTCCTATGCTCACGGATAGTGGCGAACAGTATTTGTACCAACAAGGACAAACGATTAAAAAACCGACTGTCTATTTTAATCTTGGACTTAATAATCCTTTGTTTTATTAAGCGAGTATAAAACTTTCGAGTATTTTTGATTTCAATAAAGAAAAAATGAAACTGGAAATAACAGGAGATTGGAATGAGATTTTACAACAAGAATTCGATAAAGAATACTTTGGTAAACTATCCTCTTTTGTGAAAAATGAATACAATTCTGAAACGTGTTTCCCTCCAGAAAAATTTATTTTTAAAGCTTTTGAAACCTGCTCATTTGAGAATCTAAAAGTTGTAATCATAGGACAAGATCCTTATCATGGAGATGGACAAGCTCATGGTTTAAGTTTTTCGGTTCCAATGGGAATTAAATTTCCACCTTCGTTAAGAAACATTTTCAAAGAATTAAGTGCAGATTTAGAAATTCAAGTTCCATTTCAGGGAGATTTAACTGGCTGGGCCCAGCAAGGAGTTTTATTATTAAATACTACTTTAACAGTGCGTAAATCTACGCCTGGAAGCCATCAAAAACTAGGCTGGGAAGAATTTACAGATTCGGTAATTAAAACAATTTCTGACAAGAAAGAAGTAGTAGTATTTGTACTTTGGGGAAAGTTTGCTGAGCAAAAAACTGAATTGATTGATAGCTCAAAACATTATATAATAACCTCAGCTCACCCTTCCCCATTTTCTGCTCACAGAGGTTTTTTGGGATCAAAACCATTTAGTAAAACGAATGATTATTTGAAATCGAAAGGGAAAAAGGTAATAGATTGGGAATTGTAATTTTAATGAAATTGATAGCTAGAAAAATCCTATTTTTATAAAAAAATATCCGTTTGGAATACGCCATAGTAGACATAGAAACCACAGGAGGAACTCCTGCAAATAGCAAAATCACAGAGATTGCTATTATCATTACTGATGGCGAAAAAATACTTGACCAGTACGAAACTCTTATTGATCCTGAAATTAGAATTCCATACAACATTACAAGAATAACAGGTATTGATGATAGTATGGTAGCGGGAAAACCAAAATTTTACGAAGTCGGAAAAACGATTCTTGAATACTTGAAAGGAAGAACATTTGTGGCTCATAACGTTAATTTTGATTACGGTCAAATTCGAAGAGAATACAAAGATTTGGGATTCGATTACCAAACTAGCAAACTATGTACTGTTCGCATGTCTCGTAAAGTATTTCCAGGACTTCCTTCCTACAGTTTAGGGAAATTGAGTAAATCCTTAGGTGTAGAGTTAACTCGCCACCATAGAGCAATGGCCGATACAGCTGCAACTACCGAGATTTTCCATATGATTATGGAAAAAGACAAGGAAGCACAAGCGGTAGATATTCTCTCTATGAAATTGGGAGTAGATAAATTACCCAATAAACCTGGTGTTTATTATTTTTTGGATTTTGAAGGTAATATCATTTACATAGGTAAAAGCATTTGTATTAAAAAAAGAGTGCAAAGCCACCTTAATAATTACAATACGCCCAAAGGGCTTAAGATTATTGAAAACATTGATACCATTGATTTTGAGATTACTGGAAATGAAACAATGGCTTTGTTGTACGAAAATATGGCGATAAAAACCCACAAGCCAAAGCACAATAGAAGACAAATGAAAACCAAATTTCCTTTTGGGATTCAAATAAATAGAGAATCAGATTATCATTTTTTAGAAGTTATTTCAGTAGATCAGGATTCGGAAACTGTACTGGATTTTAGCTCACGAAGAGAAGCTATTGGATTTATGAAAAAATCAATAGATAACTACGAATTGTGTCAAAAAATTAATGGTTTAGAAAACCAAAACCGAGTGGGAGCTTGTTTTAGATACCAGCTTCACAATTGCCATGGAGCTTGTATTGAAGAAGAAAGCACAGACGATTACAACCTGAGAATTGAAAAATTTGAGGAGAAATATGGATCACCAAACGAAGATGGAATATTTATAGGTAGAGGAAGAAAATCTACCGAAAAATCATTTGTAATACTAGAGAATGGTACTTTAACTGGCTTTGGGTTTATACCTAAAAAGGCGAAATTAAATCTTGGCTCGCTCAAATTAATGTCCGAGGTTTTTAATCCCGACCGAGATTACCAAAGTGTGGTGAAAACTATGCGTAGGAATGGGAATTTTGAGAAGGTTGGGTGATTAATCTTTTATAGAACCTTGCATCTTCTTGCGATACGCATCCTCTTTAAAATACTTTTGCAAATCAAATTTTCTGTCTTCAAACTTATCTGAGAGTATTTTGTAATGCTGAATTCTATCAATTCTGAAAGCTCGATAGCTTTTTCTTAAATGGCACCAAGCAATTAATATCCATTTGTTTTCGACTGAATACATTGCGTAAGGCTCTATTTTCCTAAAAGTTATTTCTGGATCATCTGCCTTTCTGTAGTTTATTTCTACAAAAGTTAAGCTCGTAATTGCCAATTGAATTTCGGATAATGCACTACTTGGTACTTTCTCATCTTTAAAATTAAATACACGAATTTTACTGTTTAATAGTTCACTTGTTTCTTGAATGGAACTTCTGAAAACAGATTTTATTTTGGTAAAGGCCTCATCAAAATCTTTGGCAAAAGACGAATCATTTGTTTGATTCACTAGATGCTGAGC
>CALLII010000092.1 GCA_938009745.1 uncultured Flavobacteriales bacterium
GAAGAAAGAATAGTAATTATACCTAATAAATTGATTGCTCTCGGAAACCTAAATTTATTTAATACACCCGTAAATAGATAAACGACCAAACTAATTCCAGTAAAATATGCAATGAATAATTTATCGGAAAAGCTGGCTAAAATTATGAGAAGAGAAAACATGGTTAGCTTCCAAATGCTTTTGGCCTTGATGTAACTAAGTACTAAATATACTGCCAAAAGTGTATTAACGAATGAACCCAGATGATAAGAGTTGGATAGTAACTGAAAGGCTAGCCGAAGATTTCCAGACTCAAAATAATTCAAGAAAAACAGAGTAAGGAGCAAGTTTCCAACTCCAAGATTAATAAGTGTTTCTCTTTTGTTAAACTTAAATCGAGCAAGTTTATAAGTAAGAAATAAGATAAAATAGTATTGGATAATTGCAAATAGGAGAGAGGCTATCAGGAATTTTCCGCCTACTAAAAACATTAATATAGAATAGAAAATCATGTCTGGAAAAACATTGGGCGCAGGATTAAGCTCCCAACCTTTTAGAGTGTTTCCATCCACAAATAAATCCTGATAAACTGAGGGGAGATAAAGAGTGTCGGAACTAAAAAAGTAGCGATAATCTGAATCATCAAAAGCGCCAAAAAGCGTTAAAATAAGTAAAAGGGTAAGTGTGAAACTTACAGCAGGAAGAATCCAATAATAGTTACTTGTTTTTAACATTATACCAAGATAATAGTTTTATTCTGTTTTAGAAAGTAGAAAATTTAAGGCATAAAAAAACCCGATTTAAACTGAATTAAATCGGGTTAAAGTAATTTAAGAATTAAAGCTTAATTATCTTCCTTCGCATCTTTTCTTTCTTGGATATTTTCCTTTACGTTATTGATGGTTTTTTTGATAAAACCTTCTTTTTCAATTTCAACAGTATCTCTTATGATTTGAACAGTTCCATTTCTAATCCCTTGGATTCTTTCATACCTATCAGCAGGAATCATTCCTACGATAGAAATTCCATCATTTTCTAATGACATTAAAGTTTCATCAGACATATCAGCAAAATCAATGTTCATGTCTCCAGAGTTTGTAGGAACCGTTCCGTTCATATCTACAGCTTCTCCATTTTCATCTAACATTTCAATTGTATTACCATTGTCATGATCGTGAGATGCATCAGCATTGTGTCCTCCTAAGATTGGTGCGATTACTAATCCTATCAAACAAGTCAATTTAATCAAGATATTCATTGAAGGTCCAGAAGTATCTTTAAAAGGATCTCCAACTGTATCTCCAGTTACTGCCGCTTTGTGAGCCTCAGAACCTTTGTAAGTCATTTCTCCGTTAATCTCTACACCTGCTTCAAATGATTTCTTAGCGTTATCCCAAGCTCCTCCAGCATTGTTTTGGAAGATTGCCCAAAGAACTCCAGAAACTGTTACACCAGCCATATATCCACCAAGCATTTCAGCTACAAGTTGACTTCCTTCTGTTTCAGTCCCGTAAATAGCTAATCCTAATAATACAATTGCAATTGGGAATCCAATAGTTAAGATTCCTGGTAATAACATTTGTTTAAGAGATGCTTTAGTAGAAATATCTACACATTTATCGTATTCTGGTTTTCCAGTTCCTTCCATAATTCCAGGAATCTCTCTGAATTGTCTTCTTACCTCTTCTACCATTTCCATAGCAGCTTTTCCAACAGCATTCATTGCTAGTGCAGAAAATACTACAGGTACCATTCCTCCTACAAACAACATAGCAAGTACTGGTGCCTTAAAGATGTTAATTCCATCAATTCCAGTAAATGTTACGTAAGCAGCAAATAAAGCTAAAGCAGTAAGTGCAGCAGAGGCTATTGCAAATCCTTTACCTGTTGCAGCAGTAGTGTTACCTACAGCATCCAAAATATCAGTTCTTTCTCTTACGATTGGCTCTTGTTCACTCATTTCAGCAATACCTCCTGCGTTATCTGCAATAGGTCCAAATGCATCAATTGCTAACTGCATTGCAGTTGTTGCCATCATTGCTGAGGCAGCCATAGCTACTCCATAAAATCCTGCTAATGCATACGAAGCCCAAATTGCTGCAGCAAATAATAATACTGAAGAAAATGTAGAAATCATACCTGTTGCAAGTCCCGCAATGATATTTGTTCCTGCTCCAGTACTTGATTGTCTTACGATATTCAAAATTGGTTTTTTTCCTAATCCTGTGTAGTATTCAGTAAATGCAGAGATTCCTGCTCCTACAACTAATCCTACCAATGTTGCATAGAATACAAACATAGAAGAAACCTCTCTCAGTCCTTCACCAAAGAAATGCATTTTCATAGTTTCTGGTAACATCCATTTTACTAGAACGAAACAAGCTACAGCAACTAATACAATAGATGTCCAGTTTCCAATGTTCAATGCTTTTTGTACTTGTGCTTCTTTTGCATCATTAGATGAAATCTTTACCAAGAAAGTTCCAATGATAGAAATGATAATTCCAAATCCTGCAATTGCCATTGGCAATAAGATTGGTCCTATTCCTCCAAATGCATCATCAATAGATCCACCCATATCTTTAATGATATAGTTTCCTAATACCATTGCAGCTAATACAGTTGCAACATAAGATCCAAATAAATCGGCTCCCATTCCTGCTACATCTCCTACGTTATCTCCAACATTATCAGCAATTGTTGCTGGGTTTCTTGGGTCATCCTCAGGAATTCCTGCTTCCACTTTCCCTACTAAATCAGCTCCAACATCTGCAGCTTTAGTATAAATACCTCCACCAACTCTTGCAAACAAAGCAATAGATTCAGCTCCAAGAGAGAATCCAGCTAATGCTTCTAATACAATAGTCATATCAGTAGTGTTAGTCCATTCACCTCCCATAAATAATTGGAAGAAAATGATAAAGAATAGTGTTAATCCTAATACTGCAAGTCCTGCAACACCTAGACCCATTACTGTTCCTCCTCCAAAAGACACTTTAAGTGCTTGTGGCAGACTAGTTTTGGCAGCTTGTGTAGTTCTTACGTTTGTTTTAGTTGCGATTTTCATCCCCATGTTTCCTGCAAAAGCAGAAAAGATAGCTCCAATTATAAAGGCTACCACAATTAAATAAGTACTATTCATATAAAAAGCAATTCCTGCTAATACAACACTAGCTCCTATTACAAAGAATGCTAATAATCTGTATTCAGCTTTTAAGAAAGCTAAGGCTCCCTCGTAAATGTGGTCAGAAATTTCTTTCATTTTACCGTCTCCGGCATCTTGCTTCATTACCCAACCTCTTTTTATTACCATATAAACAAGCCCTACAATTGCAAGGACTATTGGTACATATATCATCATTTTTTCCATAGTTTTTGTTTTTCGTATCTAAATAAGACTGGCAAAAGTAGAGTTTTCTGAGGAATTATACAAAAATCTACTGATATACTGTAGTTTTAGTTAGATACTACCATTATATTTTAATGAAATTACTTAGAATAATATTGCCTATTATTCCCTAATAGTAATACTTCCCAAAGCTTCTTTAGACAAGAATAATTCAGCTTCTTTCTTAGAGTCTTGAGCAGTAGAGTCTATTTTTTTTCCATTGATATAGAGAGTACTCTTATACTTATTGGATTCAGAAAGTTTTTTTCCTTTGAACAATACTTTGTTACCAGTTTTTTGTCCCCAAACAATTAATACACTTTTGTGGTTTGCTTCTTTTTCTAGTTTGGATAAATCCATTTTATCTAGAAAACACTTAATTAAGGACTTTTTGGTTCGTTCAAAACCTTGATCTAAATACATAGCTCCAACAATTGCTTCAAAAGCATTCCCAAGAATATTATTATAACCAAAATCGTAATCTACAGCAATAATTTGCTCGTGTAAATTCAATCTTTCACCAAGTTTATTTAGTCTTTTCCTATTCACTAATTTAGAAGTAAGTACAGTAAGCTCACCTTCGTTTTTTGCAGGAAATTTTTCGAATAAATAACTAGCTACAATACTCGAAAGTAGTGTGTCACCCAAATATTCTAACCGTTCGTTATTGGCTTCACTTGACTTTGATTTATGGGTAAGTGCTTTTTTGTAAAGCTCAATGTTATTGGGCCTTATTTTAAAATTTTTTTGAAAAAACCGGGCTAATTCTTCGTCAGAACCAAAAGCAATTTTTCGTGTACTGAAAATTGCTTTTAGTTTATTCATGACAAATTATTTTACTTTAATTTTTTAGCTACTTCCACTTCGTGATAAGCTTCAAATTGATCGCCAACTTGTAAATCGTTAAATTTCTCTAGTGCAATTCCACATTCGTAACCAAATTTCACTTCTTTCACATCATCTTTAAATCTCTTAAGAGTGGCAAGTTTTCCGTTATAGATTACAATACCATCTCTAATCAATCTAACCTTAGCATTCCTAGAAATATTACCTTCTAGTACATAACTTCCTGCAATTGTTCCAATTTTAGAAATCTTGAATATATCTCTTACCTCTGCAGTTCCAAGAATTTCTTCTATAATATCTGGAGATAACATTCCTTCCATGGCATCTTTCATTTCTTCTATTGCTTTGTAGATAATAGAATATAATCTGATATCAATTTCTTCTGTTTCAGCAATTCTACGCGCTTGTGCAGTTGGTCTTACTTGGAAACCAATAATAATTGCATCAGATGCTGATGCTAACAATACATCCGATTCGGATATAGCTCCTACCGCTTTGTGAATTACGTTTACAGCAATTTCTTCGGTAGATAGTTTCAGTAATGAATCAGTTAATGCTTCAATAGATCCATCAACATCACCTTTTACAATAACGTTAAGTTCTTTAAAGTCACCAATTGCAAGTCTTCTTCCAATCTCTTCAAGAGTAATATGTTTCTTAGTTCTAACGCCTTGCTCTCTTTGTAGTTGTTCTCTTTTAGTTGCAATTTGCTTAGCTTCTTTCTCGTCTTCAAGGATATTAAATTTATCACCAGCATTTGGTGCTCCATTTAATCCAATAATAGATACCGGAGTTGCAGGCCCAACTTCTTTTACTTTTTTACCATGCTCATTATGCATAGCTTTTACTTTTCCATAATAATGACCTGATAACATCATGTCACCTACTTTTAAAGTTCCTTTCTCTACAAGTATGTTAGTTACGTATCCTCTTCCTTTATCCAAAGAAGATTCTAATACTGCACCTTGAGCTTTTCTGTTAGGATTAGCTTTTAATTCAAGTAATTCAGCTTCTAATAATACTTTTTCTAATAAATCTTCAACTCCTGCTCCAGTTTTGGCAGAAATATCCATTGATTGGTATTTTCCTCCCCATTCTTCTACCAATAAATTCATGGCAGAAAGTTGAGTTTTTACGTTATCTGGATTTGCTCCAGGCTTATCAATTTTGTTAATCGCAAATACCATTGGTACTCCTGCCGCTTGACAGTGATTAATTGCTTCTTTCGTTTGAGGCATTATTGCATCATCCGCAGCAACAATAATTATTGCAATATCAGTAACTGCCGCTCCCCTTGCTCTCATGGCAGTAAAGGCTTCGTGACCTGGTGTATCCAAGAAAGTAATTTGTCTTCCTGTATCTTTTCCAGTTACTTTATAGGCACCAATGTGCTGTGTAATTCCTCCTGCTTCACCAGCAGCAATTTTTGCTTCTCTAATATAATCTAGTAAGGATGTTTTCCCGTGATCTACGTGACCCATTACAGTTACGATAGGTGCTCTTTCTACTAAATCTTCTTCAGCATCAATTATTTCTTCTTCTTCAACACCAATTTGATCTTCAGCCGATATAAATTCAACATCAAATCCAAATTCATCAGCAATAATAGAAATTGTTTCTGCATCAATTCTTTGGTTGATTGAAGCAAATATTCCTAAAGACATACAAGCTGATATTACATCAGTTGGTGTTACATCCATTAATGAAGCTAAATCAGAAACAGTTACAAACTCAGTAAGCTGTAATGTTTTACTTTCTTCATCCTGTCTTTGGATGTCTTCATCTCTCTTTTCAGCAACTGCTGCTCTTTTCTCTCTTCTGTATTTGTCTCCTTTTTTCTTACCACCAGATTTTCCACTCAGTCTTGCAAGAGTTTCTTTAATCTCTTTTTGGATAGATTCTGGAGTAATTTCAGCTTTCTTAGGTTTTGGGCCTCTTCCTCCTCCACTTTTTCTTGAATCGCCCCCTCTTCCGATAGACTTTTCAATGTTTACTTTCTTAATTCTCTTTCTTTTCCCCTTTGATTCTTTTGATTTATCAACAGGCAATTCAATTTTACCAAGAACAGTAGTTCCAGCAAGTTTACCAGCTTTTGCCTTAATAGTTTTATCTTCAGGCGCTTTTTCTTCTACTTTAATAGGAGTTTCTGCAACTGGTGTAACTGGCTTTTCTACTTCTTTTTTAACCTCTTTAGGAGGTTCTACTTTTGCTTCTTTTTTAACTGGAGCCTTAGCCTTTGGCTTAGCATTTAAATCAATAGTTCCAAGAACTTCAGGCTTTTCTAGTTTCTCTACACTAGCCTTAATTGTTTCTGGCTCTTCCTTTTTCTTAACTGCTTTTTTCTCAACCTTTTCAACAGGTTTTGGTACTTCAACAGGTTTTGGAGCAGGAGGCACCACTTTTGGTTTAGGGTTCAAATCAATTGTTCCTAAAACTTCAGGTTTTTTTATTTCTGCAGGCTTTGCTTTAATAGTTTCAACCTCTTTTGGTTTTTCTACAACTACCTCAGGTTTCTTTTCCCTGCTAGCAACTACTTCTTTTGCCTTAGCTTTTTCTTCTTTGGCATCAGCAAATTCTTCAAGTAAAACATTGTAGTGTCCTTCCTCCACTTTCGTGTTCGGGCTAGACTCAATTTCAATTCCATTGGACTTTAAATGGTCCACTAAGGATGAAATCCCAACGTTTAACTCTTTTGCTATTTTACTTAGTCTTTTAACCGCCATGCAATATTATTGTTTTACTCTATGCTTAAAAATATAGTTTATTTACTGAACTGCAAATAATTTATTCAAATTCTGACTTCAGAACTTTAAGAACATCATCTATAGTCTCTTCTTCTAGATCTGTTCTTTTTATTAAATCTTCTTTACCAATAGCTAATACGCTCTTCGCAGAATCGCATCCAATAGCTTTTAACTCATCAATTACCCACGATTCAATTTCATCAGAAAATTCTCCTAAATCAACATCTTCAATATCTTCTGCTCCTTCTCTGTAAACATCAATTTCGTAGCCAGTTAGTTTACCAGCTAATTTAATGTTTTGCCCCCCTCTACCAATTGCTTTTGATACTTCGTCTGGGTGTAAATATACGTTTGCTCTACCTGTATCTTCAACTAACTCTACAGAACCAACTTTTGCTGGACTAAGCGCTCTTTGAATTAACAATTTAGTGTTGTCAGTGTAATTAATAACATCAATGTTTTCATTTCTTAATTCACGAACTATTCCATGAATTCTTGCTCCTTTCATTCCAACACAAGCTCCAACAGGATCAACTCTATCATCATAAGATTCTACAGCTACTTTTGCTCTATCTCCAGGAGTTCTTACAATCTTTTTGATAGTAATTAATCCGTCAAATATTTCTGGAATCTCTAATTCAAATAATCTTTCTAAGAAAGCACCTGATGTTCTTGATAAAATAATTTTTGGTGAGTTGTTAGTGTGATCTACTCTTTCAACTACTGTTCTTATTGTATCTCCTTTTTTAAAGAAATCTCCGGGAATCTGCTCAGACTTAGGAAGGATAAGCTCGTTACCTTCTTCATCCAAAATAAGCATTTCTCTTTTCCAGATTTGGTAGACTTCACCAGTTAATAATTCTCCAATCTTATCTTTGTATTTTTTGAAAACATTGTCTTTCTCTAATTCCATCACCTTATTAATAAGGTTCTGTCTTAGAGCTAAAATATTTCTTCTTCCAAAATCTTCAATTTTAACCTCGATAGCAATCTCTTCACCAACTTCAAAATCGTCTTCAATTTTTAAAGCTTTAGATAATTCAATTTCCAATGCAGGGTCTTCAACCTCCCCATCTTTTACAATTTCCTTGTTAATCCACAATTCTAAATCTCCTTTATCTACATTGATAATAACATCTACGTTATCATCAGTTCCGTTAGCTTTTCTGACCATAGCTCTAAACACTTCCTCCAGAACTCCCATCATGGTAACTCTATCAATGTTTTTAAACTCCTTAAATTCAGCAAATGAATCAATTAAATTTATACTATCCATTGGTTTTTATTTAAATTTTACAATTATTTTAGTTTCCTTTATTTCATCAAACCCAAACGTTAGTTTGTGTTCTACTTTTAGTTTCTTTTTTTTACCCTCTATTTTTTCTTTCGTTTCAAAAGTAATGGTGATGTTCTTTTCAGTAACTTCTTCCATTATTCCTTGGTAAGTTTTGCTCGAATTAAGCATTACTTTCACCTCTTTCCCTTCGTTTTTAACGTATTGTTGGTGAACTTTAAATGGTAAACTTAATCCTGGAGAAGTAACTTCTAGTTCAAAATCTTCTTCTTCACGGTCTAAGTTATGTTCCACCTGACGGCTAAACGCTATACAATCATTTATTGAAATAGGATCCGTTTTGTGGTCTATTTCAACATAAATTTTGCTTGCGGTATTAATCTTTAAATCAACTAAATAGAATTCTGGATTCTCGTCTAGTTTCTCATTGATTAAGCTAAGTACTGTTTCTTTATTTATCATTTTTTGCCAATAAAAAAGGAGCTCATTGGCTCCTTCTCTCCTTCTAATACGGCACAAATGTAATGATTTTTTCTTAAATCCTTACAATTTATTGAGTTTTTTGAATTCTCTAGTTTTTTTATTTCTCCTGATACACAACTTCCATCACTGTTTGACCAACTGCTTTTAGACTGTTTTTGTCAATTCCTTCCATGTTATCTTTGTGTGTATGGTGGTAGTCTCCAAATGTTCCTGTACTAGTATTCCAACCAATTATATCAATTGAGGGAATATTTGCCAATTCATTAACATATTTATGATCGTCAGTAATTTGTCCTATTCTGGAATTAACAAAGTAGTTAGAATAACCAAGGTTTCTTGCTGTATTCCAAACCTTGTTAACTATGTTTTCAGCATGATACATGGAGAAATATTCTCTAGGATATTTAGCATTAGGTTCTCCTACCATATCTAAAAGAATTCCATATCTAGGGTGATAGTTTGCTATTGGAGGATTGTTACCCCAATATTGTGAACCAAGGCACCAATCATCTTCGCCACCTTTGTTCATGCTGCCCTCAAAAGTTCCGTAATCTTCGGCATCAAAAAAGATAATATCAACTCCTAGTTTTGTTTCCTTTAAATTAAATTGACGAGCCATTTCTAATAATACTCCAACACCACTTCCTCCGTCATTTGCACCATCAATTGGCTCTCCTTGTCGAATTACATCCTTGTCTGCTACTGGTCTTGTATCCCAATGAGCAAATAATAAAAGTCTATCCGTTTTTTCTGGATTAAATTGAGCTATAATGTTTTTTATCTGTAATTTATTTCCATTAAATGCTACAACTTCTCCTTCCTGAACCATAGTTTTGGCTCCATAACTATCTAGTTTTTTTACTAGCCATTCTGCACAAGCTGCATGCTCTTTGGTGTTGGGAACTCTAGGTCCAAAATCTACTTGAGTTTGGATAAAGGCATAAGCAGAATCGGCATTAAAAATTGGAGTTGGAATTCTTTCTTCAACTATAGTATTAGGAGTTGGAATAACTCGATTTTCATCATCACATGAAAAGAAAATAACCGTAAATAATATGAAATATAAACTTATTCTTTTTCCCATGATGTTCCGTCTTTAGTATCTTTTAGAGTAATGCTTAAACTCGTAAGTTTGTTTCTTATTTCGTCAGCAAGGCTATAATTTTTATTGTCTTTGGCTTCTTTTCTTAATCGGATAAAAAGTGACATTAGCTCTTCGGTAAGCTCGTCTTTAGTTCCTTTACTTTCTTCAGGTTTTAATCCTAAGACATTCCAAACATAGCTATTCATGTTATTCTGTAAAAGTTCTAAATCTGATTTAGAAATAGTTTCTTTTTCTCCATTTATAGAATTAATCATTTTAACTCCATCAAATAAATGAGCAATTAAAATAGGCGTATTAAAATCATCATCCATTGCAGTTGCAAATTTCTCTACAAGTGTGTTTACATCAACAGATGAGCTATCAGAAGTTGAAAGACTTTTCAATGTTTCCATTGCTGTCATTAATTTTTCGAATCCTTTTTCGGCTGCTGCTATGGCTGAGCTAGATAAATCTAATGTACTCGAGTAATGCGATTGCATCATAAAGAATCGAATCACCATTTCAGAAAACCCTTTTTCTAATAATGGATGATCGCCAGAGCCAAGTTGTTCTATAGAAACTACATTTCCTACCGATTTACTCATTTTAGCCCCATTCATGGTAAGCATATTGGTATGCATCCAATAATTTGCTGGTTCCGATTTTCCACCTCCTTTACTTTGCGCAATTTCACATTCGTGGTGAGGAAATTTTAAATCCATTCCTCCTCCATGAATATCAAAAGTATCACCCAAATATTTAGTACTCATCACAGTACATTCAAGATGCCATCCTGGAAATCCTTCTCCCCAAGGAGAGTTCCATCTCATGATGTGCGACTCGTCTGCTTTTTTCCAAATTGCAAAATCTAGAGGATTTCGTTTTTCACTTTGTCCATCAAGATCTCTTGTATTGGAAATTAAATCTTCAATCTTTCTTCCAGATAATTTCCCGTAGTGGAATTTATCATGGTATTTTTCTACATCAAAATATACTGAACCGCCTGCTTCGTATGCGAATCCATTATTAATGATTTCCTGAACCATTTCAATTTGCTCAATTAAATGACCTGTAGCAGAAGGTTCAATACTTGGTGGAGTAATGTTAAATGCTTTCATCACATCATGAAATCCATTGGTGTAGTGTTGCACTACTTCCATTGGTTCCAAATTCATTAGTTTGGCTTGCTTTCCTATTTTGTCTTCTCCAGAATCTTCATCATTTAATAAATGACCAACATCAGTTATGTTTCTTACATAACGAACGGAGTAACCCAAAAACTTTAAATATCTGTAAACGATATCAAAAGAAAGAAAAGTACGAACGTTTCCAATATGAACATCACTATAAACCGTAGGTCCGCAAACATACATACCAACATGGTCTTTTAGAATTGGTTTAAATTCTTCTTTTTTGCCCGAAAGGGTGTTGTATATTTTTAGTTTGTTCATTGGGTATCTGTTGAAATGTAAAATTACAAATAGTTAGGAAGAAATTACGAATTACGAATTACGAATTAGTATAATTTAACTTAATCAGTTATTTACAGGTTAAAAATTAAACTTCTAAACTTGATTTTCTGAACATGAAAAGTTAATATTTAATAACAATTACATTAACTTTGAAGTATGATTAATCAAGACCAAATAAATGATATTATACAGAGACTGGCGGACCTAAACCGCTATCTTTGACTTAGACAGAAAGCGAGTAGAAATTGAAGAGGAAGAAATTAAAACTCACGACCCCGATTTCTGGAGTGATCCTGCTAAAGCTGAAAAGATTTTAAAGCAAATTAACTCCAAAAAATATTGGGTTTCTATGCACAAATCCTTGATTGATAAAAAAGAAGATTTAGAAGTTTTGGTCGAATTCTTTAATGAAGGCGAAGAAAATGAGCCTGAAATTGACGCTTTACATACCACAATTAAAACAGAACTTGAAGAGCTTGAATTTAAAAACATGCTTTCTTCTGATGAAGATAAACTGAGTGCAGTACTCCAAATTACTGCAGGTGCAGGTGGAACAGAAAGTTGCGATTTTGCCGAGATGCTAATGAGAATGTACATTATGTGGGCCGAAACGAATAAATTCAAAATGAAAGAATTGAATTTCCAAGCTGGGGATGCTGCAGGAATTAAAACCGTAACTATTGAAATAGAAGGAGATTTTGCTTTTGGTTATCTGAAAGGTGAAAATGGAGTTCATAGATTGGTTAGGGTTAGTCCATTTAATGCTCAAGGAAAGCGAATGACTTCTTTCGCATCCGTTTATGTGTATCCATTAGTAGATGATACAATTGATATAAAAATAAACCCTGCCGATATTTCTTGGGATACTTTTCGTAGTGGAGGAGCAGGAGGGCAGAACGTAAATAAAGTTGAAACTGGAGTAAGGGTTCGACATGCTCCATCTGGTATTGTTATCGAAAATACCGAAACTCGATCTCAACTTGGGAACAGAGAAAAAGCTTTGCAGTTACTTAAATCTCAATTGTATGAAATTGAAATGCAAAAGCAATTAGCTGCCAGAGAAGAAATTGAAGGGGATAAGAAAAAAATAGAATGGGGGTCTCAAATCAGGAGTTATGTGTTAGATGACAGAAGAGTAAAAGATCACAGAACTAATTATCAAGAAAGTAATCCGGATGCTGTATTAGACGGAAATATTGATGGCTTTTTAAAGGCTTATTTAATGGAAAATTAAACTATGAAATTCACCATTTATCACAATCCAAGATGTTCTAAAAGTAGAGAAGCACTAGCTATTTTAGAAGAAGAGAAAGCAGAAATTGAAGTAATTAAGTATCTAGAAAATATACCAACAGAAGAGGAGTTGTTGCTATTACTCGCTAAGCTTAACATAAAGCCATTTGACCTCGTTAGAAAAGGAGAAAAGCTTTATAAAGAGCAATATAAAAAACTGAATTTAAATGATCATGAATGGATAAAAGTGATGCTTGAAAATCCTAAATTGATTGAAAGACCAATAGTTGTTAAAGGAAATAAAGCTATTATCGGAAGACCACCAGAATTGGTAAAAGAATTGTAAAAGAAAAAGCATTTAATTAATTTTGAAAAAGAAATAAAAATCATGGAATACAGAATAGAGAAAGATACTATTGGAGAAGTAAAGGTGCCTGCTGATAAATATTGGGGAGCTCAAACTGAGAGATCAAGGAATAACTTTAAGATTGGTCCTTCTGCATCTATGCCACAAGAAATTGTAGAAGGTTTTGCTTATTTGAAAAAAGCTGCTGCTTATACGAATTGCGAATTAGGAGTTTTAGCTGAAGAAAAAAGAGATTTAATCGCCAAAGCGTGCGAAGAGATTTTGGATGGAAAACTATGGGATCAATTTCCATTGGTTATTTGGCAAACAGGTTCGGGAACGCAAAGTAATATGAATGTGAACGAAGTTGTGGCTCACAGAGCTCAAGAATTGGCAGGAAGAAAGATTGGAGAAGGAGAAAAGGTATTGTCACCAAATGATGATGTAAACAAATCTCAATCGAGTAACGACACTTTCCCTACAGGAATGCACATAGCTTGTTACAAGATGATTATGGAAACTACAATTCCTGGAGTGGAGCAATTGAGAGATACGCTACAAGCTAAATCAGAAGAGTTTAGAAACGTAGTGAAAATTGGAAGAACTCATTTAATGGATGCAACTCCATTAACTATTGGTCAAGAGTTTTCTGGGTATGTTTCGCAATTGAATCACGGATTAAAAGCACTAAGAAATACGCTAGCTCATTTATCTGAATTGGCGCTTGGAGGTACAGCTGTAGGAACAGGACTAAATACTCCAAAAGGATATGATGTACTTGTTGCTAAATACATTGCAGAGTTTACAGGATTGCCTTTTATTACTGCAGAAAATAAATTTGAAGCTTTGGCTGCACATGATGCGATTGTAGAATCTCACGGAGCATTAAAGCAATTGGCTGTTTCTATTAATAAAATAGGAAATGACATTAGATTAATGGCATCTGGTCCTAGGTCGGGAATTGGGGAATTAATTATTCCAGCAAATGAGCCAGGTTCTTCTATTATGCCAGGGAAAGTAAACCCAACACAGGCAGAAGCGTTAACTATGGTTTGTGCTCAGGTTATGGGGAATGATGTGGCTATTTCGGTAGGAGGAATGCAAGGACATTATGAGTTGAATGTTTTTAAACCAATGATGGCTTCTAACTTTTTGGAATCTGCAAGGTTAATTGGAGATGCTTGTAAGTCTTTTGATGAAAATTGTGCTCAAGGAATTGAACCAAACTATGCAAGAATAGAAGAGTTGTTGAACAATTCATTAATGCTTGTTACAGCTCTTAACACCAAAATTGGTTATTACAAGGCTGCAGAAATTGCTAATACTGCTCATGAAAACGGAACCACTCTTAAAGAAGAAGCTATTCGTTTAGGACATGTAACTGCCGAGGAATATGATCAATGGGTTATCCCAATGAATATGACTGGGAGTTTATAAGAGTTTAACTATTATGTATAAAAAAAGCCTTCGTTCATTAGAACGAAGGCTTTTTTGTTTTCAATAAATTGAAAAGTAAATTTTACTGAATTACTACTTTTTTAGTAACTTTTTCAGTTCCATTAGTAATCATTACCATGTAAATTCCTTTAGAAACAGTATTTAAATCAACTTGTTTATTGTTTACAAAGTTTCCTTGGCTAATTGTTTGTCCAGTAATAGAAATAACAGAGAAAGTTAAGTTTTCGTTTGAAGTTGAAGTCATGTTAACAACTCCATTTGCTGCAAATACTTTTGTTCCATTTTCTAAAGTTTTTTCATTAACTGATGCAAATGATCTTTCAATTGTATAACAAGATGAATCAGAAGTTAAAGTCACATTGTTTATTCCTACTGCAGAATATGCACAAATTTTCTGAAACAATGTAGTAGTTGGATCAGCTTGAAAATTTACTGGGCCAAGAGACCTTGTTATAGAAGCACCAGGTGCTAAACCTCCTGCTGGAACTAATGCCCCAGAAACTCCACCATCTACAAGTGCAAAAGAAGTATAGTTTCCTCCATTAAGTCTAAACCAGTACCATATTGTATCTCCTGCAGGTATAGTAGTAGTAGAAGTATTTTCGATATCGATTGTAAAGCTAAGATTAGTAGCTCTAATTGTATCTCCAGGTGTTGTTGGTGCAGTTATCCTTGGAGAAACTTGCGAAAACGAAGCACTGAAAATCAATGCAGTAAAAAGTGTTAAAAGTAAATTTTTCATCATATATATATTTTTTTGGTTAAGCTCAAAAGTAGTAATTACCAATGTGATAATAAAATATATGTTGTTAAAAAACATACAGGTTCAAGGCTTAACTATATAAAAAACCCGATTGTGGCATTACAATCGGGTTTATAAAGGTTGATAGGATTATTTAAGTTTAAACTTTATTGGAATTACCAATTGTACCCTCACTTCTTTTCCTCTTTGTTTTCCGGGGTTCCAATTACCCATGTTTTCAATTGCTTTCAAGGCAATTTTGTCAAGGCCTGGTTCCAATCCTCTTACTACTTTTGCATTGGTTAAAGTTCCATCTGGCTCTACAACAAACTGTACATACACAGTTCCTTCAACTCCACTTTCTCGAGCAAAAGAGGTATACTTTATTTTTTTACCTAAGTACTCAAACAAAGCACTAGAAGTATTTCCGTATTGAGGCATTTCTTCTACTACCTTAAATACAGTGATTATTGTTGGTTTCTTTTTTGGACCAAAATTAAAAGTATCTGGTAATGGCCCTGGGTCTGGTAATACTGGGTCAGGAGTTGGCTTCCTTACAAGCATGGTATCCAGTTTTACTTTATTATCAATAATAAACGTATCTAGTATTTCATTCTGAGATTGTTGAGGTGTTTTAGGTTCAGGTCTTATTATTTCAATCTCTTTAACATCTATCTGAGCTTCAGTCAACAGACCAATTTTATCTGCTGGTAAATCGTAGTTTACATCAAAGGTTGCCCATTCAAATGCCATAAGAATTACTCCTAATGAGGCTAAAAATCCAAATAGGAAAAAGCTTCTTTTTTTGTTTTCTAGGCTTGCTGTTTTTGTTTTTTTAAGTTCCATAAGTGTTGTTTTAATAGGATTATCTAATTACATAGTTTATTGGCAATACAAGTTTCACTCTCACTTTATGATAGTTTTGCTCACCTGGAGTCCAGTTTTTAAGACTTTTTACTGCTTCAATTGATTGCTGATCTAAAGTTTCATTTAACCCTCCTATTACTGCAACATTAGAAATTGTCCCATCTTTTTCTACAATAAATTCTACGTAAACTTTACCACCCATTCCTGTGGTATTTCTTGTTAGTTTTTTTGCTAAATCTTTATATAAAGATTTCATGCCTCCAGGATATTCGGGCATAATTCCTGCAATCCTAACAAATCCTCCTTCTATTTCTGGTAAAGGTTTTTTGAAATCATCATTATTTGCAAATTCTGGAACAGAATCCAAATTTAAACCATCTTCAGAAGGGTCTTCGTCTTTTTCAACTGGGTCTTTTGGTAATTTTTCTTCAGGAATTTCTTCAATAATTATTTCGTCCTCAATAGGTTTTTGAGTCTTTATCTTAGGTTTTGGTTGTTCAATAATTAGTTCTTGAACGGCTGGTTCATATTCCACTAATTCACCTACTTCAATTTCGGCTAAAGTGAAATGTTCATCATAATTTATCCACTCAAATGCCATGAGCATACTTCCTGCAGATACTATTAAACCAAAAAGGAATAGATTTCCTTTTTTACGCTCTAGGTTAGCGTGTTTGTTTTTTTTGATTTCCATAATGAAACGTTTTTATTATTGATTTATACTTTTATGTACACTTCAACAACCGTTCCGTTCATTAACAATCGATTAACAAGTTATTTTAAGGTCAATTTAAACCCTTTACCGTGAATATTTACAATTTCCACTTTTTCATCTAAGGATAAATATTTTCTAAGTTTAGTGATGTAAACATCCATGCTTCTTCCGTTAAAATAATTATCATCACCCCAAACTGCTTTCAATAAATCATTTCTATCCACCTCTTTTCCAATGTTTTTACTTAACACTTTAAGCAATTCACTTTCTTTTGTAGTTAGTTTTTGCTCTTTTCCTTGAAAAGAAAGAATACGAGTATTAAAATCGAATAAATAATTATTGATAGAATATAAATGTGTTTCTTCTTTTTTGTTAGTTCGCTTAAGAATTGCCTCTACTCGTGCCAATAACTCTTCCATACTAAATGGTTTAGTCAGGTAGTCATCTGCACCAAGTTCAAATCCTTTTAGCTTATCATCTTTCATACTTTTAGCTGTAAGAAATAAGATTGGAGTCTCTCGGTCAATTCCTCTAATGTCTTTAGCCACAGAAAAACCATCTTTTTTTGGCATCATTACATCTAGGATTACAAAATCATATGAACCAGCTGTAAATGCAGAGTATGCTTCCTCACCATCAGTGGCAAGGGTACATTTAAATCCTTTTGCTCGAATGTATTGGCTCAATAACATTCCTAAATTTGGATCATCTTCTGCTAATAAAATTTTAGTTGGTTCCATAGTTTCTTTATTTATTTTCTATTGGTAATGATATAATAAACGTACTTCCTTTGTCTTTGGTGCTTTTTACCGAAATAGTTCCTCCGTGTAGCTCTACTATTGACTTCACATAGTTTAATCCCAGTCCAAATCCTTTTACATTATGTAAATCCCCAGTTGGAATTCGGTATAGTTTTTCGAATACTCTATTTAAGTTTTCTTTGGAAATACCAATACCGTTATCGTTCACTTTTATTACAAAGTCTTTCACGGTTTTTAAAGCAGATATCTTTATTTGAGGAATTTCGCTCGAGTATTTAATGGCGTTATCTATAAGGTTTTGAAACACATTAGTTAAGTGCTGTTCGTCTCCCTCAAATTTCATGTTGGTTGAATCACTGGAAATAGAGATGTCTCCTCCTAATTGCTTTATCTTTAAAGAGAATTTACTCTTTACTTGTTCAATAATTTCAACAAGGTTCACTTCTTCTTTCTTGAGCTTCATTTGTCCCTTATCCAGAATGGCAGTTTTCAAAACTGTTTCAACTAAACCACTTAGCCTAGTGTTTTCTTGGTTTATCATTGCTACAAACGTCTGTTGCGACTCAGGCGAATTCATGTCCTTATCGTTAAGAGCTTCACAGGCTAGTTGTATGGTTGAGATAGGGGTTTTTAACTCATGAGTCATGTTATTTATAAAGTCATTCTTTATTTCAGAAAGTTGTTTTTGTTTATGAATAGTAGTTACTGTATAGTAGAAAGCATAAATAACTGTAAGAATAAGAATCAAAGAAATACTTAAAATGAAAAGCATTTTTTTGAAAATAAATCTATTTTTTTGAGGAAAAAATATACTTATAATAGGCTGGTTAATAGTAAAGTTATCTACAAAAAATCTTAAGTTAATCCCTTCGCTTATAAGTTGTGTATTGTATTTTTTGGTTGCACTATCTTGTTCAAAAAGTGATTCGGCATTTACATCATACACACCAAAAACATACGAAGTGTTCACACCTCTTTTTTCAAGCTGAGCTTTAATAAGGGAATCAATTTGTTTTGAAGTTATTTTATCAGATACCTTTTGAAAATGCGTATTATCAAATACTGCATCAAACAATGCATTAATATCGGTAACGCCAGAATTCAGTTTCTTCTGATTTTTAATTTGCCTTGTTTGCTCATTTAGCTGAACTACTTTTGGGATTAATTGAGTAACCTCTATTAATGTATTTCTGGCATCTTGATCAAATTGAGACTTACGAACTTCTATGGCACTATTTATCCAAATCACCTGAACGATAATAAGGCCAATAATGGCAACACTTATAAGTGTAACGATTGTTTTTAAGTTAAGTCTCATTGTATTGTGAGCTAAATTAAGATTAAATTCTGTCCAATAGCATAACCTAAAAGGATTTTAACTTTCTTTAACACGAGTAATAATTGGCATATTTATCTATATTTGTTAGCAAATAATAAGGAACAAATAGTAAACAGATGGCAAAGAATAATATTCAAAATGTAGATCAATTGAATAAAATTGTTGAGAATACCTCGTTTAAGGGAGATGTAGATTCTCAAAATAATATCCGTGTAGATGGAAAAATTTCAGGAACACTAAAAGTTAAAGGAAAGCTAGTTTTAGGCGGAAAAGGAATTGTTGAAGGTGAAATAGTTTGTGAAAGTGCAGAAATAGAAGGAACTATTAAAGGAAACATTCATGTTTCTGGGTTGCTATCATTAAAGTCTTCCGCAAGAATTGAAGGAGATGTTACAACTCAAAAACTTTCAATGGAATCAGGAGCAGTTCATAACGGCCATACTTCTATGTCATCCTCTGTAAAGGTTGAAACCCCATTAAAAAATGGATAAAACTCCTTTATATTTTTTATTTGTAGCTGCAGTTTTTGGAGGTATACTATGCGATAGATACGTAGGAACTTCTCTACCTTTTTTTACAGTAGTTTTTTTACTGGTAGCTGGAATAATATTCTTTACCGTAACCAACAAGCCTAAAAATGACGAGTAAAAAGCAAAAAACCACAAAAAAAGTGAATGTTTTTGCAAGATTTTCTTCCGCAGGAATACAAATGGCTGTAGTAATAGTTGGAGCTGTTTTTTTAGGTCAATATCTAGATTCTTTTCTAGAATCAGAAACTCCTTGGATGACAATACTTTTTTCGCTTATTGGTGTTTTTGGAGGTTTATACTTAATTATCAAAGAAGTAATATCATTAAATAAGGATTAACATGTACTTAAAAGCACTTAGTCAATCGGCTATAATATCTGCAATTTTTTTCTGCTTACACATTGGATTGTCAATTCTAACAGAAAATCCTACTATTAGTGATTTAGTACTAATTCATGCCATTCTTTTTTCACTAACATTTGGTGGATACTGCGCCTTACTTGCTATCGATAAATTTGACCCTAACAAGGTAGGATTTACTTTTTTAGCCATATCTACTTTTAAGTTATTAGTTTCTGCTAGCCTAATTCTTATTATGGTTAAAGTATTCGAAAAACCAAACGCAATTGCCCTTCATTATGCAGGAATTTATTTTTTTTATGTGCTTTTTTTGGCTTTTCAAACATTTAGGTTGGTAAATTCTAAGTAGCAGTTAAGAGGGTATTAGTAATAAACATCCGCTATAATTTTCGGTTAAATAAAAGTTTATCTACATTTGCATAAAATTTCAAGGAATCAAAGAAAATGTTCAAAAAAACAAGCCTTTTAACCATTGTATTTGCAGTTAGTATTTTGTTCGCAAAATCCTCTGCACCAGCTGTTTCAGAAAATAACTCTGAAACTAAGAAATCTGAAAGCTACAATCCGGTTCCTATGATTATGCATCACATTGCAGATGCACACGAAATTCATTTCTGGGGAGAGGGAGAAAATTCAGTTTCTATACCACTACCTATTATCCTTTGGACAAATAATGGATTAGTTTCTTTTATGAATAGTGAATTTCATCATGATGATGAAGGTCATCATGTAGTAGAGAAGAAAGGAATGAAATTCGCCAAAGCTCACGGAAAAATTTATTACGCTAACGAGAATGCAGATTCACACGGGTCATATATTTCTCATGATGAAAAAGGACATTCTCAAAACGCAAAACCATTAGATTTCTCAATAACTAAGAGTGTTGTAGGTATTTTTGTAACAATGATCATCCTGTTGTTGGTGTTTACTTCTGTAGCAAGGAGTTACAAAACTAACGGAGGAATTCCAAAAAAACTTACAGGATGGATGGAACCATTAGTAGTATTTGTAAGAGATGATATTGCTAAAGAAAACATAGGAGAAGCTAAGTACAAGAAATTCGTACCGTTCTTATTGTCAATTTTCTTTTTCATATTGGTTTTAAATATTTTAGGATTAACCCCACTAGGATTTAACGTAACAGGAAACATTGCAGTAACTTTAGTTCTTGCTTTGGTTTCTTTATTCGTTACTCTGAAGAGCGCAAACAAAAATTACTGGGGACACATATTTAATCCACCAGTGCCAGCTGCACTTAAGCCAATTATGATTCCTATCGAAATCGTAGGGATATTCACAAAGCCTTTTGCCTTAATGATTCGTTTATTTGCGAATATTACAGCAGGTCACATTGTAATATTAAGTTTAATATCTCTAATCTTTGTTGCACAAGCAGGGTCAGGAACAGGAATGGCTTGGAGTGTTTCTCCAGCAGCATTCGCATTAACATTATTCATATTTGTATTAGAAGTATTAGTTGCTTTTTTACAAGCATATATATTTACTTTACTTACAGCACTATTCGTAGGAATGTCAGTAGAAGAACACCATTAATTAATCACATTTATTAACCAGTCCGTTAAAAATTAGGACACAAAACAAAAACAAATGGGAGGAAGTATAGCAGCAATCGGAGCAGGTCTTGCAGTAATCGGAGTTGGACTTGGAATCGGAAGAATCGGAGGATCAGCAATGGAAGGTATCGCAAGACAGCCAGAAGCAGCAGGAAAGATCCAAACTGCAATGATTATCGCAGCAGCACTTATTGAAGGTGCAGGACTATTTGGTATTGTTGTAGCTCTTTTAGGATTATAAGAGTACAATTTATACTAAGAAATTTTTATAACCTTGTAACGGTTGGTTACAAGGTTGTAATTTTTTAAATTTTTGTTTTAAAAAGGTAAACACACATATTATGGATTTAGTTACACCTAGTATAGGATTAATATTTTGGACAACATTAGCATTTGTTGTTCTATTAGTTCTTTTAAGAAAATTTGCTTGGAAACCGATATTAACTGCGGTAAACGAGAGAGAAGAAACCATTTCTAATGCAATGAATGCAGCTGAAGAAGCAAAGAAAGAAATGGCTAACTTAACTGCTTCTAACGAGAGATTATTGAACGAAGCAAGAGAAGAGAGAGATGCTTTGATGAAAGAAGCAAGAGAAATGAAAGCTGAAATTGTTGCTAAAGCAAAAGAAGAAGCTCAAGGAGAAGGAGAAAAAATGATTGCAAATGCTAAAGCAACAATCGAAATGGAAAGAAAATCAGCAATTGCAGATTTGAAAAACCAAGTTGCTGCATTGTCTATTGATATTGCTGAAAAAGTTGTGAAAGGAACTTTAACAGGTGACGATAAGCAAAAAGCATTAGTAAACGAATTAGTAGAAGAAGTAAACCTTAATTAAGGTTTTAACCTTTTAAACAATACTATGAAAGACAGTAAAACAGCATCACGATACGCAAAAGCATTGTTAAGTTTGTCGCAAGAAAGCGGAAAACTAGAAGATGTGTATGGAGACATACAGTCTTTATCGGCTACGTTAGCGGACAGTTCTGATTTACGTTCGTTAGTAAACAATCCTACAATTAAAGAAGAAGAAAAAAGTAAAGTGTTTACTGCTTTATTTGGTTCTACTTTTAATGAGGGGACTATGAACTTGGTTAACTTATTAATTAAAAACAAAAGAGCTCCATTACTGGGAACTACTGCTGAGCAATTTATTGCATTATATAAAGAGAGTAAAAATATTGTTACTGCTCAAGTGACTTCAGCTACTAAGCTTGATGAAGAACAGAAAAACAAAGTACTTTCATTATTAAAGCATGATGGAGAAGTAGAGATTATAGAAAAAGTAGATGCTTCGCTTATCGGAGGATTTATTGTAAGAGTAGGCGATAAGCAAATAGATGCAAGTATTGCAACTAAATTTAAGAATTTACGAAAAGAGATTTCATTAAACTAAAAGTAATGGCTAAGTATTTATTATCACTCGTACTAATTTTTGCTCTTGTTTCAACTTCATTTAAGATAGATGGAGGTGATAAGGCTAAAGTTAAGTTTAAGAAAGGAATGATTACTGTGAACGCAGAAAACTGGGCTAATTACGACTTTAAATTGGCTGAGAATAAGCTTTATATGACTACATTATCTGGAGATGATTTTATGTCAATAAGTTATTATTCATTTGGTACAGGTGAATATGATCAAAACGGTAAAGAAAAGACAACAAACTATCAAGTTCTTAATTTTTACAATGAAGAAATAGGAACGTTTGAAGTTGCATCAACTAAAAAAGGTATTGTGAGGAATATGTATAACTCTAATGTTTTGGTTGAGGGCAAAGTAAATTGGGAAAACATAAAAAAGTTTAAAACAAAATATTCAGATAACATATCTGAAAGAAGATTTTTGACAAAATAAATTAATCAAATGGCAGGAATAAAACCAGCAGAAGTATCTGCAATTATCAAAGAGCAATTATCAGGATTTAAAACTGAAGCTCAATTAGAAGAAGTAGGAACTGTATTACAAGTAGGTGATGGAGTTGCACGTATTCACGGATTGTCTAATGTACAATCAGGTGAGCTTATCGAATTTGAAGATGGATTGCAAGCAATTGTATTGAACTTGGAGGAAGATAATGTAGGTGCTGTACTTTTAGGGTCTTCTGATGTTGTAAGAGAAGGCGCTTCTGTAAAAAGAACTAACCGTATTGCTTCTATCAAAACAGGAGAAGGAATTGTAGGAAGAGTTGTTGATACACTTGGAGCACCAATTGATGGAAAAGGACCAATTGAAGGAGAATTATACGAAATGCCTATCGAAAGAAAAGCACCAGGTGTAATTTACCGTCAGCCAGTAACGGAGCCATTACAAACAGGGATTAAGGCAATTGATGCAATGATTCCAGTAGGAAGAGGGCAAAGAGAATTGATAATTGGAGATAAGCAAACTGGTAAAACTACTGTTGCTATTGATACAATTATAAACCAAAAAGAATTTTTTGATAAAGGAGAACCAGTATATTGTGTGTATGTTGCAGTAGGGCAAAAAGCATCTACAGTAGCAGGAATCGTAAAGAAATTTGAAGAAGCAGGAGCAATGGCTTACACAACTATTGTAGCAGCTAATGCATCTGATCCAGCACCATTACAGTATTATGCACCATTTACGGGAGCAGCAATTGCTGAATTTTTTAGAGATACTGGTAGACCAGCTTTAATTGTATATGATGATTTATCTAAGCAAGCAGTTGCTTACCGTGAAGTATCACTACTATTAAAAAGACCTCCAGGAAGAGAAGCGTACCCTGGAGATGTATTTTTCTTGCACTCAAGATTATTGGAGAGAGCAGCAAAAGTGATTGAAATTGATGACATTGCTAAGGAAATGAATGATTTACCAGATTCCATGAAAGGAATGGTAAAAGGAGGAGGGTCAATTACGGCATTGCCAATTATTGAAACTCAAGCAGGTGATGTATCGGCTTATATTCCTACAAACGTAATTTCTATTACGGATGGTCAAATTTTCTTAGAGCAAGATTTATTTAACTCAGGAGTAAGACCAGCAATTAACGTAGGTATTTCGGTATCTAGAGTTGGAGGAAATGCTCAGATTAAATCAATGAAAAAAGTAGCTGGAACATTGAAATTGGACCAGGCACAATACAGAGAATTAGAAGCATTTGCTAAATTTGGATCTGATTTAGATGCAAGTACAAAAGCAGTACTAGATAAAGGAGCAAGAAACGTAGAGTTATTGAAACAAAACGAAGGATCTCCATTATCAGTAGAGCACCAAATTGCTGTATTATACGTAGGAACTAAAGGATTAATTGGTAAGGTGCCAGTTAATAAAGTAAAGCAATTTGAAGAAGAGTACATTGCTTATATGGAAGCAAAGCACAGACCAATGTTGGATTTGTTACAGGCTGGTAAATTAACTGACGAAGTAACAGATACATTAACAGCAGTTGCAGCTGAACTAAGCGCAAAGTACTAAGAAATAGAATTTTATTCTCTAAAAGAGTAATACATGGCTAACTTAAAAGAAATACGAAATAGAATTACCTCGGTAAATTCGACAATGCAGATTACTTCTGCAATGAAGATGGTATCAGCAGCAAAGCTTAAAAGAGCTCAAGATGCAGTTACTCAATTATTACCGTATGCCAATAAACTTCAAGAAATACAGATAAACTTAAGTGCAAGTTTGGATAGCTCAGAAGGTGTTTACTCTCAAGAAAGAGAAGCGAAAAATGTGATGTTCGTAGCGGTTACCTCAAACAGAGGGTTGTGTGGAGGATTCAATAACAACATTAATAAAAGGATTACTGCATTAGCAAAAGAGTATACAAATGCTAAAGTTCACTTTTTGGCAATAGGAAAAAAAGCACAAGAGTTTTCTAAGAAAAACTTTGTTGACACTAACATGCCTGAGATTCCTACTGATTTAGAAAAACTATACACAGACTTAAACTTTAAGTCGGTATCGGAAGTTGCTGAATTAATAATGGAGTTATACAGAGAGGAAAAAGTAGATAAAGTGGTATTGGTATACAATCACTTTGTAAATGCTGCTAACCAAACTGTAATGACTGAGCAGTTTTTGCCTATTGAATCTATAGAAGCTGAAGAAAATGCAACAAGTAATGCAGATTACATCTTTGTTCCTTCTAAAGAGAAGATTATCGAAGATATAGTGCCAAAGTCATTAAAGATTCAGTTGTACAAAGCAGTGCTTGATTCTCATGCAGGTGAGCACGGAGCAAGAATGACAGCCATGCACAAAGCAACTGATAATGCTGGTGACATGTTATTCGACCTTAAACTTACTTACAACAAAGCAAGACAAGCATCTATTACTAACGAAATCCTTGAGATTGTTGGTGGAGCAGAGGCTTTGAAAAACTAAGACTAAACATTAAATTGATATTGAGAAGCATCTTATGAAAATAAGGTGCTTTATTTGTTTTATTTGTTTTTTAATGCAGCTTCAAATACTAAATCTCCAGATTCATTTTTTGAATAAGAGAATAAACAGATTATTCTTTTATTAGGAACATTTCCTATTAGTTTTATTTTAAAATAGTTACATGATATTTCATCTAATAATTCCTTGTTGTTATAAGCAAATACATGAAAGCTAAAATGATTAGAATCTAATGTGTTTAAAAAGATTTCAAATTCTAAGGAGTCCGGAAGTGAACTTCTTAATGAATCATTAATTTGATCATAGATGGAATATAGACTATCAGAAGCATATATTGTTTCACTTTGTAATGACGAAGTTTTTTGTAGTTCACTAATTTCTTGAGGATTTAATCCAATTCCACATTTGCCATTCTCCTTAATAAATTGTTTAGGAATACACGATATAAGAAGGCTAAGTATAATGAATAGAAAAATATGTTTCATAATTCTAACTTTAAATCCCCCAACTTTCAGCCATTTCCCAATTAGAACGTATTTCTATTTCTGTAGGAAAGTAAAAAACTTGTTCGGGTTTTTTCTTTAGGTAATAATCGCCAGTGTCCCATTTTCCGTTTTGGTTTAAGTCTTCTACTGCTTTTATTGAGTATTTCCCTGGCTCTAGATTTTTGAAGTTTACTTCAGAAACTCCTTTAGTACTTTTCTTTTCAACTAAATTTCCTTTCTCATCCAAAATTGAAATCAAGTAATTTACCGAATCATTTTTAGGTTTTAGTTTAAGAGTAAAACTTCCATAGTAATCATCTTTTCTAATGGTAATTGTGCCATTAAGTGAATCGGCATTTTGAATTCCGAAAATATCAACAACTGTGTTTGGAAGAATTAAGTATTTATACCTTTCATCCTGCTTTGAGTTAAAAACTAAGTTTAAGTTTTGATTGTCTTTTAAGACTGAAGTTAAAAGCACTTCATTAGTGTCTTTAAACAGTTTTATGCCATTTATATTAAAACTATCTACTGGTTGTTCAAAAACAAGAGTGAATGTCTTATTCTTGCTAATAATTCTCGATTCGGGTTTAGCTATTAAGTTAGGGGCTTTTTTAGGAGCAGGAAAAGGATAAATATTTATAGCTTCCAGAGTTGTATCCAACCAAACTTTTAAAGTCGATTTTTCAATACCTAAATTCGGTTTCCAAATAACCACAGAATCTCGCTCTTCGTTTATTTCTATGGATTCATACTTTAACTCGGTACTATCGCTTTTGTAGATGGTAATAGAATCTGTAGAGCGAGCAAAAGTTATTACCAATTTACCAGGGTAGTAATATTTTTTAGTTGTAATTGCTTGTTTTTTATAGTCTTTGGTAAATATCGAAATCACAGAATATGAAGGAATTGTATCCGAAATCAGTGTGACTAGTGAATCATTTCCTCCAACTTGCTCGTTAGGTAAATCGTACATGAAATTTCTGTTTTCATCTTTCAATGCAAACAATTTATACGTTCCTGCCTTAAGGTAATTCATTAAATAATCTCCTTGCTTATCGGTAACCGAATAGTAAACAGGTTTACTTTTAGAGACAATAGAATCGTCAAAATCTTCATACAACATAACCACAACTCCTTCCAATGGCTTTCCGGTAAAAGCATCAATTACTTTTCCTCTGGTTGACATGGAATCGATAAAATCTCCGGTAGAAAAAACATATTTAAAATCAGGAATCTTGTTCCCCGCAGTATAATCGGAGATAGCATCACCAAAATTGATTGTGTAGGTAGTATTTTCTTTTAACTGCCTTTCAAAAAGGATAGTAAGCGTTTTTCCTTTGGTAATAAACTCTGGCTCATTTTCTATACTTGGTGAAAAAAACACATTGGCTGTTGGGTTTTTTAGCACAAAATATTCGTTAAAAGTTAACACGATTTGGTTTCCTCTAAAATTAGTTGAATAATTTAAAGGAACAGTACCATTACTATCCAAAGCTGGCGGAATTTCATCAGGATCACCTCCAGTTGGAGGAGAAATTTGCGCACAGTTTTGTAAGAAAAGAATTCCTAACAAAAGCGATATGTAATAAATGAATTTCACTTAGAGATTATAGTAACTTAAAACTTAAAAAATTATTTCATTTAGTAATGAGGATAAATACTTGGAGTCAACTTCATCAAAGGTATTTAATTCTGAGCTATCCACATCCAATACAGCTACAACTTGTTTGTTTTTGATAATAGGAATTACAATTTCCGATTTAGAAAAAGAGCTACAAGCAATGTGCCCTTCAAATTTTTCTACATCTGGAACAATAATAGTTTCGGCTTTCTCCCAAGAAACACCACAAACACCCTTTCCTTTTTGAATTCTTGTGCAAGCAACTGGTCCCTGAAACGGTCCTAAAACTAATTCATCCTTTTTAACTAAGTAAAACCCTACCCACAGGAAATTAAAACCTTCTTTTAACCCAGCAGAAACATTAGCTAAATTAGCTATTAAATCATTTTCTCCAGTGATTAATGCCTTAAGTTGAGGAATTAACTCTTCGTATTTCCCTTCTTTAGATAAAGTGGTTGATAGGTTTAAATCTTCTGCCATTTTTATTAGTCTACTGAAAACTGAAAAGCTTCCATCATTTTATAAAAAATTTGTGTGTTGTCGTAAATTCCTGCAAAATTTTCAGATCCTTTACCATAAGCAAATACAGGAATCATTGCTGCACTGTGTTTTAAAGTTGAGAAACCACCAACTAGGTTTGTTCCATCCAAGTTCCCATCAATAATTGCGTAACCACCAGTCTCGTGATCGGCTGTAATAATTACAAGTGTTTCCCCATCTTTATCAGCAAAGTCTAGTACTTTTTGTATGGCATTATCAAAGTCAATCATTTCACGAATAATGTAAGGCGAATCGTTATTATGTCCTCCCCAATCAATTTGAGAACCTTCCACCATCATAAAAAAACCATTGGTATCTTTCTTTAAAACTTCCAATGCTTTTTCTGTTGCCAAAGGTAATATAGGCCCTCTACTTGGAGCATTATCTCCTTTTTCGAAAACTAATTTACCAGGTTGAGTTGGTGAGTACAAATAAACCATTTTAGAGATTCCTTCAGTGGAGAAGTCTTCGGTCAAAGTATCTAAAATTGTGTAGTTTTTAGATTTTAATTCTTCGTATAGATTTCTTCTGTCAGATCTTTTTTCAAAATACTTTTCGCCACCACCAATTAGTACATCTACACCACTATTTACAAATTGAGCCGATATTGGTTCGTTAGCCTCATACCTTCTTGGGAAGTGCGCATAAAAGCAAGCTGGAGTTGCATGAGTTACTGTGCTAGTTACTACAATTCCTGTTGCTTTATTATTTTCTTCGGCATATTCAACAAAGGTTTTATAATTTATAGAATCCTTCATTGACTGAGATATCTTTCCATTTTTAGTCTTTTTACCAGTGGCAAAAGCTGTTGCGCCAGCTGCTGAATCGGTTATCAAATCGTCTTCGGAATTCGTTTTAATAAGTCCAATTACTTTGCATCTTTCTAGGTTCAGTTTATTTCCATTAGCATACAATCCCGCAGTAATCTGTGAAATACCCATTCCGTCACCAATCATTAAA
>CALLII010000093.1 GCA_938009745.1 uncultured Flavobacteriales bacterium
ATCTTAGTATAAAACAATCCTATGAAAATCAAAATCCCAGAACCTTGTCATGAAAATTGGAACAAAATGACTCCTACTGACAAAGGGAGATTTTGTAGTAGTTGCGAAAAAGAAGTAGTTGATTTCACAGCAATGTCTAAAAATGAAATTCAGCAATACTTTATTAATAAAACAACAGAAGCTACTTGTGGGAGAATTCAAAACAAACAATTAGTTGAAATAAATAGAGAAGAGATAACAACCAGTAGATTCAGTCCAAAACCTTGGTGGATTGCTGCGGCTACTTTTTTGTTTATTGTAAAGCCTGGCTTTTCTCAAGGAAATGCTCAATCAGATTACACGGATAAACTTAACAAAAAGCCAAAAATAAGTACCACACTATTTCGTAATAACGAGAACCAAAAAGAAATTGAGATAAGAGGAACACTTGTAGATTCATTAACCCAAGAGACTTTGCCTTTTGTAAATGTCATCATCAAGGGAACTAAACAAGGTTGTAGCTCCGATATTGATGGAAATTTTATTTTAAGTTTCGCCAAAGAAAACAGAGATTCAGTTATAATTGAGGTAAGATTTGTTGGTTATGAAACCTTTACCAAAACAGTTCAGCTAAATAAATTCTTAATTGAACTTGATACGCTTAATTTAAAAGCTGGTGATGTAGAATTGGGAGGATTTGTAGTTGTTGATTATACTACAACTGGGTTAATTTCCTCTACAGAAATTAATGAGCCTATAATGGATACAGTCTCAATGAAAGAGGATACTATCTTTAGTCAAAATGATTCTTCAATAACAGTAACAGGACATATTTTAGACGAAAAGGGAGACTCTATGTCTTTCGTAAATATTGTGATAGTAGAAACTAGTTTAGGAGTTGTTAGTGATATTAACGGAAAATTTGAACTAATTGTATCTAAGAATTTTCAAGACTCTTTAACGTTAAAAACATTTTATATTGGATATAAGCCTATTGAAACTAGGCTAATTGATTTAGAAAAAGACACTAACATTGGAGTAATTCAATTCACAGAATTAAATTTACAATTTTTACCAATGATGGGAGTAATTAGTATTGAAAGTGATAACGAACCAACTCCTGCTACTTTATTTAGAAGATTAAGATTGAGACAAAGAAAATAGAGTTGTTTTTCTGGAGATTGTTTCATTAATTATTCCTTTTATTTCAAAAGGTTTAAATTCTAAAAAGAGAGTAGTATCTTTACGAAAACTTTTTACCCTTGGAAAACCCAAAAAAATATACCGTAACCGCAGCATTGCCGTATGCAAACGGACCTCTTCACTTAGGACATTTGGCCGGAGCCTACTTACCATCTGATATTTATGTGCGTTATTTAAAAATGAACAACCGTGATGTGGTATTCGTTTGTGGGTCTGATGAACACGGAGCGGCAATTACGCTTAGAGCTAAAAAAGAAGGGAAAACTCCTCAAGAAATTGTAGATGAATATCATGCAATTAACAAAAAAGCCTTTGAAGATTTTGGGATAGATTTTTCTATTTACCACAGAACTTCTGCTCCTGAGCATCACGAATTGGCTCAGAAGTTTTTTTTGGAGTTAAATGAGAAGGATACGTTTACGAAACAAACTACCGAGCAATATTATGATGAGGAAAACAACCAATTCCTTGCTGATAGATATATTTCTGGCGAATGCCCAAAATGCCAAAACCCAAATGCTTACGGAGATCAGTGTGAAAAATGTGGGTCGGATTTAAGCCCTATGGATTTAATAAATCCTAAATCTACAATCTCAGGAAATAAGCCCGTTTTAAAAGAAACTTCACACTGGTTTTTACCAATGGAAAGACACGAAGAATGGTTAACCACTTGGATACAAGAAGGAAAAATTCACGGGAAGCAATTGCACAACCCTAAAGAATGGAAGAACCAAGTTACTGGGCAAGTTATGAGTTGGATAAACGCAGGACTTAAGCCAAGAGCAATGACTCGTGATTTGGATTGGGGAGTAAAAGTTCCGCTAGAAGGAGCAGATGGAAAAGTACTTTACGTATGGTTAGATGCACCAATTGGATATATTTCTGCTACAAAAAAATGGGCAGAAGAGAACGGAAAAAATTGGGAAGACTATTGGAAAGTAAATTCAGAAACTGGTGAAGCAGAAACTAAATTAATTCACTTTATAGGAAAAGATAATATAGTATTTCACTCTATTATTTTCCCAATATTATTGAAACAACACGGAGAATATGTGTTGCCAGATAATGTACCAGCCAATGAATTTTTGAACTTGGAAGGAGACAAGCTTTCTACTTCAAGAAATTGGGCAGTTTGGTTGCATGAATACCTGGAAGAATACCCAGATAAAATTGATGAATTAAGGTATGTGTTGACTTCGATAATGCCCGAGAGTAAAGATTCGGAATTTACTTGGAAAGATTATCAGGATAGAATAAATAATGAACTAGTTGCCATATTCGGAAACTTTGTAAATAGAGTAGTGGTACTTACTAATAAATATTACGAAGGTATTGTTCCTGAGGCAAATGAAGTTTCAGATTCGGATAAATTAATTATAGAAGAAGTAAAGCAAACTGCAACTAAAATTGGCGAAAGCATGGAGGCTTACCGTTTCCGTGAAGCCTTATCTGGAGCAATGCAAATTGCTCGAATTGGAAATAAATACTTGCAAGATTCAGAGCCTTGGAAATTGATTAAATCTGATCCAGAAAGAGTTAAAACTATAATGAAAATTGCTCTTCAAATTTCGGCAAACCTTGCCGTAGCTTTTGCACCATTTATGCCTAAAAAGGCTAAACAATTGGAACAAATGTTGGGATTAACAGATTCGCTAGATTGGAACGATTTGGGTAGCTTTTCTTTAATCCAAGAAAACACCAAAATTAACCAAGCCGAACTACTTTTTAATAAAATTGAAGATGAGTTGGTAACAACACAATTGGCAAAATTGGAAGCAAGTAAGTTGGATAACATTCCTGCTGAACCAATAAAAGAAGAAATTACTTTTGATGATTTTACCAAACTTGATATCCGAATAGGAAAAATAGTAGAGGCTGAAAAAGTAAAGAAAACTAAAAAATTACTCCACTTAAAAGTAGATGTTGGTGGCGAAATTAGGACTATAGTTTCGGGAATTGCAGAAAGTTACTCTCTAGAGCAAGTTATTGGAAAACAAGTAAGTGTGCTAGTGAACTTAGCACCTAGAGCTATAAAAGGAATAGAATCTCAAGGGATGATTTTGATGGCAGAAAATAAAGAAGGAAAGCTATCTTTTGTAAACCCATCAGAGGATTATATCGAATCTGGGAATTCAGTCAGTTAATTTGAATTAGATTTTTAACACAAATTCCCTTTAATCAATCAATTTTAGAGCGTTTTACGAATGGTTTTTTATAAACTAATTGTATATTCGCGTCTTAAAATTTTAACAAAAGAAAACCAGAATGGCAGCAATAGGAGAAATTAGAAAAAGATCTTGGCTATTAGTAGTAGTGATTGTAATAGGAATGTTAGCATTTATCTTGGGAGATACTTTCACGGGAAGAGGAGGTTCTATCGAAGAATCTGCAGTAGCTACAATTAATGGGAAAGAGATTAAAAGCTCAGAATACCAGAAGATGGTAGAAGATGAATATAACAAAACAGATAGAGCATATAAAGCACTTTATGGTCAACCAGCTCCAAATTCTATAAAACAACAATTAAACGATAATTACATGGGGCAGTATCTAACTGTTGCTATGTTCCAGGCTGAATACAATAAATTAGGTTTAACAATCTCTAGAGATGAATTTAATCAATTAGTTCAAGGAGATAATGTTGATCCAAATTTATACGAGCAATATGGATTATTTGTTGGGCCAGACAGAAAGTTTAGCATTGATTCTTTAAGAAAATTAATGCCGTTTGCAATGGCGAACAGACCTGACTTTCCTTTCTTTGTTGAGAATGTAGTTGGTGAACAAGCAGAAAATTCAAAGCTTCAACAGAAATACTTAAACATGATAAACAAAGGTTTATATGTAACTTATTTTGAAGCAAAAAAAGACTTTGAAGCAAACGGAAACACATCTAACTTCAATTACGTATTTGCTCCTTATGCTTCAGTAACTAGCGAACAAGTTTCAGTAAGTGATGATGAGGTAAAAGCTTATTACAATGAGCACAAGAATGAAAAAAAATACGAGCAAGAAGACAAAGTATCTTTTCAATACATTGAGATGCCAATTCAACCTTCTAGAGAAGATTTAGATATTGCTAGACAATATTTAATGCCAAGAGTAGAATTATTTAAGAATGCAGATAACGATACTACTTTCATCAACCAAAATAGTGATTCTAAAAACTATGATTTTGGAGTAGCTGAATTTCCATCAGAAATTGATAGTATAGTTCAAAAAGCTGAAAAAGGAGATGTAATAGGACCATACAGACAAGGTGATTTTTATAAAATCTCTAAAGTATTGGATAACTCTTCTAAGAAAGAAGCTGAGGTAAGACACATACTTTTAGGTGACGATAGGTATACTGATAAAGTTGCTCAACAAAAAACAGCAGATAGTATCACAAGACTATTAAGAGCAGGTGGAGACTTTGGAGCATTAGTAGCTCAGTTTTCTACAGATTTAGCATCTGTACCAAACGGAGGAAAGTACACATGGTTTGATGAGAAACAAATGGTAGCTGAATTTACTGAGGTAAGTTTTAAAAAACCAATCAATTCAATTTCTCAAGCTAAAACAAGATTTGGAATTCATATTATTGAGGTATTAGGAAGAAGAGATTCTAAGCAACTTAAAGTAGCAACTGTTGATAGTGAAATTATTAGATCTAAAGAAACTATTGCATTGGTTCAAGACCAAGCGGTAGAGTTTATAGGAAGTTTTGGTAAAGAGGTTAGTGACTCTGCCTTCAGAAGAAAAGCTACTTCAGCAGGTTTTCAGATTAAACCAGCTAATGAGATTTTAGTAACTCAAAAAGATTTACCGGCATTTGGTTCTAACTTCATGCAAATGAAAAAATGGGCATTCTCTAAAAATACAGGCCTAGGTGATATATCTGATGATTTAGTATTCGAGAACAAAGTAGTTGTAGCTCAGTTGACTTCTAAAACAGCAGCTGGTGTAGTAAGCTTTGAAGCGCTACCAAACAACATTAAAGAAGATATTCGTTTTGAATTATTAAACAAAAAGAGAGCTGATTACTTAAAAGGAATAATGGCAGGTTCTTCGTTAGAAGAAATTGCTAAAACAAATTCATTAGAAGTAAAAACTGCTAGTAATGTAACTCTTTCTAATCCTACTATTGAAGGAGCAGGAAATGAGCCAGCTGTTGCAGGAGCTTCATTTGGTGTAGCACTTAATACAGTTTCTAATCCTATAGAAGGTGAAAATGGTGTGTATGTAATCAATGTTTCTTCAGTAAATATTTTACCAGTTCCTGAGAACTTGGATCAGCAAAAATCAGCTGCTAAGAATCAATTAAGATCAGGAGCATCTGACAGAGCTTACAATGCTTTAAAGAAAGTATCTAACATGGAAGATAACAGAGATAAAGTAAATGTATTAGGTAGGTAACTACAGTAAGTTATCCCAATAAAAAGCCCTTAATTGATTTCAATTAAGGGCTTTTTTTATGTCTATTAAATAATTCATTGTCATTCCTGCGAAGGCAGGCATCTATTTACGAGAACAAGTCTGATGAATAATATTCCTGCCTTCGCAGGAATGACAGGCTCATTTGTGTTTAAAATGAATTTAGTGAATCTTAACAATAAGCTCTCACGTTCTTTCCTTCGTAGTAATTTATAAATGCTTGGTTCACTGCTTTGTTTCCTCCAGGAGTTGGGTAATCGCCAGAGAAATACCAATCGCCAGAGTTTTCTGGACAAGAAGCGTGTAACCCTTCCAATGTTTGGTAAATAATTTCTACTTCTACATCATCCATTCCAGCAGGAGTTAAAATTTTTGCAATTTTTGCTGAAATTTCATCAGGAGAAAAAGACGCATAAATGTCTTTTACAAAGTTTCTCATCTCCTCTTTAGGCAAATTTGCTTGGGCAACACTTTGTTTGTACACATCATCAATTACCGATTGTTTTCCGCTTTCTTTAAGCAGAGCAATGGCTGCTTGAAAAGCAATAAATTCTCCCATTTTACTCATGTCAATTCCATAACAATCTGGGTATCTAATTTGTGGAGCCGAAGAAACAACTACAATCTTTTTTGGTTTAAGTCTTCCTAACATCTTAAGTATAGAAGTTCTTAAAGTAGTACCTCTTACAATAGAATCGTCCACCACAATTAAGTTGTCTTTCCCTTCATTTACGGTACCGTAGGTTAAATCGTATACGTGAGCCACCAATTCGTCTCTATCGTCATCTTGCGTAATAAAAGTCCTCAGTTTGGCATCTTTTATCGCAATTTTTTCGGCACGGTAAGTAAACTCAAGAATTTCTCTCAAAGCTTCGGGAGTTTTGTTTTCTCCTAAGGCTTGAATTTCGTCTATTTTTACTTGATTTAAGTGAGCATCAATTCCTTTTATCATTCCGTAAAAAGCAGTTTCTGCTGTATTGGGAATAAAAGTAAATACAGAGTTTCTTAAATCTTGATTGATAGAAGTTAGGATTTGTGGAACTAGTTTATTCCCCAATTCTTTTCTTTCGTTATAAATATCTTTATCGCTTCCTCTAGAGAAATAAATACGCTCAAAAGAACACGATTTTCTCTCTCTTGGAGTTAAAATTTCTTTTTCAAAAACCTCTCCGTTTTTCTTAATTATTAAGGTGCTTCCTGGAGTTACTTCTTTAATGTCCTCAAAAGGAACATTAAATACAGTTTGTATCACAGGACGCTCAGATGTTGCAACTGCAATTTCATCATCTTCGTACCAATAAGCTGGTCTTATTCCATTAGGATCTCGAAACACAAATGCATCTCCATGACCCAATATTCCTGCCATTGCATAACCTCCATCCCAATCTACAGAAGAGTTTTTAAGAATATTTTGGATATCCAAATTCTCAACAATTAGTTCTGTTATCTTTTTATAATCGTAACCAAGCGCTTTGTATTTTTCGAATAAAATTTCATTTTCTACATCTAAAAAATGCCCTATTTTCTCCAAAATTGTAACCGTATCCGATTTTTCTTTAGGATGTTGCCCTATGTTTACCAACACATCAAACAGTTCATCTACGTTAGTCAAATTAAAGTTTCCTGCCAAGATAAGGTTCTTAGTCATCCAGTTATTTGCCCTGTGAAAAGGATGCGTATTTTCTACACTATTTTTCCCATAAGTACCATATCTTAAGTGTCCCAAAAATACTTCTCCAGTAAATGCCTTGTTTTGTTTAAGCCATTCCGTATCATTCAATTGCTCATCCGTTAAACCATCATACCTTGAATTAATGTGCTCAAATACTCTTTGGATATTATTGTTTCCTGTGAATCGAGATCTACTTACGTATCGTGTTCCAGGATCCATATCCAATTTAATGTTTGCCAATCCAGAACCATCTTGTCCTCTATTGTGTTGCTTCTCCATTAGGAGATACATTTTTCTCAATCCATAAAAGGCGGTTCCATATTTTTCTAGGTAAAAATCCAGAGGTTTTTTTAGCCTCAAAAGGGCTATTCCGCATTCGTGTTTGATACTATCACTCATTGACTATATGACTTAAATTAAAAGGAAAACAAAGGTACTTAAAAAAAGCAATTTGTACCGTGTGATTTGATAGACGATTTAGGAACGATATTTTTACAAAAAGATGAATTTTAGTAATTCTTAGATAAAACTAAAACAGGTAGTTGACTGTCTTTATCAAAGATAAAGTCGGGAGTAAGGCAAATAGTGAGACCATTTTTGGTTATCACTTCTACGTTATCAAATACTTTTTTCACACCCTCAACAGTTATTTCATTTTCTGCCACTACAAAATTAAATACGGCTGTTGACCCATCTGAGTTTGAGTAAAACCAGTTTAGATTGGTAACATGATAATACCCTCGCAAGTTGAAATGAGTAGAGTAAACTTTTAAATTTTCTTGAGAAAACATAGTATTAAACTTGGCATACCAATATTCACTAATTCCATTTTTTAAATTGTATTCTCTTTTTAGTTCATCAAGAGTTTCAGTTACTTCTGGGTAATGAGACCCATAATTTGTTATGTTTTTTAAAGAAGAAAAATTAAAAATTACAACAGTGAAATAAGTAACAACAAAAATTGAACTTACTGGGATAATCAATTTCTGAAAAGAAAAGTGAGAGCCGATAAAAGGTAAAACAATGAATGCTAAGAGATACAAATTGATGTTATATCGAATACAATCTAACCCAATGTAGGAACCAGTTATCGAAGGAATAAAAATTAATCCTACAAAGTAGATTAATAGTATGGATGAAATCCAAAACGAACTGTTTTTTTGGGAATAGGTTTTAAAGAAAATAATTACCAATCCAATAATTGTAATCAATAGAAATAGAATAATGAAAAACCCACTCCAAGTCTCTGTAGCAATTTGGTAAAAGTGAAACCATTGATTTTTGAATGAAAGAATCCGACTCTCCATAGTTGCAGAAGTAGAATAAGGAGTTCCAAAAGTTAAATAGCTCGAAGGAATAAAAGAATAAAAGGAGTATCCAATTACCGAAGAAAGAATAGTAATTATACTTAATAAATTGATTGCTCTCGGAAACCTAAATTTATTTAATACACCCGTAAATAGATAAACGACCAAACTAATTCCAGTAAAATATGCAATGAATAATTTATCGGAAAAACTGGCTAAAATTATGAGAAGAGAAAACATGGTTAGCTTCCAAATGCTTTTGGCCTTGATGTAACTAAGTACTAAATATACTGCCAAAAGTGTATTAACGAATGAACCCAGATGATAAGAGTTGGATAGCAACTGAAAAGCTAACCGAAGATTTCCAGACTCAAAATAATTCAAGAAAAACAGAGTAAGGAGCAAGTTTCCAACTCCAAGATTAATAAGTGTTTTTCTTTTACTAAATTTAAATCGAGCTAGTTTATAAATAAGAAATAAGATAAAATAGTATTGGATAATTGCAAATAGGAGAGAGGCTATCATGAATTTTCCGCCTACTAAAAACATTAATATAGAATAGAAAATCATGTCTGGAAAAACATTGGGCGCAGGATTAAGCTCCCAACCT
>CALLII010000094.1 GCA_938009745.1 uncultured Flavobacteriales bacterium
AGTATCAGAATAGTTTCCACTCATAGTTAAAGTTTGTGTTCCAAACGTTAAGCTTGCTCCTTGACAAATTGTATCGGCTAAAGTATCTCTGATAATTGCAGTTACAAACAAATCTACTGATGCTATACTATCACATCCTGCTGCATTTTGAACAGTGTCAGAATAAATTCCTGCTACTGATACTGTTTGTGTTCCTACCATTATTGAAGTTCCAAAACAGATTGTGTCTTTTACTGTATCTCTAATAATTGCAGTTACAAATAATTCAACAGTAGAAATACTATCACATCCTGCTGCGTTTTGTACTGTATCAGAAAATGTTCCTGCCATCATTAATGTTTGTGAACCAAAAACTAATGAAGCTCCCATACAAATTGTGTCTTTTACTGTATCTCTATCAATCGCAAGAATAGTTAAATCTAAAACTAGTATACTATCACATCCAGTTGAAATAGAAGTTAGAGTATCTGAATTAAATCCAGCTACTGAGTAAAATTTAACTCCGTTAGTTGCACTGTCACCATCACAAACCGAAGCAACAATTGTATCTCTTGTTGGAGTACAGGCACTACATGAGCTTGTGTGAGTATTTAAATCAGTATAAACATCAATACCTAAACCATCCCATTCTAAAGAAGGATTAAATCCTGAAGGATTCGTAGAGTCTCCAACTTTAATTAAAGCCTTTCTTACTAAAGTATTGTTTTGAGTTCTATTTGGATTTACACCCCAATATGACCCTGGATCAACTCCAATTTCTCCAATAATGTCTAAAGTATCAGTACCGTTAAATAAAGCCATTGCATCATCTCCATTAAAAGTAACTGACCCACTAGTCATTCCATTAACAGCAACTGCTGCAAGAATTGTAGCGTTTGATGAAGTATTAGCTAAAATGTAAGTACTATTTGCTGGTATAGATCCAGTTAAAGCAATATTAGTTGCTGTTGTGCTTCCATTCGAATATCTTTTGACAGAATAATTTCCAGTTAAAGTAATTGTACTTGAAGTAGGATTATAAATTTCTAAGTATTTGTTATTACTACTTCCTTCAGAATATTCACTGAAAAATAAATCGGAGCAGTCTTGCCCGTAACTTGCAGTCAGCAAGAACATTATTGCTGAAAAGAATAAAATTGTCTTTCTGTAAAATTGTAACATTATTTAGGTTTTAGTTATTTAAGAGTGCAAAACTATTATTTTAAAACCTTTTAATCAACACTTTAAGAATTAATTTAATGTTAAATTAAACACTTCCATACATACCAAGGACTGTAGAACAAAATTGTTCAAAAGCTCTTGTGATTGTTAATAACCTCACTAACTAATATTTTATACAGCTCTATAAATAAAAAAAGCCCCTTGAATTAACAAGAGGCTTTTAGGATTATATGTTATTAATCTTACTTTACAACCGTTACTTTTTTAGTTGTGTTAAAGTAATCATTAGAAACAGACACAGTATAAACACCACTTTTCAATGTTGATACATCAAAAGTAATTTTGTTATTTAAAGAAGTTACTTCTTTAGAATAAATTACTTTTCCAATTGCATCAAACAATGAGATTGTAACTGACTCAGTACTGTTTTGTTTTAATATATCAACAGTAACAATATCATTAGCTGGGTTAGGATAAACTGAAATATCTGATTCTGTAATCGTAAACTCATCTAAACTAACACTCATTATAGACTCACATGATGTTGTATCGCTACATCCATTTGCTGTTGTAATTTCAACTGCATAATTTCCATTTCTATCAGGTGTAAAAGTTTGAGCTGTTTCTCCTAATAAATAAGAATAGTTATTATCACAATCCATCCACTTATAAGTTACACCTGTTGCAGAAGCTGAAAGAGTAATTCCAGTTACTGAAATAGTACCTGCTGTTGCAGTGTTAATTGTTAATACAGTTGTAATTGTATGAGGGCAACCAAATGCATTAGTGGTTACATCAGTATAAGTTCCACTTGTATTATAAACACTTCCAGTTTCAGGAACAGTGTATGTGTCACAAGAAGAAACTGTTCTAGTTTCAGCACTTGGTGCCTTAATTGTAAGATTGATGGTCATTAAACTATCACATCCTCTAGCATTAGGTATTGTATCAAATCTTGAACCTGAAGTAACCCAAACCTTTCCTGATGGAGAAGTATAAGAACCACATGCTGTAGCACTAACGTTAGAAGTTGTAAAGTAATTAATTGTTAATACAGTTGTAATTATACTATCACAACCATTCACTGTCATTATTGTATCAATGTAATTACCACTAGTAACCTCTACTGAACCATCTACTCTTGTAAAACTATTACAAGCTGTTACAGTATTTGTAATCCTGTTAGTTGTGTTTACAGTTAAATCAAGAGTAATCGTACTGTCACATCCAATAGCATTAGGAATTACGTGAGTTGCTGTATTGTTAGAAGAAGTATAAGTAATTCCATCAATCCAAGTTAATGCATCACATACAACATGAGTATCTGTTGATGTAGTAGAATTATTAATTGTTAAGTTAAGTGTGAAAATTGTATCACAAATTCCAGCAACACTACTTTTTAATGTATCAATTGCCGAACTATTAGATGCCGTATAAGTTATTCCGTCAGTCCAAGTTAAAGAATCACAAGCAACTTGTACGTCATTAGCAGCTACATAACAAGGTGTAATTACATTTAAAGTATAATCTTCAAAAGAACCATATGATCCTGTGTAACAAGGGTCAGTTGGGCCACTGTTATTATCAGCTCCACCAATTCTCATTACATGATTTCCTAATGAAGCGGCAGCTGGTATTGCAAAAGTTCCTGATAATACAGATGGGTTAGGAGATGCTGATAAACCAAAATATACTTGTTCTATACTGTCAAATACTAAGTCATCATTCCAATCTACCCAAATTTTAGTTCCATATGTATATCCAGTAGAATACTGCACTGAAAACGCTTGAGCTGGTGAACCTTGAATAACATCAGTAATTAATGAATCATAATTACCATAGAATCCAGGTTCAGAACCTGTTGTATTATTAATTGTTCCAATTGTTACGTTAGTTATACCACTTCCATCCTGAGATGAAGGAGCTGGAACACAGTACCAAGTATAGAATGAAATAGGTCCAACCCATGCACTTGAATCTGTTCCTCCACAGTGAGATCTTACGTAATACTCATAATTAGTTTTAGCTGTTAAACCAGTAAGTGAAGTAGTTAGCATTGTAGAAGCGACATCAGTACCTGTAGCTAAAGGATTAAAACCTGCAGTATCATATTTTACTATGTATCCTACTGGTGTTCCAAATAATGGAGCCGACCAACTTAATGTAGCAGTAGTACTAGTATTTACCATTGCCATTGCCATTGTAGGAGAAAAACATGTAGGAGATTCTATAACAGAAATATCATCAATTGATATATCACCAGTAAATGATGACCCTCTTAATGCCACAAATCTAATTTTTATTACACCTGAATAAGAAGATAAATCAATGTATTGTTGGTTAAACGAAGAGGCTTGGGAGGCTTGTTGAGCTCCGGTTAAAGTCAATTCATTTGTCCATGTAGTACCATCAAAAATTTCAACTTCCAATGAACCTATTGTTGCACCAAACATGTGGTAATAGAACTCTAAAAATGGAGTTGTTAATGATGATAAATCTATAGAAGGCGATACTAAAGTAGTAGTGTCATTTAATGAACCTGAAGAAGCTTCAGTGAAAAAGAAATTAGATCCACTGTTAGCAGATAAAGGTCCAGTAGAACCAGATGAAGTTGTTCCACTAGTAGAAATATTCCAACCATAACCACCTGTTGCAGTTGCGCTCCAACAATTAGAAATTGACCCAACAGATGAAGCAAATGTATGTCCTTCAACATCATCCATCCAAGGACCTACGTTAGTATCGTTACATAAAGTAGTAAAACTGAATGGTCCAGCCCAAGCACTAGAATCTGAAGGAGTACAAAGTGCTGTAACATAATACTCATATGTTGTAAAAGGAGAAAGACCAGTTAAAGCAACTGTATCATTTGATTCAATAGTAGAAGTTCCTGTACCTAAAGTAAATCCTGGCGCCCCCATTTCAACTCTCCATGAAGTTGCTGTTCCAGCTTCAGTCCAATTAATGCTTGCAGTTGTTGCAGTTATAGCATGAGCCCCCAAAGAAGTTGAGGCTGGTTCTGGACAATTTGGAATTAATTCTGCAGTAAAATCATCTATTCCAAAACCCCAAAATGAAGAAGAAGAAAATGTTTGATGAAAGGCAACATAAATATTTTGACTTGTATAAGCAGATAAATCTACAATGTGCTCAATCCAAGCTGTATTAGAACAGTCAATTGTTGTAATAGAATCAGTAAAATCTGCAGGGGCTGTTCCTGTCGTAGAAACTCTTATTGTATAAGTATTATTTCTAGTAGCAGATTCAACCTTATCCCAAAAACGTATTCTTAATGGCGAAGTCCCAACAGTAAATTGAGGAGTAATTAAATAATCATCAGCATTTCCCATACCATGAGCAGCAAATGTACCTGAATGTGTTGGAGAAATATAAGTGTTTGCTTGAGACCAAGTAACACCTCCATCAACATTGTTTACAGACCAACAATCCCATACTCCAGCATTTAGTGTTCCATCAAAGTCCTCAGTGTAAGGAAATACACTTACAGAT
>CALLII010000095.1 GCA_938009745.1 uncultured Flavobacteriales bacterium
AGTTTAGGATTTTGTCTTATTTCTTCACAAGCTTCTATTCCATCCATTTCTGGCATCATTACATCCATTATAATTAGATCTGGAATAAAGGAGTTTGCTTTCTCAACAGCTAACTTTCCATTCAAAGCAATCTCAACATGATACCCTTCTTTACTCAAGTTATATTCAAGTAAATCCAAGATGTCTTCATCATCATCTACTAGTAATATTTTGTGTGAAGTCATATTTTGTTAAAATTCTTTTAACAAAGGAAATCATTTTTTTTGAAGGGAAACACCTGTTTTCATAAAAATAATATAGGCTTAACATTGAATTAATATTGAATCTGTTTCTAGTGAAAATCCTTTCGATAGGCTAAAAACTCTTTACGAATTCTTAACATAAAGTTAGTTTTTAGGTAAAATCATTTCTGTTAATCCGTGATACATTTGCATAAACAAAAACGAAAAAATGAAATTAAAACAACTAACAATTATAGCAACAATTATTGCTCTATCACTTTCTTCTTGTAAAAAAGAAGATCCTATCACAACAACACCAACTCCAGATTCTGGAAATACAGTTGTATCAACAAATATAACAGCCAATACTACTTGGACAAGCGATAATGTATATGAATTAGCTGGAAGAATAACAGTAACAGAAGGCGCAACATTGACAATCGAAGCTGGAACAGTAATAAAAGGACAAGCTGGAACTGGAGCAAATGCAACAGCTCTTTTAATTGCAAGAGGAGGGAAATTAATGGCAAACGGAACAGCTCTATTACCCATAGTATTTACTTCTATAGCAGATGAAATAACACATACGGATTTAGTAGCTGGAAATTATGGAAGTCCAAACCTAGAATCTGATGTTGATGGGTTATGGGGAGGAGTTATCGTTCTAGGAAAGGCACCTATATCAGCTTCTAATTCTGGTTCTGATGTTGCTCAAGTCCAAATAGAAGGAATTCCAACATCTGATGCAAACGGACTTTACGGAGGAGTAGATGCAACTGACAATTCAGGTTCTATAACTTATGTTTCTATTCGTCATGGTGGAGCTAATATTGGTTCTGGTAACGAGATAAATGGATTAACATTGGGAGGTGTTGGTTCTGGAACAACTGTTGAAAACATTGAAATTGTATCGAATCAAGATGACGGTATTGAATGGTTTGGTGGAACAGTTAATGTAACAAACGTAGTTTCTTGGAACTGTAATGATGACGCTTTAGATACTGACCAAGCTTGGGCAGGAACTTTAGACAATTTTGTAGTAATTACTCCAGCAGGTCACTGTTTTGAATTAGATGGACCAGAAGGAACTTACTCGGCTTCTCATACTATTAAAAACGGAACTGTAATTGCAGGAAACGGAACAAAAAATGCTGAAGATTTGATAAACACAGATGCAAACTCTATGGTTAATTTAACTAACATTCATTTTAAAGGTATCCAAACTGGACAACAAATAAATAGAGTAACAGCTTCTGGGGTTGTATACTCTGGAATTACTTTAGATGTAGCATTAGCAGACCTTGCAAGTCATGTAAATGGAACTATCCCAGCAGGAATAACAATAGGAAGTTCTTCTTCTGCTCAAGCTGACTTAACTCAGTTCTCTTGGACATGGGCTGCAGAAGCAGGAAAATTATAAAAAAATAAATACTTTGAAATACAGCCTTGAAAATTCAAGGCTGTATTTCTCATTTACACAAGTTCAAAAAAAACAATAAAATGAAAATATTTTACTTCATTGTACTTTTATTAACCTCTTCGTTTGGTTACTCACAGGGAATCTTAAGCGGAACCGTATTTGACGGAGAAACAGAAGAAACTATAATTAATGCAACTATTCAAGTATTGGGAACAGACAAGGGTGCTGTTACTGATTTTGATGGGAATTTTTCTCTTAATTTAAAGCCAAATACTTACACACTAAAAGTAACTTTTATTTCTTATGATTCTGTTTTAATAAAAAACATTGTGGTGAAAAACAATGAAACTACAGTACTAGACAAGATAAACATGTTGCAAAAATCTGAGGAAATGGCAATGTTTACAGTTGTTGCCGAAGAAGTTAGAAATACTGAAGGGGCTTTAGACATCATAAAAATGAATGATGTAAAAATGTTAGACGGTATTACATCTGATAAAATGAAATTAACTGGAGACGGAACTGCAGGAGAAGCAGCAAAAAGAATTACAGGGGTTTCTGTTGAAGGAGGAAAGTATGTTGTAGTAAGAGGATTAGGAGATAGATACACAAAAACCACACTCAATGGAGTTTCTATCCCAGGATTAGATCCTGATAAAAACTCATTACAGATGGATATTTTTCCTTCTAACTTGATCAGTAATATCATTATAAGTAAAAACTTCACAGCAGACTTAGCTCCAGATTTTGCAGGAGGAGCAATAAACATAGAAACTACAGCATTTCCAGATAAAAAAATATTTGATGTTTCTTTTGGGATGTCATATAATCCACAAATGCATTTCAATGATGAGTTTATAACTTATGATGGAGGAAATTTAGATTTTTTAGGGTTTGATGATGGAACAAGAAAATTACCAACTAATGCTAAAAGTAATAACATTCCTACCCCAATTAGTGGAGCAAGCAAAGATGAAGTGTATAGTTTTGTAAACAGTTTTGATAAAGAATTGGGAGCTAAACAACAAACTAGCCTTACAGATTATAATCTTGCTTTAACTTATGGTAATCAAATAAATTTGAAAAATGGAAAGTCAAAAAGATTAAGTTATATCATGTCTGCATCTTACAAATCCGAGTATAAATTTTATGACAATGTAACTTATGGAGAATACCAAAAAAGTTTAGATCCAAACGATACAGAATTGAAATATGCTACTGTTCAAAACGGACAAATTGGAGAGAGAAATTATTTGATTGGATTATTGGGTGGAGTTGCCTATAAAACAAATGAAAACCAATTGAAGTTTACTGCAATGAGATTACAAAACGCAGAAAAAAGAGCTGCACAATTTAACATAGATAACAATGGTGAGGCTGTAGGACAATCTGGATATTTAGCAGGTTCTGATAACCTAGAATTTAACCAAAGAGCTTTAACGAATTTCTTACTTGAAGGAGAACATACTAGAGAAAAATCTAACTTAGAAATAAACTGGAAGCTTTCTCCAACTTTCTCCACTTCAGAAGATCCAGACATTAGAAAAACAGCATTTACTTATACTTCTGTTGATACTTTTTTTAATGCTGGTGCTGGTGGTAACCCAACAAGAATTTGGAGAAACTTAAATGAAATGAACTTAGCTGCGAAAATAGATTTTACGAAAAAATATAGTTTCAAAGAAAAAGAAGGGAAATTAAAATTTGGATTTAGTGAAATATACAAATCAAGAGATTATGAAATTTTGTTTTATGATGTGCAGTTTTTTGGTAGCCAAAAATGGACTAATACTGACCCAAATCAAGTTTTAAATAGTGAAAATTTATTTACTCAAGGTGGGAACAACATCTATTTTCAATCAGGAAATAAAGACCCTAATCCAAACTCTTATAATTCTAACGTAAATAATACGGCTTTGTATTTATCTAATGAATATAAGATTACTAATAAGCTTAATACTATAATAGGATTAAGAGCAGAAAATTACGTGCAAAGACATACAGGTAGAGATCAATTATATGCTAGTGGTGATGATGCAAACGGAACAAATCTTGATGATGAAAAAGTACTTGAATCTTTTGATTTATTTCCTAGTGTAAACTTAATTTATAAAGTACAAGAAAAACAAAACTTGCGTTTTTCTTATGGAAGGACAATTGCAAGACCCTCATTCAAAGAATTGTCTTTTGCTCAAATAATTGATCCTATTTCTAATAGAATTTTTAACGGAAGCTTATTCAAATATGCAGACTGGGACGGAAATTTACAAGAAACAAGAATAGAAAACATTGATGTAAGGTGGGAACTATATAAAAAAGTAGGACAAATGGTATCTGTAAGTGGGTTTTACAAATTCTTTGATAAACCAATAGAATTAGTTAGGATTCCCGAACAACAAACCAGTACAGAATACCAACCAAGAAACGTAGGTAATGGAATGGTTATGGGGTTAGAATTTGAATTTAAAACGAACATTGAGCCAATATCTAATGAGAAAAACACATTTGGATTGAGCGGGAATCTAATCTTGGTAAACTCACAAATAACTATGACAGATGCCGAATTTAATTCAAGAAAAGGATATGAAAAAGAAGGTCAAACTGTTACAAATAAAAGACAAATGGCTGGACAATCTCCATTTGTAATAAACTGTGGTCTTATTTATACGAATAAAGAAAATGAGATACAATCTGGATTGTTTTATAACGTAAAAGGTCCCACGCTTTATATTGTAGGAGCAGGTTTATTTCCAGACATCTACACAGATCCTTTTCATAGTTTAAACTTCTCTATTAATAAGAAAATAGGGAAAGACAATAGAACAAAAATAGATTTTCAAATAAATAATATTTTAGGTGATAATAATTATAATTATTACTCTTCATTTGGAGCAGAAAATCAACCTTTCACTGAGTTTAATATTGGTAGAACATTTAGCGTAGGAGTTAGTCACGCTTTTTAATGTTTTCAAGAACATAAAAAAAGGGCAGTAAGAAAAATTCTTATTGCCCTTTTTTTTGTATTCCCTTTTTAGTTTAGAAGTGCAAGTCAACTTGCATTCTGTAAAACAATTTGTCATCCGAATTTAATACATCTCTGTAACTTAAATCAGCTTGAAATTTAAGTTTATGACCTACTACATATTTTGAAAGACCAATCGTATATTCATTCTCTTTGTTTGAAGAAACTGGTGACATGTAAGTAAATCTT
>CALLII010000096.1 GCA_938009745.1 uncultured Flavobacteriales bacterium
AATTAATAATCCAGATAACGAAGAGATAAATTATTACTACCCAACCAATGATTTGGTAACTGCACCAGAGATTATGTTTTTCTGGGTGGCCCGAATGATTATTGCGGGATACGAATACAAAGGAGAATTGCCTTTCAAGAATGTGTATTACACAGGAATTGTAAGGGATAAGCAAGGGAGAAAAATGAGTAAATCCCTAGGAAACTCACCTGACCCAATTAAGCTAATTCACAAATACGGAGCAGACGGAGTAAGAGTAGGAATGTTGTTGAGTTCGCCAGCAGGAAACGATTTACCGTTTGATGAGTCTTTGTGTGAAACAGGAAGGAACTTTACTACTAAAATTTGGAATGCATTTAAGCTGACCAACATGTGGGAAGTGGCAGATATTGCACAACCAGAATCGAGCAAAATTGCTTTGAAATGGTTTGATAATAAGTTGAATAAAACACTAGAAGACATCAATGCATCTTACGATAAATTCCGTATTTCGGAAGCTTTGATGAGCACTTACAAATTGGTATATGATGAATTTTGTGGATGGTTACTAGAGATGGTAAAACCAGCTTATCAGCAACCGATAGATAAAACTACTTACGATAATTTGATTGCCTTATTCGAAAAAGTATTGGTGGTGATGCATCCATTTACTCCTTTCGTTTCGGAAGAAATTTGGCATTTGTTGACCAAAAAAGCAGAAAATGAGACGATAAACTACGAAAAATGGCCAGAAACCGTAAAAACTAACGAAAACTTACTTTCTGAGTTTGATGTAGCTGCTGAGGTAATTTCTGGAATTCGTATTGTAAGAAAAGACAACAATTTGGCACAGAAAAATGCCATTGAGTTATTGGTTAAAAAAGGAGAAAACTACTCCAATACATTTGATTCTGTTATCCAGAAAATGGGGAACGTTTCAAACTTTGATTTTGTTACTGAAAAGCAAGAAAACTCTTTCTCTTTCATTGTAAAAGGAAATGAATTCTTTATCCCGTTTGGAGACACAATTGATGTAGAAGCTGAAAAAGCGAAGTTGGAAGAAGAACTTAAATACACGCAAGGTTTCTTAAACTCTGTAATGAAAAAGCTAAGTAACGAGCGTTTTGTTGCTGGAGCACCCGAGCAAGTAGTAGCAAACGAAAAAGCAAAGCAACAAGATGCCGAGCAAAAGATTGCTATTCTGGAAGAGAAGTTGAAGGGGTTGAGTTAGAAGTTAACAAAACTATAAATATGGAAAAGCTTAATGAAAATACTTTCTTAATAGACAAAGAAAGAAACACAATATTTGATATAAATAAGCTTAATGAATTTAAAATTTTAGACGGGTTTTTAATTGCTTATAAAGGCGTTTTACATAATGTTGAAGAACTTATTAAACTAGAAGCAGTTCTTTTTAGAACGCATGGTTCAAAAGGATTAAAAGGTGCTTTTTTTAATGATTATGCAATTCACACGAATTATTTTATTTGGTTTTCTATTTCTTTAACAAATTATTTACGGTTAGTTTTTTTTGTAGAATGCGTGACAAAAAATAATTGGAGTTTAAATGACCTCAAGGATAGTAACAACAAAAAATTACTTAAAGATTTTATTCGAGATGAAATGCAGTTAACTATTCCTGTAATTCATAACTGGAGAAATAAAGTTGCTGCTCATTTTTCAATTACTGACCCTCTTAAAACAGATAATTTATCTACATTAATAAATTCGACAAATATGGTGTCGTACCTTTCCCCTTTTTATGTAACAAATGCATATGTATTAGGAAGTATTGATACTGATGGAGAACAACCAAATATTTCGCCTTGGTCTGTTACTGTTGAATTTGAAAAATTAAAAGAAAGATTTTTTACTGATGCTGAGCAATTAAGTTTAAAAAATCAGTTAGTAAAAATATCTTTTAAACCTGAACAAAAATATTTAGACGATACAATTAAGTTTATAGAAGAAATTTTTATTAGCCCAATAAACGAAGAATTTGAAGGTAAAATGGAAATAGATGAAATAAAAGATTTTTTTGAGAAAAAACAATACGAAGAAGCTCTTAAAGAATTAAAAGTAAAGCTATTACTAGATCCTAAAAACATTATGTTATGGAATAACTTTATAACTTGCCTATTAAACCTTGGCGAAGATATTACAGTAACAGAAACGTTAAAAAAACTTGAAAAAGAGAAGCTTTTAACTTTTACAATGTTGGATTTAAATGTCAATATGCTTATTAGAAATTCAAAACTTGATGAAATTCAAAGCTTAATTTCCAAATTAAGAAATGATTATGATGAGAGTTTAACAATCCCTGAAAAAGAAGGATTTAAATCCAATTTTTTGTTTGATATTATTAAAATAATTAATAACCCAAAGCTTTTTACTTATCCTGTTTTTAGCTAAACCAAAGGATAAAAAGCATCTTCAATATGATTTATCTTATTTCCAAAAAGGGTAATTGCAATTATATCAAAACGGACATCTAAGTCAATCTCATTTTCTTGAATGTAGTAATTAGCCCCTTTGGTAATTTGTTTTTGTTTGCTTCGAGTAACGGATAACTCTGGCTCTTGAAAAAACGCATTGGTTCGTGTTTTAACCTCTACAAAAGCGATTGTATTCTCTTTTTGAGCTATGATGTCAACCTCCGATTTTTTATACCTGAAATTACGCGACAGAATCATGTAGCCCTTTTTAATTAAAAATAAAGCAGCCATCTCTTCGCCTATATTTCCTGTATCGTTATGTTGAGCCATTTTTAAAGTTAAATAAAAAAGGGCAAAGTGAATTTCACCTTGCCCTTTTGTCTAAAAATTAAGTTCTAAAATCTAAGTTTAGCTATTCATCAAATTTTCAATTTCCTCAGCTTCCAAAGGAATATTCTTCATTAAATTCAATGGATTTCCAGATTTTTGAATGATGTAATCGTCCTCTAATCTTATTCCTAAGTTTTCTTCTGGAATGTAGATTCCTGGCTCAATAGTAAATGCATTTCCAGCTTGTATTGGCTCATGCCATAATCCTACATCATGCGTATCTAGCCCAATAAAGTGAGAAGTTCCGTGCATGAAATACTTTTTGTAAGCAGGCCAATCTGGGTTTTGGTTTTTAATGTCCGTTTGGTCAATTAGCTTTAGTTTAAGTAATTGTTCCTCCATTAATTTACCAACTTCTGTGTGGTATTCACCCAACATAACACCTGGCTTCAATAAGTTTTCACATTCTTTTTTCACATGAAGAACCGAGTTGTAAACCGCTTTTTGTCTTTCGGTAAACTTTCCATTTACAGGAACACATCTAGTCATGTCACTTGCATAATTTGCATATTCTGCACCAAAATCCATCAAGATAACTTCGCCATCTTTACACTCTACATTGTTTTCAATGTAATGCAAAACACACGCATTATAACCCGAACCAATAATTGGCGTGTAAGCAAATCCTTTTGAACGGTTATTCAAAAACTCGTGCATCAATTCAGCCTCAATGTTGTATTCCATTACACCTGGTTTTATAAAAGGAAGAATCCTTCTAAATCCCTTTTCGGTAATGTTGCAAGCCTCTTGCATCAAATCGATTTCTATTTGGTGTTTTACTGCACGAACTCTGTGCATAATAGGAGCCGATTGCAAATAATTGAAAGCAGGATATTCACTCATCATCCAAGAAATAAAACGGTCTTCACGCGTTTCCATTTCTGTATTTGCACGCGTGTGCATGTTTTTATTAATATAAATGTTCTCAGCTTCAGCAACTAAGGTTTTTAATACTTTTTTAAAATCTGGCAACCAATACACAGTTCGTATTCCCGAAGTTTCAAAAGCAGTTTCTTTCGTTAGTTTTTCTCCTTCCCAAATCTTAATAGTTTCAGAAGTTTCTTTCAAAAACAAGATTTCTCTGTGCTTTTCTAGATGTGCATCTGGGAATAGAACCAAAATACTTTCTTCTTGATCTACACCAGAAAGAGCCAAAATATCTCTGTGCTGAACAAATGGAACAGTACTATCTGCCGAAGTTCCAAAAATATCGTTACTATTAAAAATAGCAATAGAACTTGGCTCCATTTGTTTTGTAAATTCACTTCTTTGGTGAATGTATAAGTCTTTGTTTATTCTGTGGTATTTCATAGTATCAAATTATTGAATTAAAGGTACTGAATTCTGTAATTTATTACTAATTCAATGAGTGTGTTCTTGGTTTTGAGAGTAATAAAAGTTGTACTTTAGAGAAAACAAATTTCAATGAAGTCACTTTTACCTCTTCTTTTTATTTTAATCTCTATGAGCGGAATATCGCAAATTAGAATAAATAGCGAATCCCAAGAAAACATCCAAAGGCTTATTTCTCAATCAAAAGAGAAAACTCTTTTAGAGCTAAAAAGCGACAATCCTTTGCTACCTATTTACAAAGTAAATGGAGAATTGTGTCTTTCTACTTTAGCTAAAGTTTCACCAAATTTTAATGTTGGTGATTTAAATGACAAAGCATTTATTGGAAGTAGGGTAGCGGATATTATTACACTTAAAATCCCATTAAAAAATCTGACGGAGATAAATAATTTCGCAAATATTATACAGTTGAATGTGGCAGAAAAAATTATTCCTCACAACAACAGAATGACTGCAGATGTAAGAGCTGATAGCGTTTGGGAAGGCGTAAATTTACCTCAATCCTATACAGGAAAAAACGTGTTGATAGGGATTACAGATTGGGGATTTGATTACGACAACCCTATGTTTATGGATACGAGTTTAACAACTTCTAGAGTACGAGCAGCTTGGGATCATTTTAAGCATGCAGGAAACCAACCAGCTGGATTTGGTTACGGAGTGGAATACGTAACTCCAACAGAATTAGATGATGCAAACTCTGATACCGCAGGAGATTATTACGATTATGCAACACATGGAAATCATGTAGCTGGAATTGCCGGAGGAAGTGGAGCAGGATTGCCATATAGAGGAGTAGCATTTGAATCTCAATATTTGTTTAACTCAATACAATTAGATGCTGGTGCAGCAATTGACGCGTTTGTCTGGATGAAAGGTATAGCAGAGAACGATTGGAAAAGATTGGTGGTAAACATGAGTTGGGGATTGTATTACATGGGAACTATGGATGGAACCTCTTTGGTTAGCCAAGCCATAGACTCTTTGAGTGCACAAGGAGTTACTTTTGTTACTTCTGGTGGGAATAATGGGAACGATAATTTTCATATTAAAAAGACTTTTGCTAGCGATAGTATTAGAACAAGAATTGGTTTTTATCCTTATTCTGCACATCCATCAATGTGGGGACAATGCATTTCTATGTGGGGAGAACCAGCTAATCCATTTAATTCCAGAGTTGAAGTTTATAATTCATCTAACCAATTAGTTGCAAGTTCAAGATATTACAACACTAATTCGGATAATGGATATCACGACACTTATTTATTGGTAGGAGCGGATACCGTTTTTTACAACTATTCTATAGATTCTGCTCATCCAAATAACAACCGACCTCACCAAAGAATGAGAGTTAAGAATACAAATACAAGTTTGAGAGTAGTATTACATTCATATGCTTTAACCGGAACTGTTCACTATTGGAATGTTGTAGAGCTAAGCAATGGAGTAGGTAACTGGGGATTAGATTTTTATTCTTTTGGAAATGATGGAGTTGCAGGAGATAATTTATATGGATTAGGAGAACCAGCTTGTACAGAAAGCGCCATTACTGTTGCTGCTCACAGCCCAGAAGTTGTAGCAGGAAACGGAACAGCATTCCCAGGAAGTATTGCTAATTTCTCTAGCATAGGTCCAACTTATGACGAAAGAAGCAAGCCAGATGTTTCAGCTCCAGGAGTAGGAATAGTTTCCTCTATTAACTCATACACAACTAGAAGTTATACTTCAGCAGCAAGCACCACTTTTAATGGAAGAACCTATCATTTTGCTGCTTTTTCGGGAACAAGTATGTCTTCGCCTGCAACCGCAGGAGTTGTTGCTTTATTATTAGAAGCGAGCCCAACTCTTGAGCCAAGGCAAATTAGAGATATTTTAAGAAACACAGCAAGGGAAGATGCCAGAACAGGAGTGATTCCTCCAAACGGAAGTCCAGTTTGGGGACATGGAAAGGTAACAGCTACTGCTGCAATTCAAAGTGCTTTGACAACTGTTTCTTTGGAAGAAACAGAGTTAAAACCTTTGAATATTACTCTTTTCCCAAACCCAACAAACGGAACTTTCACTTTAGACTTAGGAGAGCAAACTCAGCTTAATCGAATTTTCATCACAGACATAAACGGGCGATTAATAAAAGAAATCGCACCACAGAATGCGGCTCAATACGAAGTTAATTTTGATGGTGCTCCTGGGATTTATTTATTGAATGTGATTGGTGAAAACGAGATGAAAACATTGAAAATAATCAAAGAATAATTAAAGTTTTCTGCGAGTAATCGTAAATCCTTATCTTGTAAATTCAAAAAAGAATAATTTATGTTAGTAAAGACTTACGGATGTGCAGTTTTTGGAATAGAGGCAACTATTGTAACTGTTGAGGTTAATATTAGCAATGGAGTCAATTTTTTCTTGGTAGGATTGCCAGATAGTGCAGTAAAAGAAAGCCAACAAAGAATACAAGCCGCCCTCAAAAACAATGGATACAAAATCCCTGTAAAAGAGATTACAGTGAATATGGCTCCAGCCGATATTCGCAAAGAAGGATCTGCTTATGACATGACAATTGCCATGGGAATTTTAGCTGCATCTGAGCAAATAAACCCTGAAAAAGTATCGGAATATTTAATTATGGGTGAGCTCTCATTGGATGGAAGTTTGCAACCACTTAAAGGAGTTTTGCCAATAGCTATTGAAGCTAGAAAGCATGGATTAAAAGGAATAATACTTCCTAAACAAAATGCAAGAGAAGCTGCAATTGTTGATGGGATGGATGTGTATGGAGTTGAAAATATAAAGGAAGTAATTGATTTCTTTAATGAAGAGGTAGAATTAGAAAAAACGATTGTAGATACACGAGAAGAATTTTATAATCAATTGATGAGTAGCGATCTTGATTTTAAGGATGTAAAAGGACAACAAAATATTAAACGAGCTTTTGAAATAGCTGCCGCAGGTGGTCATAATATTATATTAATAGGACCTCCCGGAGCAGGAAAAAGTATGTTAGCCAAAAGGCTCCCAACTATTCTGCCACCATTTACACTTCAAGAAGCTTTGGAAACTACTAAAATTCATTCAGTTACGGGAAGTTTAGATTCCAATGAAGCATTAATGTCATCACGTCCTTTCAGAAAACCACACCATACAATTTCAGATGTAGCATTAGTTGGAGGTGGAGCATTTCCACAACCAGGTGAAATATCTTTAGCTCACAATGGTGTTTTATTTTTGGATGAATTACCTGAATATAAAAGAACAGTGTTGGAAGTAATGCGTCAACCACTTGAGGATAGAAAAGTAACAATATCTAGAGCAAAATTTACCGTAGATTATCCGGCAAGTTTTATGTTGGTAGCTGCAATGAATCCTTGCCCTTGCGGATACTATAACCATCCAGAAAAGGATTGTGTTTGTTCCCCAGGAGTAGTTCAAAAATACCTCAATAAAATATCAGGACCGTTATTGGACAGAATAGATTTACATGTGGAAGTAACTCCAGTAAACTTTGACGAATTGGCAAGTTCAGAAAACACTGAGAATTCGGAATCTATTAGAGGAAGAGTAATTAAAGCAAGAGAAATTCAAGAGCAAAGATTTGATAACATGCAAGATGTATTTGCAAATGCTCACATGGAATCTAAAAAACTAAGAGAGGTTTGCCAAATTGATGGAGCATCCGTTACATTGCTTAAAACCGCAATGGACAGGTTAGGTTTATCAGCTAGAGCTTACGATAGAATATTGAAAGTTAGCCGAACAATTGCTGATTTGTCTGGAAGCGAAAATATTGAAGCTGCCCATATTGCAGAGGCAATTCAATACAGAAGTTTAGACAGAGAAAATTGGGCAGGCTAAGATTATTTTGAACCACATGAATATGTGGTTGTATAGAATATCAATGTGTTTTAATTTCGTTAAATTGAATTTCTGTATTTTACAGAACTAAAACACCTTGAATCATGAAAAAACTTGTACTATTTTCATTATTATTTTGTTACTTTTCTGCCCAAGCAAACCCAATTTCTTTTGAAAGAAAAAAAATAACTCAAGCTATGAACGAAGAAGTTCTAGCTGAGTTTAAGAGTGCAATGAACACTGTTTTTGGAGCCGGAAAATATGTAATGGATGCTGTTGACAGTAAAAAAAGAGATGACGGAGGAAGAGATGTAACTGCTACAATATCATTATTTGGTAAAGGAGAGGTGGAGCTATCAGGAGGTTATAAAAACAAAAAAATAGAATCATTTGAGGTAGAGTTTCCCGAGGAAGCAACTATTGATTTTAATTTGATAAATCAATTAGCGGACAATAAAATAAAAGAATACTTACCCTCAAGCTTTCCTATGGAAGCTGGGATTTGGGTAAAAAACTTAGCTATTAGTTTTGGAGCAAAAGGATATATTCCAACTAACTTGTCGGCAACAATAGGTAACCCATCAGCATGGGAACCTATTGGAATAGGAAGTCTAAAAGCAGACGGGATTGAACTTAATTTAGAAATCGTAAATCCAAAATTAGCCTCAAGAACTGTGACTGGAACAATTTCAGCTATAGCTAAATTAGGAGAAATTGACCTCGACCTTTCTTATATTGTCTCTACTAATCCTGACAACAATGCAATAACTGCTTCTATTGAAAAGCTAAATCTTGAAAATTTATTAAATGCAGTGGCATCTGGTGACGCATCTGATTTTCTTAGTTTAATACCAGATGAATTTAAAGATTTGGAATTATCCAAAGGAACGTTTAGTATCATCCCCCTCCAAAAGGAGCTTAAAATGACAGCCGAATCTTCAATAGGAAATGTTCTTTTTGACTACAAAGCTAAGTCTGGAGCTAACAGAATTATTTTGGCTATGTCACCTCCACCTTCGTTTAAGTTTTCTAGCTTATCTGAAATGCTTAAACCCTTGGATGATATAGATATGCAAGGCTCTCATTTTATAATATCAAATAAGCAGACAATAATTGAAGAAAAATTTATTAATTCTTCATCAACAGAAGATGCAAAATATAATGTAAAGAAAGGTTTAAATCTTCTTTCAAATATAGCTTTACCTAAAGATATTTC
>CALLII010000097.1 GCA_938009745.1 uncultured Flavobacteriales bacterium
TTTTATTTAAAAATTAGCATTAACACCAAAAGTGAAACTTCTTACAACTGGACTAGCTCCTACTTGTGCCCCATAAGTTGTTGGACCTAAATAGTCACCTCCTGTAGTTTCAACACCCTCTGGGTTAAAAGAAGTATAACCGTTAGCCATTATGTATAATAAGTTTGTACTTGCTACATATACTCTTAATGAACTAAATCCTACTTTTTTAAGGACTTCTGCTCTACTTGTATAACCAATCGTTAAGTTTCTCAGTGCAACATAAGAAGCATCTTGAATCAATGCATCTGACTGATCTCTGTTACGGATATAAATTTTATCGTTATGGTCAGCTTTTCCATCACCATCTGCATCAAAACCAGCTGTTAAAGAACGTCCCCATTGAGAACCATAATATAAAGGATCAATGTTATAAACCTCTCCTCCTTGAGCTCCTTGGAATTGAAACGCAAAATCAAAATCTTTATACGCAAATTGAGAATTTAATCCCCAGTAAAAATCTGGTGTGTTTTGTCCAATTTTAACTAAATCTCCTCCTTCTTCAACAGTTTTAGTTCTGTCAATTACACCATCATTATTTTGATCAACAGCATAACTGTATCCACTTTGTTTACCAATGTATTCTGTTGGATCAGACATGTACTTCATTTCAACTTCTCCTGTAGTTTCTATTCCCCACATTTCTCCAACTTGACCACCAATATAGTTTCTGAATACAGCACCTCTTCCTGATTGTCCAGTAATGTTATTAGGTAGTTGTTCTAAGTTTCCAAGACTAATAATTTCTGAATTAACTGTAGAGAAATTTGCTGCAGCTTTCCAAGTGAAATTTTTCTTGTCAATGACAACACCTCCTAATTCCAGTTCAAATCCAGAACTTCTAACATCTGCAGAATTTAATGCTACAGAAGTAGTACCAAATACTTCTGATACACTTTGGTTGATCAACATATCTTCAACATCAGAAGTATAGTAATCCATTCCTATTGTAAACCTGTTTTGTAAGAATCCTAAATTAAGTCCGTAGTTAGTTTCTGTATTTGTTTGCCAAGTTAAATTTGGGTTTGCAATATCAGAAGGAATTGCGTAACCTGTTCCAAATATAGTTGCTTGTGGATTCAATAAACTTAATGAACTATAAGCACCTAAAAATGCTGTAGTTCCTAATGTTCCTCTACTCACACGTACTTTCATATTACTAATTGACTTAGAGTTGAAAAAAGATTCATTATGAACATTCCAACCTAAAGAAGCAGCTGGGAATGTTTTCCATCTGTTGTTTTCCCCAAAACGTGAATCACCATCTCTTCTTAATGATACAGATGCTAAATAACGATTATCAAATGCATAGTTAACTCTTCCGAAGACACTTTTTCTTACAATAGTTTCATCTCTTTCATTAATTGAAATATCTGCAGGTTCTAGTAACGCAAAGTTAGTAGGAAGTCCGAATGGTACATTTGTACCCTGCATGTCTGTTCCTTTTATAAAGAAATTTTGAAATTCAACACCAGCAACTGCACCTATATCATGCTTCTCTTTTAATATTTTATTATACATTACTGAAGTTTCGCTTAAAACTGAAGATCTTCTTACATTTGTTTGATCTAAGGCTGTTTGAGTAGAACGAGCTCTAGAATCAAACTCTAATCCTCTCCAAAAGAAATCTTCTGTTTCTCTTACATCTCCACCTAAAGATGTTCTTGCAGTAATAGCATCAGTAATTTTATATTGTAAAAAAGAATTAAAATTACCATACAAATTCTTTTGCGTTTTTTCAGTATTGTCAAGTTTTGTTGCAGGTCCAGCATCTCCAGAGCCTCCAATTCCATTTCCACTTCTACCATAATGCCAATCTTGGGCAGTCATTCCTGGTTTCAAGGTATAAATACTACTATTCCATTGTGCATCTGAACCACCTCTAAAACCATCATCAAAAGCTGCATATCCTAATCCTTGCGCTTGTTGGTCTAATTGTTGAACGTAAGCAATAGAAGCTTCTGTATGATAAATCGGGTGTATGCTATAAGACCTTAAAAGATCTCTCATGTCATGACCTGTCATTTGTCTATCACTTTTAAAACCATTCATTGTGACACCAGCATCCCACTTTTCATTTAATTTTACATTAAGATTCAATCTTGCATTATATCTTTCAAAACTTTGATCTAAAGCAACACCATCAGTATTTAAATAACCAACAGAGGCTCTATAATCTACATTTTTTGTAGCTCCACCAATTGCTATGTCATGATTCATACTTGTCCCATTTTTGAACAACCAATCTTCCATTGCAACAACATCTGGTGCATTTGCATAGGCGTCAGTTCTATATTTCAACAAAACAGGATCCATTTCAGAAACATCAAAAGTACCGTCAGCAACATTAGACTCAATTGTACTAGCCCATTCCCCTGCAGTCATATTGATGTTATCTTTCACATATCTTCTAGAAGTACTTACATAAGTATTGTAACTAACAGTTGGTTTACCTGATACACTTCTCTTTCCTTTTTTAGTTGTTACCAAAATAACACCATTTGCCCCTCTAGAACCATAAATTGCTGCCGAAGCCGCATCTTTAAGAACTTCCATGCTTTCAATATCATTAGCGTTAACTGTTGATAAATTTCCAGAAATAGGAAATCCATCTACAACAATTAAAGGATTAGAAACACCAGAAATAGAAGACGAAGCTCTAACTTGAATCTTTGGATCAGCTCCTGGCTCTCCATCTTGATTTTGAATTAAAACACCTGCCAACTTTCCAGCTAAAGCTTCATCAGCTCGATTAGCCTGAACTGCAGCAATTTCTTTACCGCCTATTTGTGCAATAGCTCCTGTGCTATGTGACTTTTTTCTAGTACCGTAACCTACAACAATAAATTCGTCTATTAAAGATACATCTTCTTTAAGAGTAATGTTTAATGAAGTTTGACCAGTAACTGCAATTGTTTGAGTTGCAAATCCTGTTGAAGAAAATTGAACGGAATCTCCTTTTTTAACCTTTAGTTTATATGCTCCATTGATATCCGTAGTAACTCCGTTTGAAGTTCCTTTAACGAGAACATTTACTCCGGGTACCGTAGCACTGGTTTCGTCTGACACAGTTCCGCTCAGGTCATATGAGCCGTTTTGTGCAAAAAGTGAAATATTGACTAGCAAAGCAATCAATATCAAAAAATAGTTTTTTACTTTCATTCTTTATAGTTTAGTTATACAATAATTATTTGATAGTACACACTCTCAAAATTTTAATTTTGGTGCACCAATTTTCAAATATAAATATTTTTTTAACATTTTTTAAGTTTTAGTGCACTAATTTTTAAAATAATAATGTAAAAAGGACACTAACCCTTGTAATCACTAGAAAAACGGCTGTTTTAAACAAAAAAAACCGTAAATAGTTACGGTTTTTAGGGTTTCAAAAGCTTAAATTACTTTGAATCAGGCTTGAGCAATTCTTATACTCTCTTTAAGTAAAGAGGTTATTTTATCGTATTGAAAGTTTCCTTTATCATCTTTAAGAAATAACTTAGATCCCATTCCGACACAACTTGCTCCTGCATCAAACCATGAACGTAAATTTTCTTCTGTTGGTTGAACTCCACCTGTTGGCATGATTTTAAGCCAAGGACATGGTGCTTTTGCTCCTTTAATAAATGCTGGACCAAGAATATTTCCAGGAAAAGCTTTCATTAGTGGTACACCCCATTTATGAGCGGTATGCATTTCTGATAATGTTGCACAACCTCCTGTCCAAAATTTATCTAGTTTTTTACATTCCATTGCTATATCCTCATCTATAAAAGGGGAAACCAAAAAGTGTGCTCCTAATTCTACAAATCTATTTACTTGTGCTGGTGATGAGATTGAACCTATTCCTAAAGCTAATTCAGGATATTTCTCTTTACAATAAGTAATCATATCTGCAAAAACAGTTTCTGCCTGGTCACCACGATTTGTAAACTCAATTACTCTAGCTCCACCTTCATAACATGCATCTACTAGTTTACGTGCAATGGTTGTATCTGATTCATAAAACAAAGGAATTATCTTAGTTTCAAACATTAAATCTAATATCTTATTTATTTTCATAGGTTATTGTATAATTTACACTAAGTTACTGAAAAAATTATAATTTTAAACTTAATTCTATATTTTTTCTTTATCTAGCGACTCTTCCAGATGAATCTCCACCCATAAGTTTTTCTACCTCTTCTTTTGTTGCCAAGTTTGCATCCCCTTTTATTGTGTGTTTCAAACACGAAGCTGCAACTGCAAAATCTAAGGCGTTTTGGTCATCTGTTGGGTAGTTTAATAAACCATATATTAGTCCTCCCATAAAAGAATCACCTCCTCCTACTCTATCTACAATATCTGTAATTTGATATTGAGCAGATTCAAACATCTTTTCTCCATCATATAAAACTCCTGCCCATGTATTGTGGGAAGCAGAGATAGAACCCCTTAAAGTTGTAATTACTTTTTTTG
>CALLII010000098.1 GCA_938009745.1 uncultured Flavobacteriales bacterium
AATTGAACAAAATTCTGATGGAAATCGATTCTTTGTTTTCACCAATACAGGCGAAGAACCAATTTCAATTTCTAAAATAAAAGGATCCTGCTCATGCACAGTTCCTTCTACTCCCGAAGCTCCAATTATGCCAGGAGAAAAGGCAGAGATTAAAGTTAAATATGCTACAAATCGAGTTGGTTCATTTAATAAAACAGTGACCATTTACTCCAATGCTTCTGAAGAAATTAAGGTAGTAAGGATAAAAGGCAATGTTGTAAAAGCGGAATCTACTATCCCCTTAAATAACTAAATATTAACCTAATATATAGTTAATAGTTTATGTGCAATCAATATAACTATGTATTTTGTTTGTCAGAAACACTATCAAAAATGCTCAAATTTATTTTAACCCTACTTGTTTTTAGTATTGGGATAGATTCCTTTTCTCAGTATTCATTTTCTGGGGAGGTTTCAGTTAATTATTATAATAGTAAAGCATATTTGGTAGTTGTTGATGACTATAAAAAAAGTGATCTTTTACTTGTAGAAAATATTGTTTCTGAATCGTCTATTGATTCCAAAGGTAAATTCACTTTTTCTGGAAACTCCCTATCTCCTTTCAATAAATTCTACAACATTTACATTGATAATTGCAATGACAACATCAATGATTCCAGACATCTCCTTAATAAATGTGACTCCTACATTTCAAAATTATTCTTGGCTAAAAACTCAGATACACTCTATTTCCCTTTAAATGATTTGGATCAAATGTTATGCGAAATTCAAATTTCATCTTCAATATCCGAAAATAATTTATCTAAAATTGATTCCCTTCAAGAAGTATTATTGTCCGACTTACACCTTACAAAAAATGATGCTCAAAGAAATATAATTTACAGGAATTACTTTACTGAGTTAAAACAATTCAGCCAAACATGTAACGACCCATTAATTGAACTATTTGCCTATAGCTTATACTCTGGCGACAAATCATTTAGTAGAAACCACTATTTAAATGACTTGAAAGAATCTAGTTATTTTGGAGAATTATTATCACGGTTGGAAAGTTTATACCCAGCTTCTCCTTACACCATGCAGTACAGAACTGACTTAAAACAAGACAATTATTTCAAAGTTGCTAAAGGCACTTCGATATACAAAACACTTACTTACCTTTTTGGTGGATTATTATTAATTACTTCTATTTACATTTTATATTCCCGAAAAAAGAAGAAAACTAAAGAAGAAAACATTAACTACAAAGATGTGCTAACAGCTCAAGAATTAAAAGTATTTGAATTGATGAATGAAAAAATGACAAATAAGGAAATAGCAGACCAGTTATTTGTTAGCTTAAGTACAATTAAAACTCACATCAATAGGATTTACACAAAGCTTTCGATAAAATCAAGAAATGAAATTCACAGCTTTTTTTAATTAAAAATTACAAAGTGAATTGCACATAGATAATAGTTGCAAGAACTAAAATGATAAAAAATGTCATCCTATTAGATTTAGAATTTTGCTTAGATCTAAACTTATTCAAACTATCATTCCTAACAATTGAAGTGCTTTTACTTTTTGCATCTCTAAAATTAATATTCTCCCTAAGAGTATTAATTTCTACTTCTTCTCCTTTTTCTCTTCTTGCTTCAGCAATTTTTCTTTCGCGTTCTAGTTTTCTCTCATCATAGTAGACAGGAGTATATCCAAAATTGTTTGGCTTAGGCTGTTTAAAAAATCGGTTAAATAACATAGTACTAAATTAACTATTTTTTTTCACTTTTATTACCCTCAAAATCTTAAAACAGCAACTTGTATCATTCACTTATTGTTTTATCTTTGTTTTAAACGAAAAAACACACACAAAAATGAGAATCAAAACTATACTTTTAGCCTCATTGGCTTCGGGAATGATGTTTTCTTGCGGAACAGCTGAAAAAGCAAAATCAGTTGAAGTAGAAGAAACAGCAATTGCTCTTCCAGATTTTATTAAGAAATTTGACAACACTGGTGAATTTGCTTACCCAGTTGATAAATTTGGTGACATTGAAGTCATTAGATATAAAATACCTTCTTGGGAGAATCTTACTCTTCAACAAAAGAAATATGCTTACTATTTAACAATGGCTGGTTACTCGGGACGTGAAATTATTTACGACCAAAATTACCGTCACAACCTTGCTATTAAAAGAGCATTAGAGAAAGTATACTCTGACTACAAAGGAGATAGAGAAAATAAAGATTTCCAAAACATGACTACTTACCTTAAAAGAATTTGGTTTGCTAGCGGAATTCACCACCATTATTCTAACGAGAAATTTAAACCAAACTTTAGTCAAGAGTTTTTAGAAACTGCTATGACCGAAGTAGGAGCTAGTTTAAATGACGAAGCAAAAAAAGCAATTTTTGACCCTGAATTTGATGCTAAAAAAGTAAATCTATCCAAAGATGTAGATTTAGTAAAAGCATCAGCAGTGAACTTTTATGCTCCTGAATTAACCCAAAAAGAAGTTGAAAATTATTATAAATCTATCATTGACAAAAGCAACCCTACTCCTGTAGAATATGGATTGAACTCTAAATTAGTGAAAAATGAAGATGGTACAGTTTCTGAAAAAACGTACAAAGCAGGAGGAATGTACGACAAAGCAATTGTTGAGATTGTAGGATGGTTAGAAAAAGCCATTACTGTTGCCGAAAATGAAAAACAAGCTCATGCTTTGGAATTGTTAATAGAATATTACAAAACCGGAGATCTTAAAATATGGAGCGAATACAACATTGCTTGGGTTAGTGCAACTGATGGTGACATTGATTACATCAATAGTTTTATTGAGGTTTATAACGACCCAATGGGATATTCTGGTTCATTTGAAACTGTTGTAGAATTGAAAGATTTTAAAATGACTGAGATTATGTCGGTTGTATCGGAGAACGTACAATGGTTTGAAGACAATGCTCCATTAATGGAAAGTCATAAAAAAGATACTGTGAAAGGGGTTACCTACAAAGTAGTAGATGTAGCTGGTGAAGCTGGTGATGCATCTCCTTCTACACCAATTGGAGTAAACTTGCCAAATGCTAACTGGATAAGAACTCAACATGGCTCTAAATCGGTTTCTTTGGGTAATATCATTAGTGCATATGATGAAGCTGGTGGAAGCGGAATTTTAACTGAATTTGCTCATGATGAGGAGGAAATAAAACTTGCTAAAGCACACGGAAAAGTTGCTGGAAAAATGCACACTGCACTTCACGAAGTTGTAGGACACGCATCTGGACAATTAAACCCTGGAGTTGGAACACCAAAAGAAACTTTAAAAAACTATGCTTCTACATTAGAAGAAGCAAGAGCTGATTTAGTTGGATTGTATTACATCATGGATCAAAAATTAGTTGATTTAGGATTAATTAAAACATTAGATGTTGGTAAAGCTGAATATGACGGTTACATCCGTAATGGAATGATGACTCAATTATCTAGATTAGATTTAGGTGCTGAAATTGAAGAAGCTCACATGAGAAACAGACAATTAGTTGCTTCTTGGGCTTTTGAAAAAGGAGCTAAAGACAATGTAATCTCTAAAGTTGTTCGTGATGGAAAAACTTATTTTGAAGTAAATGATTACGCTAAACTAAGAGTTTTGTTTGGTGAATTATTAATGGAGATTCAAAGAATAAAATCTGAAGGTGATTTTGAAGCTGGAAAAAACTTGGTAGAAAACTACGGAGTAAAAGTGGACCAAGCTATTCATGCAGAAGTACTAGCAAGAGTTAAGCCACTTAACATTCAACCATACAGAGGTTTTGTAAATCCTAAAATTTCTACAATAAAGAATGAAGATGGAGAAATCACAGATTTTAAAATTGAATACCAAAACTTTGACGAGCAAATGCTTGAGTACGCAAAGAGATTTGCTTACTTACCTGAGTATAACTAAAGTTTAATTCCCTTTATTTTAACCTCCATTCTATTATTTAGGATGGAGGTTTTTTTTTGTTTCTCCCAGTTAAATTAAGAAAGACTGTCATTCCAAACTTTTACCCTTAGCGGAGTCGAAAGGTGATTTGGAATCTAGTGCTTTACTTAAAATTTATTTATTCTAAATATTTGTAAGAAAAACCCTGAACTTTAGATTCCAGCTCGGAGGCTGGAATGACATATCAAGAGAACTGCATTCTTAAAACACTCTACTTTTTCAAGCTCCCTTTTAACATTTTCTGAAACCATTTAACATTTTTTAAATGGAGAACTAAAACCTTTTCTTATTTTTACTTAACAAAAAAACCAACTATGATTTTTGAAGCTAAAAACATCCATAAGTCTTACCACAACCATGTAGCATTAAATGATGTAAGTTTAAGCGTAGCCGACCAAACTATTTTCGGATTACTTGGTCCAAATGGTGCAGGTAAAACTTCTTTGATTCGAATAATTAATCAGATTACTGCACAAGACTCTGGGGAGATTTTAATTAAAGGTGAAAAACTAAGTCCTAAACACATTTCGGACATTGGTTATTTACCAGAAGAAAGAGGTTTGTATAAAAAAATGCAAATTGGAGAACAAGCTATGTATCTTGCTCAATTGAAAGGAATGAGTAAAGCAGATGCAAAAAGAGAACTATTAATGTGGTTCGAAAAATTTGATATTGGAAACTGGTGGAATAAAAAAGTAGAAGAGCTATCTAAAGGAATGGCACAAAAGGTTCAGTTTATTACAACTGTTCTTCATAAACCAAAAATATTAATCCTGGATGAACCATTTAGTGGATTTGACCCGATTAATGCCAACCTAATAAAATCGGAAATCATGAAACTGAAAGAAGATGGAGCAACTATCTTTCTTTCTACTCATAACATGGGTTCTGTTGAAGAAATTTGCGATAATATTGCTCTTATCAATTCATCTAAAAAAGTATTGGATGGTAAGGTATCTGATATCAAAAAAGAGTTTAGTAAAAACGTGTACGAAATTGATTTTAAAGGAAACATGGTAGGTTTTGCCAATGCTCTTTGGACAAATTTTGAATTGATAGACAAACAATCTTTTGATAAAGACAACCACAGAGCTACAGTTAAAATACTAGAAAACAACACGCTTAACGGCTTGCTTTCTACCTTAATAAACGAAGATGTTCAGTTGAAACAAGTAAACGAAATTATACCTACAATGAGCGAAATTTTTATTGAAGTAGTAGAAAAAAACAACAAACTGGTAAGCTAAAAACTATTAAGTATGAGTAATAAAAAAACAGGTTTAATAATAAAAAGAGAGTACTTAACAAGAGTAAAAAAGAAGTCATTTATTTTAATGACAATTTTTGCTCCATTCCTTTTTGCAGGATTTTTTGCGCTAATTATATTTTTGGCAATGCCAAAAGACAAAGACTACAAAATATTGGTAGTGGATGATACTACAATTATGTATGAAGGAATAGAAACGATTCTTTTGGACGAGAAAAAAGATATTGTAAAAGCCAACTTAGCTTTACCTGAAGGAAAAAAAGTTAAACTAGATGAAAAATATCAGTTTACTGAAACAACTGTAGATTATTCCTCTGCATTAAAAGAATTTAAAAAAGAGGAATCGGATTATGATTATCTTGTATACTTACCTAGCAACTTAATAGACATGGCTACAAATAAAGCCAATTTAATCTACAAAGAAGCTCCAAATTCTAAAACTGAAACAAAGATAAATACTCTTATTAATGGAGCTCGTGAGGCTCTAATTATGGAAAAAGAAGAAGTTGACAAGGAGAAATATAACCGAATAAAAACTAAGGTTGGTTTAGCTACCTATCAATCTACTAATTTGGATGAAAACGGAGATCCAATTGTTGATAAAGCTGGATTTAAAACTGCAGCTTACGTAGGTTTTGCATTTTCTATACTTATTCTAATGTTCATCCTAACCTTTGGTATGCAAGTAATGCGCGGGGTTATTGAAGAAAAAACAAACCGAATTATTGAGGTTATTATTTCTTCAGTTAAGCCATTCCAAATTATGATGGGAAAAATCGTAGGAGTTGGTCTTGTTGGATTAACACAGTTCATCTTTTGGATAATTCTTACTTTAATCCTTGTAATAGTATTCATTCCAATGCTAGGTATTAATGTATCACCAGAAGCTGTATCAGAAATGAGTGCTACTGATATGTCTGCCATGAATACTGGAGCAAATGACTCGATAGCCGCAATATTCAACTTACCGTGGGTTTCACTTATTGGATCTTTTCTAATTTACTTTATTGGAGGATACTTGTTGTACTCATCTTTATATGCAGCAATTGGAGCTGCTGTAGATAGCGAAACAGACACGCAACAATTTATGATTCCAGTAATGCTTCCATTAATGTTAGGAATTTATGTTACTCAAATCTCAGTAATGACTAACCCAGAAGGAGCCGCAATGTTTTGGCTTTCAATAATTCCACTGACCTCTCCTATCGCCATGTTGGTTAGGATAGCCATGGAATCTGTTGAGCTTTGGGAAGTGCTTTTGTCTATATTTATATTAATCCTATCGTTCATAGGAACTACTTGGTTAGGTGCCAAAATCTACAAAACAGGAATCTTAATGTATGGTAAAAAGGTAACTTACAAGGAATTGTTTAAGTGGATTAGGTATAAGTAATCTAACGATTAATGAAATATACTTTATGGATAGGTACTGAAGAAAAAGGCCACATTATAGGAGGATCAGAAACAAATGATAATTCAGATGTGATTTTAACCTTCGAGAATGGTAAAAAATATGTTGCTACTTTTTTTACTTATGATAATATTGAATTTTTAAGACAAAAAAACAATAAAACTGGAGAATGTATTTCTGGAAAATATTTCTGGTCAAAAGACCTAATATTGATTGAAAAAATCAATAGAGCTGAAATTGAGCTAGTTATCTCTCACTTAATAAAAGAGGAAGAGTTTGAAAGTGTATTTAAAAGAATGGAGCGTATTGAGTAATTATCCTACTTCCAATCAAAAGTCTCTATCATGTTATTGATATTTCCTTTTAAGAAATCCAAAACAGGTTTGATAGAATCAATATTGGGTTTTACATTAAAGTAAAGTGAACCCCTAAAAAAGTTGTCTGTACTATCGGTAAGATAAAACTGATAGTTACTAGCTACATTACCAAGTATTTCGTATGTAACTCCATAAACTCTGGCCGAGTCATTTACATACACAGTTTGGTTTATTGCATCAGCTTTTATTCTGTGCTCGTAAGCTAGTTTACGCGAATACTCCGAATGATAAAACAAATTATTCATTTTGGAACCATCAAATTTTATACTCGTTAAGTGAAGTACAGCATTATACCTTGGAAAAACAATGTTTTGATTGCAATTACCTTTATCCTGAACAGCCGAAAAACTTGGATATTGATAAGTAAAGTTACAATCACTTTCGTAATCTCTAAATTCAATATTTTCTGGAAAACCAATTCTAAAATTTCCTAATGGTTTAGGATAATAGTTTTCTTCTTTGCAAGAAAATAAAAGGACAATAGCCAATATATAAATTACAATTCTATTCATTGTCTTCAGATTTAAGAGTCACTTTCACTTGCTTTATTCTTCGCTTATCAGCACCTTCTACTTCAAAGGAAAAGTCTCCAAACTTAATACGCTCATTCTTCTTCATTATTTTACCCGACTTCTCAATTAAAAAACCAGCCAAAGTATCAGCCTCTCCTTTCGCCTCTTCAAAAACATCTCCTTCAATGTCCAAAACCTTGTACATATCTACCAAAGATATTTTTCCTTCGAACACATAGTTATTATCGTCTATTTTAGAATAAACCAAATCATCATCATCAAACTCATCTGATATCTCTCCAATAATCTCCTCAATTACATCCTCCAAGGTCACTATTCCGCAGGTACCTCCATATTCATCAGCAACAATAGCCATGTGTATTTTGGACTCTTGAAACTGCCTTAATAAATCATCTATTTTTTTACTCTCAGGAACAAAAAATGGTTCACGGAGTAATTTCTTCCAATCAAAATTCTTTTCGTTTAAGTAAGGCAACAAATCCTTTACATAAAGAACACCACTAACGTTATCAAAAGATTCTTGGTAAACAGGAATTCTTGAATATCCATTTTCTATAATTTCAGGCATTAATTCATCAAAAGGAGTGTTTTCATCAAATGCAATAACATCTACTCTTGATTTCATTATTTGCTTTACATCAGTTTCTCCAAACTTTACAATTCCTTCAAGTATTTTTTTATCTTCATCCGTTACCCCTTCAATTTCAGTAATTTCTAATGCATGATCCAAATCATGAACCGAAATTTCTGTAGCAGATTTTTTAATTCTCTTATCAATAAAAGAAGTACTTTTTACCAATAAAGTACTAAGTGGAGAAAATAATTTTTGAATAATAAAAATCGGAGTAGCCATGAACTTGGCAAGTTTAATTCCATTGTTAGTTGCATAAACCTTAGGAATAACTTCTCCTACCATTAATATTAAAAAAGTAGCTACTACAACAGTTATAGTAAATTCCAGGACTTTATTCCCTTCAAAATTCAATAAATTAGTAATGATAAAAGTGGAGAGAATTACAATAGCAATATTCACAAAATTATTGGCAATAAGTATAGTAGCTAGTAATTTTTTTGGTTTAGTTAGTAAATCAAGAACCCTTGTAGCTTTTGGATTTTTCTCTGAGTTTAAAGACTCTCTATCTTTTGCATCAATAGAAAAAAAAGCAACCTCCGAACCAGAAACCAGTGCAGAACTAATTAATAAAACAACAATTACGACAAGCGCAATTATTACAGGAATAGATATAGAATTAAAAATTAATAGAAGCCCCACTAAGGGCTCGATACTGTCGGGTTCCAATTGCAAAAAAATTAGTTAATAGTTAAAATTAAAAAGGTAAATCTCCTGCTGCTTCATTATCAAAAGGAGCTGAACTTGGTTCTTCGCTAGAATTAGTGTTTTGTGGAACACTTCCATCATTTTTACCACCTAGCATGGTCATATTATCTGCAACAATTTCAGTTGTATATCTCTTGTTTCCGTCTTTATCGTCCCAAGATCTTGTTCTCAATTTTCCTTCTACATAAACTGAACTTCCTTTTTTAAGGTATTTTTCAGCAACCTCTGCCAAACCTCTCCAAATAACAATATTGTGCCACTCAGTTTGAGTAATTCTTTCTCCAGTTTTTCTATCCTTATAACTATCAGATGTAGCCAAAGGGAAATTAGCAACTACCGCACCACTCTCCAAATGACGTACCTCTGGGTCTTTACCCAAATTACCAACTAATATTACTTTGTTTACTCCAGCCATAGGATTTTAATTTTGTCAAATTTACAATTAATACTTCAATTTACTAAATGTATTTAGAAATCACAAAAATAAAAAGATGCTGAATGAGTTAATTTTATAATTCTATTGACTCTACCATTTTTTCCATCAATCTATGAACTGGATAATCATCAAATTTAGATTTTGAAATCTCGATCCAATCATCTGGAATTAAACTAATTGAGTTTAATTTGCATACCATTAATTTAGCCATTATTTTTTGATGAGATAATAAATGTTTAAAAGGACCTTGAACTGATTCCAATTCTAAAAAATCATTAAACTCATCCCCAACAGTTTCTTGCATAAAAACCTCTTTGGACTCAATAAAAGGAAACTCATACAAATTTTTCCAAATATTATTTTCTTCTCTTTTGGTTATAAAAATGGATTCATTAAACTCTACCAAATAAAAATTTAAGAATCTTTCTACTGGCTTTTTCTTCTTTAGTTTTACTGGAAAATCTGTAATTCTATTTTCAGCAAAAGCAAAACAGCTTTCACAAAAAGGACATGATCCACAATTAGGAGACTTGGGAGTACAATGAAGTGCTCCAAACTCTATAATAGCCTGATTAAACATATCAGGCTTCTTGTGGTCTATCAATTCATTAAGAACTAGTTTAAATTCTTTAACAGCTTTAGGAGTATTAATAGGTGTTTCTATTCCAATTAATCTGCTTATAAATCTATATACATTCCCATCAAGTACAGGAACAACCTCTTTACTAGAAAATGAAGCAATAGCAGAAGCCGTGTAATCTCCAACACCTTTAAGCTTAATTAACTCCTCATATTTTGTAGGGAAAACACCTTCAAATTCAAGAACAACAGTATTTGCAGTATGATGTAAATTTCGAGCTCTTGAATAATAACCTAAACCTTGCCAAGCTTTTAAAACATTTTCTTCAGAAGCTGTTGCCAAATCGTTTACAGTTGGGAATAACTTCAAAAACTTAATGTAATAAGGTAATCCTTGCTCTACTCTAGTTTGTTGTAAAATAATCTCGGATAACCATATTTTATAGGCGTCAGTGGTATGCCTAAAAGGTAAATCACGCTTATTTTTATTGTACCAAAAATGAAGTTCAGGAAGGAAGTTTTGTTTAATCAATGTATAATCAATATAATAAAGTTAATTTTTTGTAAAAATACCTAAATTAATATTAAAAAAAATCGTATAATTGCCCATACTTTTGAGAAAGTACAGGAATCAGTGTGGTTTCTGACATTTTATTAACTAACTATAACATACAATACAATGACAAAAGCGGACGTAGTTGAACAAATTTCAGCAAAAACAGGAATTGAGAAAGCAGTAGTATTAAAAACTGTTGAATCATTTATGGATACTGTAAAAGGTAACATGACAAAAGGAGAAAATGTTTATTTAAGAGGTTTTGGTAGCTTCATCATCAAGAAGAGAGCTAAGAAAACTGGAAGAAACATTTCTAAAAACACTTCAGTTGTAATACCAGCACACAATATTCCAGCTTTTAAACCAGCTAGAGATTTTTCTAATGATGTAAAAAAGAAAGTAAAAGTTAAATAACTTCTACTCAACAAACAAAACCTATACTTATGAAGAGCTCCTTTTATAAAATTTTTATACCAATTTTATTAGGAGCTCTTATTATTTTAGTATCTTTGCCATTCATTTCTCGGACACCCTCTATTGATCAGGATGAGGTAGAACTTAAAAAAGCTCTATTGATAATTGAAAAAGGAGAACAACCTATGAAAGGGATTTTGATGCTAAGAGCATTACTTGAAAAAGACCCTAACAATATTGATGTCATTTGGCAACTTGGAGATTTATCGATTCAATCGGGACAATATTCAAAAGCTGTAGGACGTTTTGAAAAATTTGTTAGTTTGACCGAGGGAGATGAGAAAGTAAGCGGATTAATAAAATTATCAGACTCTTACTTTTTTGATGAGAAAAGACAAAAAGCATTGGAAACTTTGATGCAAGCAAAAGAGCTTGACAAGGACTCCAAACTAGAAGCAGAAATACAAGAACGAATTAATATAATTAACCTAAATTAAAGACTATGCCAAGCGGTAAGAAGAGAAAAAGACATAAGATGGCGACTCACAAGAGAAAAAAGAGATTGAGAAAGAATCGTCACAAGAAAAAGAAATAAATTTCTTTTAATCAATAATTTACATCACAAATAAACAAGATACATTTATCTTGTTTTTTGTGTTTGTAGACATTTTATATGGGCTCTGCCCTATTTCAAAAAAATTACATAACTAATTGTGAGTTTAGATTTAATCATTTCATCTAAACCAGAAGAAGTAGTTATTGCCTTATTAAAGGATAAAAATCTTATTGAGATTCACACAGAATCTAATGAAGACGACAATACCATTTCTGCTGGAGATATATTTCTAGGAAAAGTTAAAAGAACTAATCCTGGCCTTAACTCTGCGTTTGTTAATGTAGGGTATGAAAAAGATGGTTTCCTCCACTACTCCGATCTTGGATCTGGGTATAAATCATTTGAAAAAGCAGCAAAAATTGCTTTTAATGGCAAACCTGATTTTAGTTTTAAAATCGAAAACGAAATAGAAAAATATGGTAAAATTAAAGACCATATTTCTGCTAATCAAAAGCTGCTAGTTCAAATTACCAAAGAACCAATTTCATCTAAAGGACCTAAAGTTACTACTGAAATTACTCTTCCAGGAAGATATTTAGTACTAATTCCTTTCTCTAATAAAATTTCAGTTTCTCAAAAAATTGAAGACCCTGAAGAGAAAAACAGATTAGTTAGGTTAATTGAAAGCATAAGACCAAAAAACTTTGGAGTAATAATTAGAACTGTTGCTCAAACTAGAAAGGTTGCTGAACTTAATGAGGATTTACAAGACTTGTGCGAAAAATGGGAGTCGATTTATGTGAACGCTAAAGACGTTAAACCACCAAAAAAAATTCTTGGAGAAATTAATAAAGCTTCTGCAATTGTAAGAGATTTATTGAATGAGAACTTTAATAGCATTGTGGTTGACGATCAACTCATGTATGTTCAACTAAAAGAATACATTGGTAAAATTGCTCCAGACAAAACTAAAATCATCAAGCTTCACAAAGGTAAGGCTGATATTTTCCAAACTCACGGAATCCACAAGCAAATAAAAGCAAGCTTTGGAAGAAAAGTGAATATGCATAACGGTGGATATTTAATTATCGACCATGCTGAAGCTATGCACGTTATTGATGTGAATAGCGGAAACAGAAAAGGTAAGGAAAATGATTCTGAAGCAAACGCTCTCCAGGTAAACTTAGATGCAGCTGAAGAAGTAGCTAGAGTACTCCGATTAAGAGATATGGGTGGAATTATTGCTGTTGATTTCATTGATATGTATCAAAAGGAAAACAACATGAAGTTGTACAAATTCCTTAAAGAAAAAATGAGCTCCGATAGGGCTAAGCATAATTTAATTCCACCAAGTAAATTTGGTGTAATCGAAATTACAAGACAAAGACTAAGGCCTGAAACATCTATTGATACCAAGGAAACTTGTCCAACATGTCACGGAACTGGTGAAGTACAAGCAGCAATTTTAATTACTGAACAAATTAAAAATGCAATTGAAGCTGCTGACAAATCTAAAGGTCTTGTTTTACAAGTTCATCCATTTGTTGAAGCTTATTTCAAAAAAGGTCTCGTTTCGAGACAGATGAAATGGTTTTTAAAGCATAAAAAATGGATTAAAATTGAAGGTAAAACAGCCAAACACTTGCTTTACTTTAAATTGCTAAACAAAAATAAAGAAGTAATTCAAACTTCTTAAAATTAGAAATTAAATAGTCCACTATTTTCGCAACTTTCCTATTAGTAACTACGTATTGTTAAAAAGTATTAACAGACTTATAACATAGCTTTGTTCAAGTTATTATCTTGTTAATTGGTACTTAAAACAATACGCATTTTATGAAAAAAATACTCTATCTGTTGATATTTAGCGGTTTAATAATATCCTCTTGTAAAAAAGATGATAAATTTATAGCTAACAATGATGCACCAAGTTACTACGGAGTTCCCACAATTAAAGTTAAAAACTACATAAATAGAATTTTTATTGATTTAACTGGTAGAGAGCCTTTAGATGTAGAAATGGATTCATTAGTAATTTTACTTGAAAGTAATAATTTAAATTTCGCAACTAGAGAAAATATAATATTATCTCTACAAACGGATACAACTCCTCAGTCTAATGGAGATAATTTTAAACAATTATTTTACTCCAACATTTATGAACTACAAAAAGCTAGATTTTTAGAAGGTATTCCAGATGTAACTATTTCTCAAGAAGCAGGAATCCTTAATGGACTTGCTTACACAGATTCACTTAATGGACAGATGCTAAGTTATTTTTGGAGAAAACAACAAGCTGAAATCTATGTTGACGTATTGACATCTGATACTGCTCTTAAAAATGGAAGCATCACCTTTAATGAAATGTGCAGAAGAATGTGTTATAATGGTCTTTATGACATAATTAACATGAACTCATTTAACTATATAAATGCTGTTTTTGATAATATGTTTTATAGATTCCCAACTACTGACGAGTTTACAGCTTCATATAACATGGTAGATGCCGATCAAGCAGATATTTTATTTGCACAACCAGGAGCAAGTAAATATGACTTTTCTTCAATAGCAGCAAACTCTACAGAATTTAATGATGGAATGGTAACATGGGTTTATAGATCTTACATGAGTAGATTTCCTACAACATCTGAAATTTACTTTTATAGTACTCACTTTCAAACAAATTCAGACTTACCTTTTATTATCCGTGAACTAATGAAAACGGATGAATATGCTAATTTTTAATCTTTTATAAAATGAAAAATATAACAACCTATTCTTTACTTTTTCTATTTGCGCTTGGGCTTTCCAATTGTAAAAAAGAAACGCTTGAAGATAAAGTCTTCCAAGTGAATAAAGTAAAACTATATCCTTCTGCTTCCTCTAAAATAAAAGAAAAAAGCGAGAGCCAATGGGTAGCAGTTTTATACACAAACTTATTTCAGCAAGCATTATCTGCTGGAGACATTTATAGAGCAGGACAATGTATTACTTCAATAGGTGATAAAGAATTAGCTCGTGAGGTTATTATTTCAAACTTTATGAATAGCACTTCTCCTCTACCTCAAATACCAACAGATGCCTCAATGAGAGCCAATATTGATGAATTTGTAAAAGAAACATACGAAAGGTTCTTAATTAGAAGGCCTACAGAAGGAGAGAAAGAATATTTTAGAAATGAAATTACTAATGACCCACTAAGATCTGCTGAGATAGTTTTTTTCTCATTTGCATTATCTAATGAATATTTATTTTATTAATCTACCACAGTAATACCAATTGAAATGAAAAGAAGAGAATTTATAAAAAAAGCGACTTTAACTTCAGCAGGAGCATTAATTGCACCTTATATATTACCAAGTGGAAGACTATTTGCTCCAACAGGAACACAAATTGCTCCTCACGTAGTATTAGTGATGTATGCTGGAGGAATTAGAAATCAAGAAACTGTAGATCAACTTTATCTATCGCAAAGTCAGCATACTTGGAATCCAATTCCAGCTCTTAATGTTACTGGTAATATCATGCCAAATATGTTAGCTGGAGCAGCTCCAGCTTCTAAAATTGTTTATGGAACTGGAACTAGTGGTAACACACCAATTGCTCCAATATTGTCTACTCCTATGCAATCACAGGGAGTTTTATTTAAAGAAGTAAATGCAGTAGCTGCAGGGCATTATGGTGGATCTATTGCTCTATTGCAAGGAAATACAAATTTAGCTCAGCCCTTATTAGAACGACCAAAAACTCCAACTGTTTTTGAATTTTTAAGAAAACATGGAGGTTACAAAGCAACTGACGCATGGTTTATTGGAAATTCATTGCAAAATTCAGTACCATTATACAACCACAGTAGTCATGAAGATTATGGTGCTCAATATGGTGCTAACATGTTTATACCAAATGTAACATTTGGAAACCAAGGAGACCAATTTTTGAAAGATGCTAAGATCTATCATCCTCAAAATGAATTGTCACCAATGTATAAGATGAAATATTTCTTAGATAATTCTTATGCTAGTTTAACTAGTAATAATGTATTAGATGTAGTTGAAAATACTGAAGCTGAAAAGCAACAGATTAAAACATTTATGAAAACAATGTTCCAAAAGAAAGCTGCAGGCACAACAATAAGGCCACCTCAAGGAGGTAATGATGCTGCAACTGTTGGTTATGCTCTTGAAGTAATGAAAGAATTCACTCCTGCTGTTACTGTTATAAAAATTGATGGACCAGATGTATGTCACTCAGATTTTACTGGATATCTAAGAGCAATACATGCTGCTGATCATGCAATGGGATACATGTGGAATTATATTCAAACTCAAATTCCTGCTATGGCTGGTGAAACTATATTTATAGCTACTCCTGATTGTGGAAGAAACTTGAATCCTAATCCAATACTTGATACCGAGAATAATTTTAGAGCATTTGATCACTCGGATGCTAACACAAGAAGAGTATTTACATTAATGGCTGGAAAAACTATTGGAAATGAAGTTGATAAAGCTACTGGACCAATTTCTTCTTCTTCTCCTTTAAATACTGATGCTGCCATTACAACAGGACATATTTTAGGAATAGAACAAGAAATGTTGAATTCAGGATTCTTACATCCTCAAAGTCAATCATTAATCAGAAAAATATAATTACATGACTAATAAAAGAATATCAATAATTATTTCTGGTTTAGTGGTTTTATTACTTATGGCTCAAAGCTGTAAGAAAAATGAAATTGAAAATCCTTATGATAGCTATACCACACCTGTATTATACGAAGAGCCAACTTTAGCCTCATTACCTTCTTCTAATTTTGGTTATTTACATGCAACCATTTTTAAGCCAACTTGTGCAAATTCAGGATGTCATGATGGAGCTTTTGAGCCAGACTTCAGAACAATTACTAGTTCATATAACAATACTGTGAATCACAATGTATTAACAAATAATCCTGCTGGAGATTTTGTTTACAGAATAAAACCTGGTGATGCTGCATTATCTTTACTTCACGAAAGACTGTTAGTTGCTTTACCTAATACTTCTGGTATAATGCCAGCCGTATCTGGAAGCGAATGGTCTGCAAATAAGACTAAACACATAAAAAGTGTGAAGGATTGGATAAATAATGGTGCAAAAGACATGTATGGTAATTCACCTGTTATTGGGAATCCTAATCCTGTTGTTACAGGATTTAATGCTTATGCAAATAACACAACAACATCTCCATATCAAAGACCATCTGGAGCAGGGATACTTCCAATTTTGATCCCAAGGACTAATGTAGATTTATGGTTTTCAATTGATGATGATGCTACAGCAGCAACTAACATGACAGTAAATGAGATAAAAATTGATACTGCAATGTTTGAGTTTGATGCAGTAACGGCTTCAAATATGACAGTCTCGGCTGGCTTTACAGCAAATGATTTTTCTGGGAATTCTACATCATTTACACACAAATTTGATTTTGATGCAAGTATTTATCCTGCAAATACTTTACTATTTATAAGAGTATATGTGCAAGATGCTAACCATACTACACCTGCAGAAAACCCAAGTGACGGGAGTTCAAGACCAACAATATATTTATTTACTTTATTTACAACCTAATAGATGAAAGCAAAAATAATAGCCCTTACTTTTTTCACCTTATTACTAGTTTTTGGGTGTAAAAAAGAAGAAAAATATGACATTGTACCTGAAATTGAATTCATCAGTTTAACACCTTCTTCTTCGCCAGAGTTTTCGCAAAATGTAACCCTGACTATAAAATATAAAGATGGTGATGGAGATATTGGAACTGAAGATCCAGATATATACTCTTTGTATGTAAAAGATAGTAGATTACCTCAAGCAGATGAATACCACATTCAGCCACTATCACCACCAGAATCTACCATTCAAATAGAAGGTGAATTGAATATAAAATTAGCTGGACTTTTCGTTTTGGGAACTAACAACAGTGAAAAGACAAGTTTTAAAGTAAAATTAAAAGATAGAGCTGGTAATTTCAGTAACGAAATAACAACAAGTAATATTACTATTACTAAATAATAAGCTTACATGTTTTTTAGAACCTCATTATTATTGGCAATATTGTCTTTTACTTCTTTTGTTGCGAAAGGACAAATGACTTTTACAATGAAGGATACAACTGTAGCCGAATGTGATGGTATCCATACGGATTCTGATTTAAAAACTTTTCCTCCAGGTCAGTATTTAGCTAATGAAGACTATACTTTCTCTATTTGTCCCGGGCAAGGAGCTACTATTTACTATACTTTCACTTCATTTCACACTGAAAGCCCAGAAGATTCATTAAGATTTTTTGATGGACCAGATACAAATTCACCTTTTTTAGGGAAATTTGCTGGTAACTTAAATGGAGCTTTACCTCCAACTATTGTTGCTACTTCTGGATGTTTGACAATTCATTTTAAATCTGATGGTGTACTCGAATTCCCTGGATGGATAGCTAATTGGAATTCAACTGCACCAATAATTACAGCTCCAACAGTAAATGTAAGCCCAACTGCTTTACCTCAATGTGATTCTAACTTTTTTGAAGTTGACTT
>CALLII010000099.1 GCA_938009745.1 uncultured Flavobacteriales bacterium
TTAACTGGAGGAGGAACTGATGGAAACTTAACTTTAAATGCTGTAGGAGCAAATGGGTTAACAACCTCAGCAGATGAGATAAAATTAGGAGGACCACTAACACAAAACACAACCATTTCAAATGGGAACTATGACATGATTCACAACCTAAACGGCTCTGGAGATTTTATTATTCAAGATAATGGAGTTAGCAAATTGGAAGTAAAAGCTTCTGGAGAATTTAGTATTGCAGGCAGTACAGTTTGGAGACAAAGCAATCCTTTTGGCGGAATTAATGCAATTTTAGAGAACACTAGTACTTTTGGAATGTTTAGACTATATGAAAGCGGCCAAAACTCCATTTTATTAGGCTCTCCTATTACTGGATCAGTATTTAATGAACAAGGGCTGTATAGAAATTTCAGAATAGAGTCTGACACCAATGAAAACATGTTTATGGTTAATGCAGTAACAAACAGAATTGGTATTGGAACTTCTCTACCTGCTTCAACATTGCATATTGAAGGTGACATTACGATTGTAGACGGAACAGAAGGTAATGGAAAAGTATTAACCTCTGATGCAGACGGAAAAGCCACTTGGCAAACACCAACAGTTGGAGATATTACTAAGGTAAATGCAGGTACAGGATTAACAGGAGGAGGAGCTTTTGGAAACTTAACTTTAAATGCTGTAGGAGCAAATGGGTTAACAACCTCAGCAGATGACATAAAATTAGGAGGTTCTCTAACCCAAAACACAACCATTACAAATGGAAATTATAACTTGATTAACAACTTAAATGGCTTTGGAGATTTTATTATACAAGATAATGGTATGGACCATTTTGAAGTTTCTTCAAATGGAAATACATATATTGGAGGAAATACATTCTGGCGTTCCGATTCAACAAGCGGAACAACTATTGCTTCTTTATCTACTGCTGCAGGAAATGATGGTCGTTTTCAAATTTATGAAAACGGTAGCACTTCTGTAGATTTAGATGCAAACACTGGATTTGTTTTTAATCAACAAGGACTGGATAGAAACTTTAGGGTAGAATCAGATTTAAATCAAAATATGTTTTTTGTAGACGCAGGAAACGATAGAGTTGGTATCGGAACTTCTTCCCCTCAATCTTCATTAGATGTAAATGGAGGGATTACTTTAAGAAAAGGTTCTGAAAGCACTGCACTAATTCAGACAGATAATAGCGATACAAGAATGGATTTTATTACTGACAGAGATAATAAAAATAACTTGGCTTTTAAATTTACCGATACAGCTGATAGTGACTTACTGGTGATAAGAGCAAATGGAGATGTTGGGATAGGAACTTTACCAACTGAAGCATTGGATGTAAACGGAAATGTTACTGCAAACAACTACAAGTATAACTCTACAAAGACTAGAAGCTTACGTATTAACCCTAATGCACTAAATCACTCTAGTCAAGGAACATTGTTAAGTAACTATCCTACCGCAATAGGTTTTAATGCAACAACAACTTCTACCGAGTACTTTTATTACTCTATTCAACTACCTCAAGATGCAATAATTACAGAAACTTCTACTTTAGTTTTTGATAACGGAGCTGGTAATTTTAACGTTCAAATATTGAGATCTACTAATACAGGTACTACCACATATCATACCTCGGCAAACTCTACTAATTCTTCAAGTAATCAAACACTTTCAGGAACAGGAAATATTGCTGTAGATAACGATCTTTATTCTTACACATTAAAAATTGAAGCTACATCCGGCACTCTTACAACTGCAAGGATTAGAGGTATAAAGATAACTTACACTGTTGATAAAGCAGACTAATAAACGGATAATATACTAACCATTAAAAGGAGTAAAGCTGATACAGTTTTACTCCTTTTTTTATTGAAAAAAAATAAATTCTACAACAACTATTCCCCTCTCAAAACCTCCCAAACCAAATAGGATTCAAATCCTTTTTGAATAGCAAAAGCGGCTACTTTTCCTTTCTTCTTGAACATATCTGTTTCATTGGATTCACGCATTTTTCGTTCAATCCAATAATCTAGAGTTGTCAAATAGTCGGATTCATCTATTTGTTTTAAGCCTTTTTTAATACAATACTCAGATATTCGTTTTTGTTTAAGGTGACCAATAATTTTGGTTCTTCCCCATTTTTTAATTCTGAACTTACCCGATACAAAAGCCTCTGCAAAGCGTTCTTCGTTCAAGAAATTCTCTTGCAATAGATTTACAACAACCTGATCTACTTCGCTTTTATACAAACCAAGTTTGTAAAGCTTGTCCACTACCTCCTGATGACACCTCTCTTGATAAGCGCAATACTTCTTAAGTTTTTCGGTGGCGATTGTTACAGTCACTTGTTAATGTAAATTTGTTAAAAACGGTTACGAGATTATAAAATGCTAAAAGATAATTTCTTACTTTTAGTATTATAAACGCTACAATAATAAATGATTCCATTTTCACCACCAAGAATTGATCAAAAAATAATTGATGAAGTAGTTGATACTCTTAAATCTGGGTGGATAACTACTGGACCAAAAACTCTCAAATTTGAAAATAATTTGACCGAGTACTGCGGGCACAAAGCAACTGTATGCGTAAGTGCTGCAACTCCAGGTATTTCTTTAATACTTAGTTGGATGGGAATTGGAGAAGGGGACGAAGTAATTATCCCAGCTTACACCTATTGCGCTACAGGAAATGTAGTAGTTCATAGTGGAGCCAAATTGGTTATGGTTGATGTGAATGAAAATGACTTTAACATCAATAACCAAAAAGTGCGCGAAGCCATTACAGAGCGAACAAAAGTTATTATGCCAGTAGATATTGGCGGATTACCTTGTGATTACAATGAATTATACGAAATTGTAAACGACCCAGAGATAAAGAAACTCTATTCTCCTAAAAACGACTTAGAAAAGCAACTTGGAAGAATCGCCATAATATCTGATTCGGCTCATAGTATAGGAGCAACTTACCATGGAAAGAAAGCAGGAAATCTTGCAGATATTTCTGTGTTTTCGTTTCATGCAGTAAAGAATTTATCTACTGCCGAAGGTGGTGCAATTGCACTTAACTTACCTGCTCCATTTGATAACGAAGAAATTAGAAAAAAACTAAAAACCATGTCCCTGCACGGGCAAAGCAAAGATGCTTTTAGCAAAATGCAAGTTGGTGCTTGGCGATATGATGTTGTAGAATCAGGTTTTAAATGTAACATGACTGACATACAAGCCTCAATGGGATTGGTAGAACTTGCTAGATACCAAGAAAACCTCGACAGGCGAAGAGCCATTATGCAAGGTTATCATAATGGGTTTAAAAAACATTCTTGGGCAAAAATCCCACTGTTTGAAGCAGAAAACAAAGTAGGCTCTTTCCATTTATACTTATTACGAATTAATGGAATTACTGAAGAGCAAAGAGATGCTATTATCCAAGAAATATCTAAAAAAGAAGTAGCGGTAAATGTGCATTACATGCCTTTGCCAATGCTTACTGCGTTTAAATCAAAGTTTAATATTTGTGATTTTGGACAAACTTATCGAAATTTTGCATGTGAAATTTCCTTACCGGTATACTTTAATTTAACTGATGAACAAGTAGCTCAAGTGATTGATGCTGTTGTTACTTCAGTAGAAACTATTATTAACTAAAATTTAATTTTTATGAAAATCAAAAAAATTTTACTACCATTTGCTGCAATAGCAATAAGTGGGTTGAGTTATTCTCAAACGGAGGACGTATCGACTTATGGAGCCAAAGAACTTAACTGGCAAAGAAAAAACATAAGCGGAAAAATAATGGGAACAAACACCCAAAAAGCTTATGATGAAATCATTCAAGGCAAACCTGCAAAAAAACAAATTATAGTAGCTGTAATTGATGGTGGTGTAGATATTTACCATGAAGATTTAAGAGAAAATATCTGGACAAACAAAGGCGAAATAAAAGACAATGGAATTGATGATGACGGAAATGGATACATTGATGATGTGAACGGATGGAATTTTTTAGGAAATAGCGAAGGAGAAAATATTGGCGAAACCACCTTAGAAAAAACGAGAATATTGCAAACACTTGCTCCTAGATTTGAAGGGGTGAGAGAAGCAAATGTTTCTGCTGAAGACAAAGAAGATTATGCTCTTTATAAAAAACTAGATAAAGAAATTACTGAAAAAGTGAAAGCAGCAGCAAAATCTTACAAAGAAGCAAAAGCAGGATACGATAATATTTCTAGTGCATACGAAGCACTTGCTAAAATGTCTGGGAAGAAAATAGCAACTTACGAAGATGTTGTAAACTTAGTGCCAGCAACTAAAGACGAAAAAAAATTAAGAAAACAATTAGTTTTTTATGGAAAATTAGGCGCTACTAAAAAGGGAATGAAAGAATATATGGAATATTCTGAAAAAGAAAAAGATGCCTATTACAACACTAGCTTTGATCCAAGAAAAGACATTATTGGGGATGACTTAGATGACATTAACGACAAAGGATACGGAAATCCAGATGTAATTGGTCCAGATGCATTTCACGGAACTTTTTGTGCGGGACTAATAGGAGCTTCTATTGGAAACAACTTGGGAATTGATGGGATTGCTAATAATGTATTAATAATGCCTATTAGAACCGTTCCTAATGGGGATGAGTACGATAAGGATGTTGCTTTAGCAATTAGATATGCAGTAGATAATGGTGCAAACATCATTAACATGAGTTTTGGTAAATCGTATTCGCCAAACAAAACTATGGTAGATGAAGCTTTTGCTTATGCAGAATCTAAAGGTGTATTGTTAGTTCATGCTGCAGGTAACGACAATAAAAATATTGACTTTGAAGATAATTTCCCAAATGATAATTTAGAAGCCGGAGGTAAAGTAAACAACCTAATTTGTGTTGGTGCTTCTACCCTATCTACTAAGAAAAAAATTCCTGCAGGGTTTTCTAATTTTGGGAATGAAAATGTAGATATTTTTGCTCCAGGGCAAGATGTAGTTTCAACTACTACAGAAAGCAAATACGATATTTCGCAAGGAACAAGCTTTGCTGCTCCTGTTGTAAGTGGTGTTGCAGCTTTAGTTTGGAGTTACTACCCTGAGTTAACTGTTGCTCAGCTTAAAGAAGTGATTTTGAAATCAGCTACTCCACTAGGTAAGAAAAAAGTAGTTGTACCAGGAACTAAAACTAAAAAGAGATTTAGTGAGCTTTCTGTAAGTGATGGTGTTGTAAACACTTACAATGCTTTTGTATTAGCAGAAGAGATGATGAAAAAATAAATCAAAATAATACCCATAAAAAAAGGACCTTGAATTCTCAAGGTCCTTTTTT
>CALLII010000100.1 GCA_938009745.1 uncultured Flavobacteriales bacterium
AAATTCTGCAAACCCGAACCCTGAGGGTTTTGAGCTTGCTCAAAATGTCTCGAAGGGTGACTTAATCCACAAGCCTAAAAAATTATACATTAACCATTATCAATTATCAATTGATTCCTATCTTTATCCCATGAACATAAAAAAACACATCCCAAATTTTATTACTATCCTTAATTTGGTCTGTGGTGTTTTTGCTATTTTGTTTTTCTCAGAATCATTATCTGTTAAAGGTAATGGAGGTTGTACCGGAGATAGTCCATCACAACTAATTACAATTGGAGTAACATTAATACTTATTGCTACTGTATTAGATTTTCTTGATGGGTTCGCAGCAAGATTATTAAAAGTCCAATCTGAAATTGGTGCACAATTAGATTCTCTTGCAGACATGGTTACCTTTGGTGTTGCGCCCGGAGTATTATTCTTAGCTTTTACTAATACAATAAATTTGAGTTTTAATTTAAAAGCTTTAGGATTAATATTCATAATAATCCCTGTTTTTTCTGCATTACGTTTAGCAAAGTTTAATGTAGATACAGAACAAACTAATTACTTTAAGGGTCTTGCAACTCCAGCCAATGCGATTTTCTGGATTGGAATATTTTTCTTTACGGAAACAATAAAAAATACTGGATTTATTTCTAATAATGTATATTATTTCCTGCTAATATTTCTGGCTATTGCTATGTCATTACTTATGACTTCCAACCTTCGTATGTTTTCCCTAAAACTTAAGAATCTTAAATTCGAAGGAGATAACATTTACAGAGTAATCTTGATACTAGGAGCTGTGATTTTAACAATTACCTTTGGGTTGTTTACAAATATATTGGCTTCAATTCCATTTATTATTCTATTGTATATACTTTTGTCTATACATTATCATTACACCACCAGAAAAACAATTTAAACATGATTTTTAAAGCAGAAATAGACATTATGCCAATCGAGGCAATATTAGATCCTCAGGGGAAAGCAGTAACTCAAAGCATGGGGAACTTGGGATTAAACGAAATCTCTAACGTACGTATCGGAAAACACATTACTCTTAAGGTAGAAGCTAATGATGAAACAACAGCTAAAGAAAAAGTAGATACAGCTTGTAAAAAACTATTGTGCAACCTAATTATGGAAACTTATACTTTTACTCTAGTTCAAGCATAATACATTTATAAAATAAAGAGCAAAAAAAAAACATCTATCAAATTGATAGATGTTTTTTTTATGTATTTAAGTTAAAATTATGGTTTCATCATAGGACTCTTCTGTTGTAAAACTGGAGCACCATCTTCGGCAGCCGGTTTTAAAACTTCTCCTTTAATTCTTACAGTTTTAGTTGCACCATCAGTAGAATTAGAAGTGATTGTAACTGTTTTGTTTATCAATCCTACTCTATTGGTAGCGTAAGTTACTTTCATCTGCGCAGTATCACCAGGAGCAATTGCTTCCCTTGGCCAATCTGGCACAGTACATCCACAACTTCCTTTCGCATTAGAAATAACTAATGGTTCAGTCCCTGTGTTAACGATAGTAAAGTAACAACTTCCATCTGCATCTTTTTTAATTTTACCGTAATCATGAACTTCTTTATCTACTGATAATTGAGGTCCTGTTACGAACGGAGTTCCTTGAGCAAATGAATTTGCAGCAAATCCGATTAAAAGACTTAAAATTCCTAAGGATAAAATTAACTTTTTCATTGTTTTAATAATTAACGGTTATTCGTATTAGTTTGCTGGTGTAGCTGGTACTGCTTTAGCTTTTACAGTTCCTTTAATTCTTACAACTTTAGTTGGAGTGTTTCCAGCATTAGAAGTAATTGTAACTGATTTATTAATTGCACCAGTTCTTTTTGTGTCATAAGTTACTTTCATTTCAGCAGATGCACCTGGAGCGATTGCTTCTCTTGGCCAATCTGGCACAGTACATCCACAACTTCCTTTTGCTCTTGAGATAATCAATGGCTCAGTCCCTGTGTTTGTAATTGTAAACACACAAGTTCCATTTGCTCCGTTTTCGATAGTTCCATAATCGTGAACTTCTTTATCTATTGAGATTGTTGCTCCAGATACTGGTGCTTCAGTTGCATTAGATGCAGGTACTGGTTTTCCTTGTGCAGTTACAGCAAATGTTGCTGCTAAAAATAAACTAACTGTTAATACTAAATTCTTCATGTTTTTTTGTTTTATGTTTTATTATAATTTGTTTTATTCCAATAATCATTCCAAAAGTAATTTATTTCTTTTTTCCTGTTAATATCTTTAACATCCGATTAACAAGATTAAGCTAAAATGCTTTTATTCTAGATATTTATATCTTAAATATAGCAAAGAAGTTGCCTTAAACTTAACTTGTTAACACAACTATAACAGACTACTTTTTAAGTGTTACTTTTCTTCTTTTAATTTCACTTTTCAAAAAATCTTTAAGCTTTTTGCTCTCATTGATTTCTAGTTGAATTCCAAAAATAACCTCTTTGGCATTATATTCAAAATTTAAGGCCTCATTCCCAATATCCCAAAAAGAACTTTGCATAACCCAAGAAAATGATCTACTGGATTTTTCTAATAGTTCAATCTCACCCATGTTAGAGTAAAGATAAGCTTTTGCTTTTCCATATTTACCAAATGCCCTTTTAATAATGAGAGAATCTTTATCAATTTTAAAATATTCTACTCCTTTTTTACGCCATAAATATATTTTAATAATGCGATATAAATAGTAAGCCCAAAAAACCATAAAAATTAATAAAAATAATTTTTGTTGTCCTTTAGCTTTCGCATCTACTAAATCTAGCTCATATTTTCCGGAAATAAATAGGAATAAAATCAATACTCCAATGGCTATCCACATAAGCATCCAGCCAAATAATAAGCTCTCTTTCCATTTATCAACTTTAGAGGAAACTAAAATTGTAGTATACTGTTCGTGTCTATGATAAGAAATTCTTTCGGAAATATATTTCATTTGTTATATATTTGTTATAATGAATTCAGAAATTGAGTATTAAGCGTTTTGGCATTATAATTGAATTCTGTGACAATATTACTATTAAAAACATTAAAATGAAAAAGACATTATTACTATTAGGAATTGGATTATTCCTTACTACTATCGGGTTTACCCAAGATGATGGAGGAAAAGGAGACAAATTAGTTGAAAAACTTCGTGTAATGTACGGAGAAGAAAAATACCAAGATTGTGCACATGATGCAATTAAGTATGCATCTATGACAAAACATAAAAACAATGCTGAGCTTTATATTTATGCTTCAATGGCTTGTTTAAGAATATCTCAATATAACGAAGGAGTAGAAGAATTTAAAAAATCTTATTCTGATGCTTTAACTTATGCTGGTAAATACAGAAAAAAAGACCCAGCAGGTTTATACTACCCTGAGTATTTAACTCATTTTGAAGAGTTGAAAAAAATTGTAGCAGAAGAGGTTGAAAACTATATGCTAGAAGAAAGAAAAGCTAAAGTTTACAAAACAGCTAAAAAGTCTTTAGGATTGGTAGGAAAAATAAACAAGATGGACCCGGAAGACAAGGGAGCTCTTTTAATGACTGCTGTATTAGAGATGCACGTTAAGAATACAATTGAAGGTAAAGCTATGCTTAAATTAATTATTCCTGAAATTAAAAACATTGTAGCTACTGCTGATGATTATGTTGAGCCAGAACCATTGGACCCTAAAGCAGCTGCTAAGAAAAAAGCTAAGATTGAAGATGTTTTTGGTGGAGTTATGAATCCTATTAAGCCGTTTGATGAAATGACTGAAATGGAGCAAGTATTTTTAAGATTAGCATTAATTGAGTATACTGAATACTTATATCAAAAAAAGAAATTTGATGAAGCTAAAGATATAATTGAAATTGGAAAGCCTTTTTTCTACAAAGAAAATGATGATTACTTAAGAAAATATACTGTTGCATACAAAGCAATGTATGACAAAGTGAATAAATAATAGTATTAGATATTACTAAAAAACTCCTAGCCAAAGCTAGGAGTTTTTTTTTATGCCTTATTTTTCTTGCTCTTTTTGTTGAGACTTAATAGCTTCTGTTTTTGCAACTCCTACTGGATTGTATAGCTTATAGGATGAAAAGTCACTAGGAGCTGTTAAACTAGTTCCTCTAAGTGCTATTCCAGGAGTAACTATGTACACAGTGCTATCTGAGTTGATAGTACTGTCCTTCAAATAGATTTCATTAGATAGTAATGTTTCATTCTTTTGATTAGTAATTCGAACATTATCTCTAAACACAAGCTCTTCGTTATTTCCTTTTGTAAAAGCGTAACCACATGTAAGGTTAGTTACCAATTTGCCTTGTTTGTTATAGAACTGAGCGTCTACACCTTCAGGGAACTCAGTATACACGGTATCGTTAGTGTATTTATGGATTAAAGGAGCTTTAAGTACTCTCTTTACTATTCCTGAGTCAGAGTAGGTAAGTATTACATCTTTAGAAACTTCATCAGGAACAGACTCTTGAGTAACTGATTCCATTTGAGCTAAATCACTTCCTTGGCAACTATACACCATGGTTAATAAGCTAATTATTACTACATAAATAATGGATGTATGATTCATTGGAACTATTAATTGTGTGGTTAACGCAAATTAATATTTGCTTAGTATCAAAACTAAGGATAATGAATGAACTAAAAGTATAATCATAAAAAAAACCACTTCAATTTCTTGAAGTGGTTTTAATAAATTAGATATCTTATTAGCTTACTTTACTGTTGTAGAATAACCGTTACATGTTTTGTATGCAGAACCTTTAGAAAGTCCTTGCTCGAACAATTCAGTATCTGATGGAAATCTGGCTCTATATGCTGCCATGTCTTTAGAAGCTTGTGATGCAACACTTGGATCAACACTTTTGGCCTTAGCAGCCATGTCATATGCAGCCCAGTTAATTGCTTTATCCTCAAATGCTGATGTCCCACATGCAGATCTTGCAATATTAGAAGCTTTGATAAGGTAAGCATCTCCATTATTAGGATTTATAGCTAATACTTTGTCAGCATAGTTTCCTGCTTTACTTCTTTGTCCTGAGTTCATCATTGCCTTTGCAGCATTGATTAAAAGCTGTTCTTTTTCTGAAGCGTCTTGAGTTAATTCAATCGCCTTGTCATAGTATTCAACAGCTTTGTTGTAATCTTTTTTGTTGATGTAAGTTTGAGCAATATTTCCAAAAGCTTCAGATGAAGGGTTTTTCTCAGCTTCAATTATAGTAAGAGTTTCATATACATCATTATCAGTACATCCTCTCTTGTTCAAAGTATTTAATACTTTACTTCTAGTATTATCATCAGTTTTAGCTTCTTCAAACTTCTTTTCGATTACAGGTAATAATTTATCACATGTAAGGCAAGGCCCTAAAAATTTATCAATTCCTCCTTGTGCTATTTCGTAACCATTAGCACCTCCGTTAAACTCTATAACTTCTGATAATCTGTCATATTCTTCAACTAATACATCACAATCTCTTTTTGATTTATTCTTAAGTTTTGCAAGTGCTATTGAGTAATAATATATTGTTTCAGCCCCTACTCTATTTGCATTAGAATCTAAAGCTTTGTCAATTAAGTTAACTCCTTCTTCTAATTTACCTACTTTAATCATGTGAGAACCAAAGTTTTCATTGATTGTAGGATTATCTCCAAATATTTTTATACTTTGCTTATATGCCCAACCAATAGAATCTGTTAAAGCTACTTTTCTTTCTGCACTTGCTTTTGCTTTTAATGCATCCATAATGTAAATTCCATTTTCATATAAATTTGCACTGTACTCTGGACAAACGTTTACAGCTTGCACCCAAAATCTGTATGCATCTTTGTACATTTCTTGCTTTAAGTAATCACCATAAAGAGAAAGGTATTTTCTACATTCATCTGGATTATCACCTAAATTTCCTTTTTGAGCCATTGCTCCAAAAGATAAAATTCCTACTAATATTGATAGTACTATTCGTTTCATTTCTATTGTTTTTCTTAATTAAATTTTCTTTTTACAAACCATCGGTTTTGTGCTTGTGGCATTATGGAAACACCAAAGTAAATATTGGTGAAGTTTTCTTGTATCAAACCATCTTCCGTAGTTCCTCTTTTTCCAACTTCAACTCCAATATTAATCATTGATAGTGATTTAAACTGGCCTTTGTTGGATGCACTCTTTCGAATCGGTATTCCCAATCCAAAACTCGTGCCAAACTCTTGTATAGCTATGTTATTAAATTGTAAAGGAGAATTTCCATATCTAAAACCAGCTCTGTATTGAATTGTCTGATAGTATTTTGTAGCTTCAAACGGATTTACCGGAGTATATCTTAAACCTACCGAAAAGTAATTAGAGCTTGCTAAAGAATCCTGTGTACTTGGAATTGTAAAGTCTTCATTAAAATCTGTCCAATCTTGAGCTTGATACTGGAATGCTAAATCTAAATTTTTATTAAAAGTAACAGAACCACCTAGTGTAAATGACATTGGTATTCTTACTGTACCTTCGTTATCTTCATTAAAAGTAATAGTATCACGAATTATTTGAACACTATTAAAGTTTGTATATGTAGCGCTAAGCTGATCTCTAGATGCATTTATATTTCCTCCAGCATTAAAATTAGCTCCTATCGAATAGGAGAAAGACTTTGAAACCCTCTGCTTGTATAAAAGTCCTAAGTCAAAATTAAATCCATTGTGATTAGTTGATTGTGATATAAGAGAATTAAGTGCCACATTATCTTCAGGGAACTCAACTCTTCGTGATTCTTCAATTCTACCGAACAAGAAATTAGCATTAAAACCTAGAGATAATGAGATAGAATCTCTATCAATTAATTCGTAACCACCACCTAAATAAACTTTGTTCACACCTCCTTTTCCTTGAAAAAGGTAAGAAACCTCTCCTACATTTGTAATTGTAGAATTAGATATAATGTCATAACCAGTTGTTGTGTAAGGCATTAATCCTAAAGAAACACCAAGCCTTTCATTTATTGGAAGTCCTATTGCAATTTTAGTAAATGTTGTTGCTGCCAAACTACCTTCTGAAGTTGCAGATCTCAAATTCAAAATTTCTGTTGAACCATCTACTTCAAATATTGGTATATGCTTCATAAACGAAGAATAACTCGCAGGATTAGAAACATTAATCAAATTAAAGTCTGAAAGACCAATTGAAGCTCCTCCCATAGTATTATATGCCGGAGAATGGCTTCTGTTTATAGTTCCTATTCCTAATCTAGAGTATGGAGAAATTCCTGTTTCTTGAGAAAAAACCTGAAAGCTAATAGACATAACTACTAACAGAATAGTGTTACGCACGAGTGTTGTAAAGAAGTATTTCATTTAATCCTATTAGTGTTAAATTTGGTTCTACAAATATGTTACTTTTTAATTCCTTATCAAAGAAACTTGCGTCTCCACCAGTCAAAATTACTGTTAAATTTTCATAAACAAGCCTGTATTGATTTATTACACCTTCAATTTCGGCAACAGTTCCATTTACAACTCCAGACAAAATAGAATTATCTGATGTATTGCCAATAAGTTCGATCCCATTTTTGGGTTCTACCAAAGGAAGTTTTCCTGTAAAATGCTCCAATGCTTTAAATCGCATTGCTAATCCTGGTGAAATTGCTCCACCAAAATACTCTGCTTTATGAGTAATAGCATCAAATTTAATGCATGTCCCTGCGTCTATTACTAATACATTATTTTTAGGAAATAATGAACTAGCTCCAATTACATTAGCCAACCTATCGTCTCCTAAGGTTTTGGGAGTTTTGTATTTATTATCAATTGGAATTTTAGTTTCGTTAGATAGCTCAATCATTTTTTTAACAGAATAGCTAGCTATCATTTTTTTAACATCATCACCATCTACTACTGAGCTAATTATTACATTTTCAAATACATTATTATCCAAAAACGATTCTAAATCGCTCAAATTTCCTTTTCCTTTAACCAACAAAGTTTGCTCTTGAAAAAGAGCAAACTTTATTAGGGTATTTCCTATGTCAATTATTAAATTCAAATCTTACTATAAAGATAAATCTAAATTGAAATCAGTTAATTTTTTAAATTCTGCCACTCTTGAGTTGATTTCTGCCAATGACAAATCTTCAATTCTTTCTGGTCCAAATTTCTCAACACAAAAAGAAGCCATTGCCGAACCAACAACTACTGCTCTTTTCATGTTCTCGAAAGAAATATCATCCGTACTAGCCAAATATCCAATAAATCCACCTGCAAAAGTATCTCCTGCTCCTGTAGGATCAAATACATCTTCCAAAGGTAATGCTGGTGTGTAGAATATTTCATCTTCTCCAAATAACAATGCTCCGTGTTCCCCTTTTTTAATAATTAGGTATTTAGGACCCATTGTCATGATTTTTTTTGCAGCTTTTCTTAAAGAGTATTCTCCTGACAAAAGTCTTGCTTCTTCATCATTGATAGTTAACAAATCAATTTTAGATATTACTTCTTTCAAATCATCAAGAGCAACTTCCATCCATAAGTTCATTGTATCCAATACTGTTAACTTAGGCTTAGTAGTTAATCTATCCAAAACAATATTTTGTATTGCTGGAACAAGGTTTCCGAGCATTACATACTCAGCTCCTTGATAAGCTTCTGGTATAATAGGATCAAAGTTCTCCAATACATTTAACTGAGTATCAAGAGTATCTCTTGTATTCATATCATTATGATATTTACCCGACCAAAAGAAAGTTTTTTCACCCTCTTTTATCTGAAGACCTTCTAAATCTATATTTCTTTGCTTTAATCTATCGATCATTTCTTTTGAGAAATCATCTCCAACTACAGAAACAATTCCTGATTTTTTTAAAAAATAAGAAGCAGAAAGTGCGATATAGGTACAAGATCCTCCTACAATTTTGTCTCTTTTTCCAAATGGTGTTTCTAGTGCGTCAAATGCTACAGTTCCAATAGATAGTAATTTCATTGATTATTAGGTTGTTAAGTTTATTTTAAATTATTTATTTACAAAAAGTCCTCTTGTCTTCTGTAAGACGAATTATTTTCGAACTTTTTTTTGCAAATATATTGGTTAATTATAAACTTTCCCTTAATATTGCACTCTCATTTAAGAAAAATGAGAAAAAACCAGATTTAAATTCCCCCTTAGCTCAGCTGGTTAGAGCGGTTGACTGTTAATCAATAGGTCCAAGGTTCGAGTCCTTGAGGGGGAGCAACAAGACAAAGCTATCAGGCAACTGATAGCTTTTGTTGTTTCTGGGCGTTTCTATTTTTAATATCCCTTATAAATAGTTAATTTCACATAACTCAATAAAACCCTTCACATTGTTAGATTTTTTAAACAACATACTTTTTACTTACGGGGAAGAAAATGAAAAAATTGTTCGCGTAAAAGCACTTCTTTTTATCATTATTACTTTTATTGTAGCGTTTTTAATTATAAGAGGATTAAGACTCCTAACTAAACGATATAAATTAAAAAATCCCGACAGCCATGGAAGAATTGACTCTTTTGTTCAAATTCAGAAATATGTAATTTGGTTTATAGCTTTGTTAGTTTGTTTTAAAATATTTAAAGTTGACTTAACAAGCTTTGTAGTTAGTGCGAGTGCTATTTTAGTTGTATTATCCTTTGGCTTACAAGGACTATTTGCAGATTTTATCTCTGGAATAATTATATTATTTGATGGAACTATTAAATCAAAAGACATAATAGAAGTTGGCGATACAATAGGAAAAGTACAGAAAATCACTTTACGAAACACTACTCTTATTACAAGAGATGACTACACGATAATTATGCCTAACAAAAAGTTTATTACTGAAAATGTAACAAACTGGAGTCACAACAACAACATTATGAGATTTAGTGTAAGAGTTGGAGTTGCTTATGGTTCGGATACTAAATTAGTTTCTAAACTTATGATGAATACTGCTGAAGCCCATTCATTGGTAAGCAAACAAAGAAAAGGCTTTGTTGGATTTAAAGATTTTGGTGACTCTGCCCTAATATTTGAATTGTACTTTTGGAGTACAGAAATATTTAGAATAGAAATATTAAAAAGTGATTTAAGATTTATGATAGATAAAGCTTTTAGAGAAAATGGGATCACAATTCCTTTTCCACAAAGAGATCTACACATTATTCAACCTAAACAAAGTACTCTTTCTGAAGATAAAAAAGAATCTGCTGAAATTGAAAAACCTCACATTCCATGATAACAGAATTTTGTAAAATCAACTCTATTTTTAATTCTTTCATGAGAGAGTTACGAGACATTTCTGTTCAAGGAGATTCCATGAGATTTAGAAGAAATCTAGAGAGATTAGGAGAGATAATGGCTTATGAAATAAGCAAAACTCTAGATTACGAAATTAAAGAAATTCAAACCCCACTAGACTCGAAAGTAGTTTCTGTACCATCAGAAGAGCCAGTTATTGCTACAGTATTAAGAGCAGGTCTACCAATGCATCAAGGGATTCTTAACTATTTTGATAAAGCTGAAAACTGTTTTATTTCTGCTTACCGAAAGCATGGTGACCAAAGCGAGTTTGAGGTTGAAATAGAATACCTATCTAGCCCAAATTTAAAAGGAAAAACCCTTATACTTTGTGATCCAATGTTAGCTACAGGAAGTTCAATGGTATTGGCTTACAAAGCGGCTTTAGAAAAAGGGACTCCAAAAAAAACTCATGTAGTTTGTGCTGTTGCTTCCCCTGAAGGAATAGAAGAAGTTGTGAATAACCTGCCCGAAAATACAGATTATTGGGTTGGAGAAATAGACAGCCATCTTGATGAAAAATCATACATTATTCCTGGGCTTGGTGATGCAGGTGATTTAGCCTTTGGAACCAAAATATAAACTATGGTTATAACTTACATAGGCATATTTTTATGGGCAATGGTCAAATTTTTATTTGCTCCATTTACTGCTTTACTAGCAATTCCTGAAATTACTTGGATTCAAAATTATGTGTTATGTGTTAGTGCTGGTTTAATTAGTGCTACTTTTTTTTATAAATCTTCGGTTTATTTTATTAACCGAACACAAAAGCGAAGAGCCCGAAAAGGAATTATAAAAAAGAAATTTACTCGAAGGAATAAAATCGTTATCAAAACAAAAAATGCTATTGGCCTTTGGGGACTAGCATTACTTACCGCTTCTTTTATTTCTATTCCATTAGGAAGTGTTATTACTGCTAAGTTTTATCGACATGACAAAAGGACTATTTATGCCATCTACCTTTGCATCATTGTTCTTGGTGCAATTATAACTTCAATTTCTTATCTACTAAAACCATGAAAATAAAGTGGGTCATATTTATTATAGTATTGCTGTTTTCTTGTAAAGGAGAAGAAATTCAAGATTACTCATTATACTCTAAAATGGATAAGGTGGAGGAGACAGAAAAAAAACTTCGACCAAAAAAAAAAGTTACAATACCTTTTGGGTTCAATCAAATTTATGATCCTTTTTTAAAAACAAAAAAGGGAGTAAACAAGAAAGCAGTTTATGAAAAAGGGGAATGTAGAGGAATTAAAATTACTGTTCTCGATTCTATAACTTCTAGCATAGTTGTAACAGGAAGATTATCAACAAGAAAAAAATTAGCCCAAGCTTTTCCAGTAATTATTGAAAACATTTCGAAGAAAAAGACCATTTCAATTCCACTTCATAGAGGGTGCGCCAAAATAATACAAGAAGCCCAAAATGATAAAAATGAATGGATTGCGATAGAAAACTTAACTAAAGAAAAAATTGGTGAATTCTTTTATCAAATATATCCAAATCAATATGTGTACACTAAAGCTCCTATTTATTACGGAACTGATTCAGCAACATTTAGAATTAGCATGGCATTGGATGACACTACTTTTTATAGCAATACTTACAGAAGCTCAATCCAAAAATGGATGCTCAGAAAATAGGTTTAAACTTCTAAACTTGATGTAGGAAACTGTCTGTCAACTTTTTTAAACAAACCTTGTAACACTTTGCCAGGACCAACTTCAATCACCTCAGCTCCTCCATCTCCAATCATGCTATGCATGGTTTGTGTCCATTTTACAGCACCTGTCAATTGATTAATTAAGTTCTCTTTAATTTTAGCAGGGTCAGTTTCAGCTTTAGCTGTTACGTTTTGATATATTGGACAAATGGGAGATTTAATTTCAGCAGCTTCAATACCAGCTTGCAATTCATCTTTTGCTGGAGCCATTAATGGTGAGTGAAATGCTCCTCCCACTGGAAGTTTAAGTGCTCTTCTCGCTCCTTTTTCTAATAATAGTTCACATGCTTTATCAATAGCATCAACTTCACCAGAAATAACTAATTGCCCAGGGCAGTTATAGTTTGCAGCTACAACAATTCCATCAATAGATTCGCACGCCTCTTCAACAACATTATCTTCAAGTCCTAAAACTGCAGCCATAGTAGAAGGTTGTTTTTCGCAAGCCTTTTGCATAGCCAGAGCTCTTGTATAAACTAATTTAAGTCCATCTTCAAAAGAAAGTGCATCTGCAGCAACTAAAGCAGAAAACTCACCTAAAGAATGACCTGCAACCATTTCTGGTTTAAAATTAGCTCCAGCAACTTTAGCTAAAATAACAGAATGCAAAAATATAGCTGGCTGAGTTACTTTAGTTTGTTTTAACTCTTCTGGAGTTCCATCAAACATAATATCAGTAATTCGATAACCTAAAATTTCATTTGCCTTTTCAAATAATTCCTTTCCTAATTCAGAATTATCGTACAATTCCTTACCCATTCCTACGAATTGAGCCCCTTGACCTGGAAAAACGTATGCTTTCATATCTATATATTGAATTAATTAATTTTATGTTCTTTGGTTTACAATTTAACCTATATCCAGCTATAAATAGCAAGAAATACTCATTTTTATCACTAACGAAAGTACCAAATGTATTTTAATTTCGTTAAAAAAAACGTATCTTTGTGGAAAATATAAATCCCGATTAGAAGGCAATTAGAGGGAGAGCAGAGTATTTATATTTGACATAACAAATAGCAACCCAACAAGTTCTATTTATCATTTACAAAAAATTTATGAGCACAGAAATAGCATCAATAAAAATTACTAAGGTAGAAGCTTCAAGAATTGGCGAAGTTGATTTTGACAACATTCCATTTGGAAAAGTATTTTCTGACCACATGTTTACAATGGATTATAGTGATGGTGAATGGAAAAACCTTGAAATTACTCCTTTTAAAGATTTAACTTTTAGTCCTGCAATTTCTTCTCTTCATTATGGACAATCGATATTCGAAGGAATGAAAGCTTACCGAAGAGGTGAAAACATTTATACTTTTAGAGCTAAAGACAACTTTGATAGATTAAACAAATCTGCTGAAAGAATGTGTATGCCATCTATTCCAAACAAATTAGTAATGGATGGATTAAGAGAGCTATTAAAAGTAGATAAAGATTGGATTCCTGATAATGAATCTAACTCTTTATACTTAAGGCCATTTATGTTTGCTACTGATGAATATGTAGGAATACGTCCGTCAGAAAAATACAAGTTCATCATTTTTTGTTGTCCTGTAGGAAGTTATTATACTGAACCTCTAAAGGTTAAGATAGAAACTCACTATACAAGAGCTGCAAATGGTGGTGTTGGTGAAGCAAAAGCAGCAGGAAATTATGCTTCTTCATTATACCCAGCTAAGTTAGCTAACGAACAAGGTTATCACCAATTGTTATGGACAGATAGTAAAGAACATAAATATATTGAAGAATCTGGAACAATGAATGTAATGTTTGTGATTGACAATGTGTTAATTACTCCTCCTTTAACAGGAACAATTCTTCCGGGTATTACGAGAAAAAGTGTTTTAGAAATTGCCAAAGATTGGGGATACAAAACTGAAGAAAGACAAATAACTGTAGATGAAGTTATAACTGCAGCTAAAAACAATACTTTGCAAGAGGCATTTGGTGCTGGAACTGCAGCAACAATTGCACAAATAGAAGTTATTGGTCACGAAGGAACTAATTATGATTTACCAGCTGTAAAAGACAGAGAGCTTTCTAATAAACTATTGACTTTTCTTAACCGAATAAAAAGAGGATTGGAGGATGACAAATGGGGATGGATAGAAAAGATATAACAAACTTTAAAAAGTGCTTGATTAAATATTAAGCACTTTTTTTATGGAATAATCTTTGCACCTGCATCTATTAACTAAACAAACACTTTTGCATACTCTACGTAACATATTATTAATCTATATCCTGAGCCTACTCACATTTAGTGGTTTCAGCCAAAAAACTTATACTATATCTGGAAAGGTTACTGATCCAAATAACTACCCAGTGAAAGATGCTGTTGTTAGTATGGCTAGCTCTCCATCTAACTATGTAAGAACCGATTCTAATGGAGAATATAAATTAACTCATTATTACTCCTCTCCTACTTCTTTAATGGTTAACCATGTTAGTTTTGCTCAGTCAAGAACTAAAATAGATAAGAACTTAATTAAATCTGCTGTTAATAATAAAATCATAGTTAATGTAAGAATGTCATACAAAACGCTAGAGCAAGTAGTTATCAAAGGAAAAAGAGTTCCTGATACAGTTTTTGGGAGTGAGCTTACTAGTGTTGCAGATTATGAATTTGCAGGTGATTATATGGTTTTGTTATCCTATAATAAATCCCTTAGAAAGGAAGCATATCTTCAATTAACATCTAAACGAAATACATTAGTAACTACCTTCAAAACTCCACCAAACCCAGTTAGACTATTCAAAGATTTTGAGAACAGAATATACCTTATCACTCAAACAAGGGTGTATTTAATAAATGTGGTACAAAGCGAATTTAGATTGCGTCCAGTTGATTTAAAATTCTTTTCGGAGTTTACCTCAAAAATAATTGATACTGTAAATCAACATTTTTTGTATTCAGATTTTAATGCGAGTTATCCTGCGTTTCATTATTACTCTCAACCATTTCAGGATTCATCAGGAAAAAAAATACACAAAGTAGAAAATAAATTCATGATGGATTTGTACAGAGCAGAGTATAAATATGCACCTCAAAAACAAAAGTTATGGGCTTTTAGACAAGAGCTTAGAACAGGAATAGATAAAGAGATATGGATAGGCGCTAGTAATTTTACGCAAAGCTTATATTACGAACCATTGTATGCACCACTATTTATTAATAATGATACTGTTCTTATTTTTGATCATTATAGCGACTACTTAATCAAACTCGATTTAGACTTTAATAAACTTGATTCTGTTCCTATCAACTATCATAAGAGCAAACAAAAAAAGTACTGGGAACAACCTTTATTAAAAGATAAAGAAGAGAAAAAATTGTATGGATTATTTCTTAAAGATGGATACTATTATTTGCGCCCAATAAACTTAAATGATGGAAGTACACTTATTTCATTTAAACTTAGATACAAATATGTAGAAAACGTGAAAGTAGAAAATGGATATGTATATTACATATACCGACCGTTTGAATCTTCACAAAAGAAATTTCTTTATCGTGAAATTATAGAAACTAAAGCTTCTTAAAATTTATAGGCAACTCCTACTTTAATGGTAAATTGGTTTGGGAAAACATCTCCAACACTATTAGATGTTGGTTCAGAATAATTGGAGTTTGTATTAGAATATTTATGAGAGTAAATATTAAAAACTCCATTAATATCAATCATAAATTTTTCTCCTAAATCAATCGTAACTCTTGGCACAGCAACAATATTCAAGTCAATTGATTTGTACTTATTCATTTGTATATCCCCTGCATAGTAAAATCTTCGGTTATCATATTCCGATTTAGCATATTGATATCCAGCATTTAATCCAGCTCCAAAATAATACTTAAATTTATTATTGGTAAAATTTTTGACTAGTCTAAAATTATAAGAGTATTGCCAAGAATTATTAAACTCAAAGTTGTTTTCAGCAAATGCTAATTTGAAAGAGGTCATTTCTACTTCTTGAAAATTACCATATTCCTTTCCCCAACTTATTGAAGGAGAAAAAGTTTTAAGAACCGAAATGAATTCATCTGGGCTTCCTAATGTCACATCTGTATTACCAAAAGCTTTAACTACAACCTCTTTTTTAGAGGCGTTTTGATCGTTTTGAGCCATAGAACAACTGAATGCAAAAAGCATTGTAATCATTATCCAATAGGTTCTAAATTCTCTCATTATTATTGTTTTAACTATTAAAAGTAATCGAGAGAAGTTGTTTCTCCTAACATTTTAACATTTTTAACATTTATTAAAAAATTACCGTAGCACCAATCTTCACATCCAAAATCCTTGGAAAAAATGTGTTTTCATTAAATATAGTTGATTGCCCATTTGTTGGAAGGCTAGGATCCTCAAGAGTTAAATTGGAATGCTTAAAATCATAAAGATGGTAAGGAACACTTAAATCCAAAAGAATATTACTCCTTAATTGGTAGGTAACTCTTGGTATTACAACTGCATGGAACAAAATATATTTACCACTAGAATTATTGAAACTTTGCGTACTTGGATCAAACAAAGTTCCAAAAATAGTATTAAACCCTGCTCCTGCTCCAGCTCCCATATAAAACTGAAAATTATTATTCTCTTGGTCAGTTACTCTATAATTATAGGTATACTCCAATCCTGCACTGTAAGAAAATGTTTTGGATCGCGATTGAAACTCTATGGAAGTCAATTGTATTTCGTGAAAATTTTCATCTTTTCCCCAAGCTATTGCAGGTAAAAAACTTCCCAAAGTAACTACAGTTGATGATTGGGTTAATCCTAAATCGAAATTTAAGTTTTTATACATTTTGAATTGAATGTATTTTCCAGCAGTTTTTTGAGAGATAGCATTTTGGCTAGCAAAAACAACTAAAAAAAACAATACAACTTTTACTACATTTTTCATAAACTTTACTTTAGGTTAAAACTAATTATATGTAAATATATTACTGTTCTAGGGATATATTTTTAAAACTTTAAAATAATAACCTATTTCCAAAACTAATTTCATTAATCCATTTATCTTTGTTTTCAATAAAAACGAAGTAAAACAAAGCTAAAGTGGCAAGAACAACAATAAAAGAAGCAATTACAATCGCTTCATTAGTAGGAGAAAACATAACCATTAAAGGTTGGGTAAGAACATTCCGTAGCAACAGGTTTGTAGCTATAAATGATGGTTCTACGATAAACAACATACAAGCTGTAATCGAATTTGAAAACATGGAAGAAGATGTTTTGAAACAGATTAATACTGGAGCAGCAATAGCTGTGAAAGGAAAATTAGTTGAATCTCAAGGAAGTGGACAAAGTGTTGAAATTCAAGTTTCAAGCCTTGAAATTCTTGGTGAATCAAATCCTGAAGAATATCCTCTACAACCTAAGAAACACTCAATGGAATTCCTAAGAGAGAAAGCTCACTTAAGAATGAGAACAAATACTTTTGGTGCTGTTTTTAGATTAAGACATGCCATGTCTTATGCTATTCATCAATATTTTAATGACAGAGGGTTTTACCAAATGCACACACCTATAATTACTGGTAGTGATGCTGAGGGAGCAGGAGAAATGTTTCGTGTTACCACTATGGACCTAAAAGATGTGGATAAAGATGATAAAGGCGAAATAGATACGACTAAAGATTTTTTTGGTAAAGAAACTAACTTAACTGTTTCTGGTCAGCTTGAAGCTGAACTTGGGGCTTTAGCATTAGGGAAAGTATACACATTTGGACCTACATTTAGAGCCGAAAATTCCAACACAACACGTCATCTTGCAGAGTTTTGGATGATTGAACCAGAAGTTGCCTTTAATGATATTATCGACAACATGAATTTGGCTGAAGATTTCTTGAAACACTTAGCTCAATATGCTTTAGATAATTGTGCTGATGATGTTAAATTCTTGACAGAAAGAGAAGTTAAAGAAGAAAAAACAAAACCACAGGCTGAAAGAAATGAATTGAATCTTCAAGAAAGATTGGAATTTATTACTAAAAACAACTTCGAAAGAATTACTTACACTGAAGCAATTAGAATACTTGAAAACTCTAAACCTTACAAGAAAAAGAAATTCAAGTACATGCCAGAATGGGGAAGTGATTTACAAACTGAGCACGAAAGATTTTTGGTAGAAAAACACTTTAAGAAACCAGTTATTATTAGTGATTACCCAGCTAGTTTTAAAGCATTTTACATGCGCCAAAACGAAGATGGAAAAACTGTAGCTGCTATGGATATCTTATTCCCAGGAATAGGAGAAATAATTGGAGGTTCGCAAAGAGAAGAAAGATTAGATGTATTAAAGGCTAAATGTAAGGACTTTAACATCCCTGAAGAGCATGTTTGGTGGTACTTAGAAACTAGAAAATTTGGAACTTGTACTCACTCTGGATTCGGATTAGGATTCGAAAGATTAGTGATGTTCGTTACAGGAATGACAAACATTAGAGATGTAATTCCTTTCCCAAGAACTCCAAAGAGTGCTGAGTTTTAATAATAATTAAGATCAAAATAAAAACCTAACCATAATTAAATGAGTTAGGTTTTTTTATCAAATTTTTAAAGAAATTAAAAAGGATAACCTATTCCAAAGTTTATTTGTGGAGTATACAATCCTGGTACATTTAGAGGAAATTCAAGTGAATTCAGGTATGAGTTATACTCATCTTTTGGCTGAAAAAACCATCTTTCTCCAACTACTAACGAAGGGTTTTTGAGTGGGTAAGCTATATCCAATCGGAATATAAAAAACTCTAAATCTACTCTTATCCCAAATCCAGCACCTATAGCTATTTCTCCAGCAAAACGATCCACCTTGAAATCACTACCTGGCCTAAGAGAATCCTCATTTGCTAACCAAATATTTCCTGCATCAACAAACAAAGCCCCATCCAAAAATCCTAATAAATCGAATCGATATTCTACATTTCCCTCAAGTAACACCTCCCCTATTTTATCAAAAACTACATTTGAATCTCTAAAAGAACCTGGTCCAAGCGAACGAGCTTTCCATGCTCTTGTTTTATCGGTTCCCCCTGCAAAAAAACTTTTTTCAAATGGCAATGCATCACTTAAGTTTTCCATTGGAATCCCTAAACCTCCTACAAATCTAAACGCAAAACTACTCTTATCATTTATCTTATTATACATTCTAAAATCATGCTGGGTTTTAACATATTGAGCAAATTGAATCCCAATAATATTGTAAGCGCCAGAAGTTGCATCTATTGGGCGATTAGTTAATTTATAAAATGTATTTAATATATTTCCTGCACTCTCGATATTGGCATCATAATAAAAAGAAGTTCTGGCTCTGTTTGAAGAAGCTGGATCACTATAAATAAACCTATACCTCGTAGCTGATATAATATGATTCTGAAAACTTGCAGCTAATAGCTTGTCATTCAAGGAGTTTATTCGGTCATTAAATTCATCCGATTTATTTACTTCAATTGCACTAAACGAAATAGGATCCAACTGATGTACAAACTTATTTTTTACGCTCCAAGCATATCCAAATGTCATCTCTTGAATTCCTCGTTCAAAATCTAGTTTAGCTTTATTAAGTCTTCTTTGATAATTTAAAGAAGCTGAAAACACTGTTCTAGTATTACTAATATTCTCGTACTTTTTGGTATTAATAAAAAGAAGAGAAGGAATAGTTAAAGAAACTTCTGGCCCAAACTCTATAGTGTTAAACGAACTCGAAAAACTTGAAAAAGATTCAATCTCAATTGGACTATTACTGTTCTCATCAGTGTTATCGTTAATAAAAAGCGGCTGGGATTCTAGGGCTCCAGAAACTCCAATATGAAAAATTTCTGCACCTCTAAATACATTTTTAATATTGTATTCTACCGTTCCTTCTATTCCAAAATTACTCCCAGATGTAGTTGCATTTGCTTCAGCTTTAGTACTTTGGCGAATATCAGATTGAAGATTTACAGTAAGAAACAATCCGTCAGAACCAGTAGATGTATCCATTGAAGTAATGATATTAACTGTTCTAAAAATCCCCAAAGAATTCAGCTTTCTAAAAGTTTGTTGTTGTTTTTGTTTGCTATATAAACTATCTGGCTTTAATAGTAAGGCTCTATAAATCAAGTTGGAATTAACATCATTTTTTCCTTTTACATAAAAATCAACTCCTTTATAGCTAAAATTATTAACGTCACTACTTTCCTTATTTTGTATGTAATTAATTTTAATCCTATCTATATTATACTGTTTATGAGGATTCTGAGATATTGAATCTGTCCCTGCAACTTTCTCTTTAAATAAATCTACATTCATTACAATATTAACTTGGTTTGAACCAAGAGCACTGTCAACATAAAATTTTATATAATTCTTACTAAACTTATAATATCCGTTATTAAGTAAATAAGTTGTAACTCTTTCTCGTTCGTCATCTAGCTTATCGATATCAAATACATCTGCTTCTTTTAAAACAGTTTTATTAGAAATTGAATTTATTGTATTTAACAGTACTGTATCCTCTGAGGTTAATTCTATTTTATTAATAATATATGGGTCGCTTACAGTAACTAAATAATATACCTCTGCTCTTTTCCTCTTGAATCCTCTATCAATTATTTTTACAGAGTCTTTTACAGTATTATTAAAAAATCCTTTTCTAATAAGATATAAATGTAATTGATCAGCAGTTCTTTTGGAGCTAGTAGAATCATAAATTACAGGAGCTTCACCAATAGAATAAAGAACTTTTTCTCCAAAAGAATCAAAAGTTTTTGAGGTCAAAATTGGAATAGTATCATTATTTCTCTTTACTTTTCTAAGGTTTTTTCTTCTAATTCTTTTATTCTTTCTTTTAACCTTTTTAACCTCTCTGTTTGCAACTTTAGCTGAGTCTAAAGTATTGTGGAGCATCAAGTGAAATTTTACAACCGAAAATATCTTTCTATTAGGTCTTTGCTTAATAATTGTAGATAAATTATCCTTATCTACTTTATCATTATTAGTTTTTATTCGGTTTTTATCTAATAAATATTGCCCATCATTTAACTTCCTTGTATAACAAGAACTTACCGCTAAGGATATAATTAATAGAAGTATGAAATGCTTATGTGACAATTATCTTTTACTTTTACATGATACTAAACGGTAAACCTACAAAACTAATGCCTGAAATTACAAAAAACGAACTGAAACACATTCGATTGCTAAAACAAAAAAAATACCGTCAGCAATTTGGTGAATTTGTAGTAGAAGGCGAAAAGAACGTAGACGAACTTATTAATTCCACTCTAGAAATTAAACAGTTATTTGCAACTCAAGATTGGCACTCAACTAATTATAATGGAGAAATAACTAGCTTATCAAACAAACAATTAGCTCAACTTAGCAATTTATCTACTCCCAATAAAGTAGTTGCTTTGGCCAAAATTCCTGTTTTTAAATTCGATAAAAATTGCTTTGAAGAAGGACTTACTTTGGCTCTAGACGAAATTAATGACCCAGGAAACCTTGGAACTATTATTCGCTCGGCCGATTGGTTTGGAGTGAAAAACATTTTGTGTTCTGCAAGTTCTGTAGATTGTTTCAACCCAAAAGTGGTTCAATCTACTAAAGGATCCATTGCAAACGTAAAAATACATTATGTAAATTTACACGAAACTCTAAATCAAGCAAATATTCCAATTTATGGTGCAGACATGGAAGGAACCAAAGTTGGAAAAGATTTTTCTTTTGAGAATCCTGCCATTTTATTAATGGGAAACGAATCACACGGAATAAGCTTAGAATTAGAAAAGCTTTTGACTAAAAAAATCACAATTCCTAGAACTGGTAAAGCCGAATCCTTGAATGTGGCTATTGCTACCTCTATCCTTTTACACCATTTTAACTCATAAACAATGACATTAGAACAAGCTCAAAAAATTGTAGACGAATGGATTAACAAACATGGAGTTCGTTACTTTAATGAACTAACTAATATGGCCATGCTTACTGAAGAAGTTGGTGAAGTATCTCGAATTATTGCTCGTGAATATGGCGAACAATCATACAAAAAGGAAGCTAAAAAAGGAGAATTAGCAGATGAACTAGCTGATGTATTATTCGTAATTATTTGCCTTGCTAACCAAACAGGAGTTGATTTAACAGATGCACTTTCCAAGAATTTGGATAAAAAAACTAACAGAGATAGCGAACGTCATCACTCAAATACCAAATTGGCTTAATTTGAAACAACTTATTATTACCATATTATTTTTTGGCTTTCTTAGTTGCAATAACTCAAAACCCAATCCTAAAATTAATTGGAGCAAGTTAGAAGGTGTTCTTTCTGGAATTACCGTCAATACACAAGTTACAGAAATTGAAAAAACTTGTAACCAAACTAATTTAACGTCAAAAGCATTTAACAAAAGAAAGAACAACAACATGGTAGAGCTGGATCTGTATCTTTATCCTAAGTTAGATTCTGGGTATCATCACTTACTACAATTCTACAATAACAAATTTAACACTACACTTACCGATACTATTTTCAACACATGGCAAACCGATTCCATGGAGTTTATCTTGTATAAAAACTCTGATAGTAGTATCTTGGTGAACATTTTAAAGAGAACATAACAATACATTATATGGCAAATACATCAGACATCAGAAACGGATTGTGTATCAGATTTAAGCATGATTTATTCAAAATAACTTCATTTCAACACGTAAAACCAGGAAAAGGTCCTGCTTTCGTAAGAACAAAAATGAAAAGTTTAACCACAGGAAGAACTTTGGATAACACATTTTCTGCTGGACATAAAATTGAAGATGTAAGAGTAGAAACAAGAAATTATCAGTTTTTATATAAAGACGATCAAGGATTTCATTTTATGAATACCGAAAATTATGAGCAAATCATGTTACAAGAAGTTATGATTGATAATCCTCAATTTTTAATTGATGGTGATTCTGCAACTATTGTTTTTGATGCAGAAGAAGAAACTCCAATTACTTGTGAGCTACAACCTTATATCGATACAGAAGTCACTTATACAGAGCCAGGTGTAAAAGGAGATACAGCTACAAACACTTTTAAGCCTGCCACAATTGCTACAGGTGCCGAAATTAGAGTTCCTCTATTTATTAATATAGGTGATAAAATAAAAGTAGACACTAGAACTGGTGACTATAAAGAGAGACTGAAGTAAGAAACATTAACCACAATTCATTTCAAAAATCCTGCTTCAATAATGTTGCAGGATTTTTTTTTGTAAGAAATTGTCATTAATTCTGACATTAATTACAAAATTGCAGAATGGCATAATTATTAAGGAAATTAATTGTGAAACAAAAAGAATCTATATTTACAGGAACCGGAGTCCCCTTTATATTACTCGTAGTAATATGGAGTGTACATTTCCTAAACCTTAGTTTTCCTGAACTTAATTTCACTACCTACGGAAATTTCCCTGGTAAAATATCAGGATTAAAAGGAATCTTCTTTTCTCCATTTCTACATAATACTTCAGATTTTTCTCACATCATAAGTAACTCAGTACCACTTTTTGTATTAAGTTGGCTTTTACTTATTTCTTATCGAAACCTATTTACAAGAGTAATAATTTTCATCTGGATATTTTCAGGGATTTGTCTATGGCTTGGAGGAAGACCTTCCTACCACATTGGAGCAAGTGGAGTAATATATGGCTTAGCTTATTTCTTGTTTTTTAGCGGAGTATTCAGTAAAAACAAACGACAAATCGGAACTTCATTAATCATTGCATTCTCGTATGGTAGTATGATGTGGGGAATATTCCCTACCGAAGATCATGTTTCCTGGGAAGGACACTTGTTTGGAGCAATCTCAGGAATAATCATGGCAATTTACTTCAGAAAAAAATACTTCTCTCCTGATAAATACAACCTAAAAGTTGATCCAGCTTTTGAGGAATATGTAGATGAATACAACCAACAATTACAATTAATTCAAGAAGAAGAGGAAAGAATGAGAAAACAAAGTACAAATACAACAATGGACGAAAATTATAAGATTTTCTTTGAGTATTTAAAAAATGAGGACAAATAAAAAAGGAACAACCTGTTGGTTATTCCTCTCTAAATTTAAATTTATGAGTTTTACTAGTTATTTAACATTACTGGCATTACCAACATCAAAATATCTTCTCCTTCAATATCAGTTTCACTTGGCAATATAATTCCAGCTCTAGATGGATCACTCATTTCAAGATGAATATTATCCGACTCTAAGTTTGATAACATTTCAATTAAAAATCTAGAATTAAATCCAATCTCCATGTCAGTACCTTCATAACTACAAGTTAACCTTTCGTTTGCAGCATTAGCAAAATCTAAATCCTCAGCACTAATAGCCAATTCACTACCAGCAACTTTCAATCTTACTTGGTGAGTAGATTTATTCGAGAAAATAGAAACTCTCTTCATTGAGTTCAACAATGATTGCCTCTCAACAGTTAATCTATTTGGATTCGTTTTGGGAATAACCGCATCATAATTTGGATATTTTCCATCTATCAATCTACATACAACATTAAAGTCATCAAACTTAAAGTGAACGTTAGAATCACTGTATTCCATAGTTACATCATCCGAAGTATTTCCAACTAAATTCTTTAATAAATTCAATGGTTTCTTTGGTACAATAAATGAAGCCGAAGAACTGGCTTTACTAGATGTGCTTCTATATCTCACTAATTTATGAGCATCTGTTGCAGCAAAAGTTACAGAATCACTTTCTAACTGAAAATAAACCCCAGACATTACAGGTCTTAAGTCATCATTACCTGTTGCAAATATGGTTTTAGTAATAGCTCTTGATAACACGTCCGAAGAAATAGTCATAGTAGAAGGCGATTCTAATATTGGCGTATTAGGAAACTCATCCTTATTTTGTCCACTTAATTTAAATTTTCCATTATCCGAAGAAATTTCAATTGCATAGTTTTCTGTATTAACAGAAAAAGTAAGAGGTTGCTCAGAAAATGTCTTCAAGGCATCCATCAAAAACTTAGCAGGAATAGCAACTGCACCATCTTCTTTAGCTTCAATTGCAAATTTAGAAGAAATAGTTGTCTCCAAATCAGAAGCTAATACTGTTAATTCTTTTCCTTCAATAGTAAAAAGAAAATTATCTAAAATAGGTAGTGTATTATTGGTACTTAGTACTCCACTAATACTCTGTAAATGCTTAAGAAGTAAGCTACTTGAAACAATAAAGTTCATAGGATTGCTATAGTTTGTGTTAATTTAAGTGTCAAATATACTTCTTTGATAGCTTTTGATTGTTGGCTATGTTTTAATTTTTTTAACAACAAATGAACAACCCAATGTAATAGGCTTTTTTGAAGATAATTTATAATCAACTTGTTTTATTAACTAGAATTACTAAATTTGCTGACCATAAAAAATGGTCTCGTGGCCGAGCGGCTAGGCAGTGGTCTGCAAAACCATCTACAGCGGTTCGAATCCGCTCGAGACCTCTACACAAAAAGCCTCTTTATTATTTATTAATAAGGAGGTTTTTTCATTATGTTGATTTATTCATTGTACTTTTAAAAGAATTATAAATGACGTTAATTTTTAAACTTTAATCACTTAAAAAGTTAAATCTTAACACGCAAATAGCCTTTGCCAGAAATCAACAATATTTCAAAGTTTTGTTAACAAAAAAATGTCGAAAAACTTTTTTAAAAAAGTGAACTCAGTGTTTATCGGCACTAGCTAAAATCTTTGTTGATAAATGACCTTTTTGTTAATTATTCAAATTGTTTGGCTCGAAATTTTTGTCCACTTTTGTAATGCGGAAGAGACACAAAACAATTCGGTTTTCTCTCTTTTCGAAATTAAATATAAGGAACGTCAAAAACAACAAAACCATGAACGAAATGAGCGCCAACTTGCAACCAGAACCAATTTTACAGGAAAACAAAAACAGATTTGTTTTATTTCCCATTGAACATGATGACATCTGGGCCTACTACAAAAACGCAGAAGCAAGTATTTGGACAGCTGAAGAATTAGATTTATCAGCAGATATTTCGGATTGGGAAAACAAATTGAATGATGATGAACGTTATTTTATAAAACACATATTAGCGTTCTTTGCTGCAAGTGATGGAATTGTAAACGAAAACTTAGCTGAAAACTTTGTTGCAGAAGTGCAATATACAGAAGCTAAATTCTTTTATGGATTTCAAATAATGATGGAAAATATCCACTCAGAAACATACTCTCTTTTAATTGATACTTATATTGGTGATCAAAAAGAAAAAGACTATTTATTTAACGCAATAGAAACTTTTGAGCCGGTAAAGAAAAAAGCTGAATGGGCTTTAAAATGGATCGATAATGGAAGTTTTGCTGAAAGATTAATTGCTTTTGCAGCAGTAGAAGGAATTTTCTTCTCAGGTAGTTTCTGTTCTATTTTCTGGTTAAAGAAAAGAGGATTAATGCCAGGTTTGACTTTTTCTAACGAGCTTATCTCAAGAGATGAAGGACTACACTGTGACTTTGCTGTATTACTACACAATGAACACGTTATCAACAAAGTACCTAAGGAAAGAATTAAAGAAATCATTACTTACGCAGTAGAGATTGAAAAAGAATTTGTAACTGAATCATTACCAGTAAGATTAATTGGAATGAACTCAGATATGATGAACCAATATATCGAATTTGTTGCCGACAGATTATTATCTGAATTAAACTGTCCAATGATATACAATGCAACAAACCCATTCGATTTTATGGATATGATTAATCTTCAAGGAAAAACTAATTTCTTTGAAAAAAGAGTAGGTGAATACCAAAAAGCAGGAGTAGCTGGCAATTCATCTTCAGATTCTTCGTTTTCTATGGACGAAGACTTCTAAATATAAATCATTACTTACCAAGCATTAACATGCTATTAACAGTTGCGAGTTAATAATGGGGAAACCTACCCCGTATTTCGAGCTATTGTTTTAAGTATTTTTAAGAACAAACAGGGAGAAATCCCTCCAAATAAATAGAGTATAGGACAAAAAAAATAAGACCCAAATTATGTATGTAGTAAAAAGAAACGGTAAAAAAGAGGCAGTACAATTCGATAAGATAACTGCAAGAGTGCAAAAAATGTGTTACGGCTTAAATCCATTAGTGGATTTTACAAAAGTCGCCATGAAAGTTATTGAAGGATTGTATGACGGAGTTACTACAAGTGATTTAGACAACTTAGCAGCAGAAATTGCAGCAACAAATACTATTACTCACCCAGATTATGCACTTCTTGCCTCAAGAATTGCAGTATCAAACTTACATAAGAATACAAAAAAATCTTTCTCGGCAACAATGAAAGAATTGTATGAATATGTTGACCCAATTACAAATGCTCCAGCATCTTTATTAGCTGATGATGTATATGCAATTATCGAAGAACATGCTCCGTTATTAAATTCAACTTTAATATATGATAGAGATTTCCGTTACGATTATTTTGGGTTCAAAACTTTAGAGAGATCTTATTTATTAAAAACTCATGGAACCGTAACAGAAAGACCTCAACAAATGTTGATGAGAGTTTCTATCGGTATTCACAAAGAAGATATTGAATCGGCAATTAAGACATATCACTTAATGTCTCAAGGATGGTTTACACATGCTACTCCTACTCTATTTAATTCAGGAACTCCAAAACCTCAAATGTCTTCTTGTTTCTTATTAACTACAAAAGAAGATAGTATTGACGGAATTTATGACACATTAAAGCAATGTGCTAGAATATCACAGTCTGCTGGTGGAATTGGTCTTTCTATTCATGATGTAAGAGCAAAAGGTTCTTATATTAAAGGAACAAACGGTACTTCAAATGGTATTGTACCAATGTTAAGAGTATTTAATGATACAGCAAGATATGTAGATCAAGGTGGAGGAAAAAGAAAAGGTTCTTTCGCATTATACCTTGAACCATGGCATGCAGACGTGTTCGATTTCTTGGATTTGAAAAAGAATCACGGAAAAGAAGAGCAAAGAGCAAGAGATTTGTTTTACGCAATGTGGACTCCAGATTTATTCATGAAGAGAGTTGAGGCAGACGAAGAATGGACTTTAATGTGTCCTAACGAATGTCCTGGATTATCGGATTGCTACGGAGAAGATTTCGAAAAATTATATTTACAGTACGAATCTGAAGGAAGAGGTAGAAAAACGATTAAAGCACAAGAATTGTGGAACAAAATTGTGGAATCTCAAATTGAAACGGGAACTCCATACATGTTGTACAAAGATGCTGCTAACAGAAAATCGAATCAAAAGAATTTAGGTACAATTAAGTCTTCTAACTTATGTACTGAGATTATGGAATATACTGCTCCTGATGAAGTTGCTGTATGTAACTTAGCTTCTGTTGCATTGCCGAAATTTGTAAAAGATGGCGAATTTAATCACCAAAAATTATACGAAGTAACTTACCAAGCTACGCTTAACTTGAACAGAATAATTGACAACAATTATTACCCAGTAGAAGAAGCTAGAAACTCTAACATGCGTCACAGACCTATTGGTATTGGTGTACAAGGATTAGCAGATACTTTCATCTTATTGAGACAAAACTTTGACTCAGAAGAAGCTAGGAAACTAAATAGTGAAATTTTTGAAACTCTTTATTTTGCTGCAATGACAGCTTCTAAAGATTTAGCTGCAAAAGAAGGAGCTTACCAAACTTATGAAGGATCTCCAGTATCTCAAGGAATATTCCAATATGACATGTGGGGAGTTACTCCAACAGAAAGATGGGATTGGGCTGGACTTAAGAATGAAGTAAAAACACATGGTGTAAGAAACTCATTATTATTAGCTCCAATGCCTACAGCTTCTACAGCTTCTATCCTTGGAAATAACGAATGTTTTGAACCTTATACTTCTAACTTATATACTAGAAGAGTACTTTCTGGAGAGTTCATCATTGTAAACAAGCACTTACTAAGAGACTTGGTAAACTTAGGATTGTGGAATAACGACATGAAAAATGAAATGATGGCTGGAAACGGTTCTATTCAACATATTGAAGGAATTCCTCAAGACATTAAAGATTTATACAAAACTGCATGGGAAATAAGCCAGAAAGCGCTTATCAACATGTCAGCTGATAGAGGAGCATTTATTTGCCAATCTCAATCATTGAACATTTTTATGGAGAATGCAAACTTTGGTAAACTTACCTCAATGCATTTCTACGGTTGGAAAAAAGGATTGAAAACTGGTATGTATTATTTGAGAACTAAATCTGCAGTTGATGCAATTAAGTTTACAGTAAAAAAAGCAGCCAAAACTGAACCTAAACCAGAAGAAAAGAAGCCAGTAATTACTATGGCTCCTACAGCACCAGTTACTCCTGTAGCAACTACTACTCCAGAACCTGCTGTGGTTAATAAAGTTGAAGAAACTCAAGAGAGTTATTCTTTTACTAACTCTGCATCTTCGCCAATAGTTGAGCCTTTGGTATCACCAATGCAAGAGCCATTAGCACAAAATACACCTATACAAGCAGTTGCAAGTAATAATGAGCCAATGTTTATGGACCAAAATGACCCAGCTTATCAAGCTGCTAAAATGCAATGCTCAATAGACAATCCAGACGATTGTGAAATGTGTGGTAGCTAAAAACTAACTAAACTTTATAAGATAAAACTCCAACCTATTTTAAGGTTGGAGTTTTTTTTTGTTTTATACAACTGTGATATTTCTTATATTTAAGAAATAAAATTAAACACTCATGTTAAAGAATTTAAAACTCGTAATTGTTTTCATTTGTATATCCATATTTGGATTATCTCAAAACATTGGAGACACCATAAAAGTTCAATCACTTAATTACTCTAGTCAAACTAGAGATACAATGGTTGCTTTTCCTACTGATACAAATATTACTTACGAAAAGGTATTGATGTTGTATAATATGAGATGTAAAGGTGCTCGTGTATCAACCGGTACAAACCGTAATTTAGGTTGTGGAGAATGGGATTATTCTTGCAACACTTACCTTCGAGATTCTACAAGATTTGATTCTACAGTAGCTTCTATTCCTAGCTACACTATTTCTAATTTTTCAGGAACTAGCTTTAGCTATTCAGCTACTCCACTTTATGATTTATATCGAAAAATAGAAAAGAAAACTACTGTTATTTCTACTACAAGTGAAGATATAGATACTGTGGGAACAGGTACAATTTCATCAGTAGATATTTTTAGAACTGAAAAAAATACAGGTAAATCTCAATTTATTTATACTGCAACAGAATTATTAGCTGCAGGGATTACAGCAGGAAATATTGATGCACTTCTTTTAGATATTGCAAATGTTGGAAACAGTGTAAATCAATTAAAAATTAAATTTAAAGCTACTTCAAAAACTATTCTTAAAGCGGATTCTATAGACTTATCAGGCTTTACAGAAGTCTTTTATACATCAAGTACAATGGCTATTGGACTAAATAAATTTCAATTTCATACTCCATTTTTATGGGATGGAACCTCAAACATACTTATAGAATTTACTTTTAATGGAATTTCGGCAGGGCTCAACAACTCTGTGCTATGTAACAGTTACACCAATGGAGGACTAAATGCAGGTGGAGATTATAGTTTAATTTTTGATAACTCAAATTACATAAATGCCAACACCTATAAAGGAGTTGGAGGAGATACAAATAGAACCATGGAGGCTTGGATAAAAACTACAAAACAAAATGGTGAAATTTTATCTTGGGGTTCAAATGCTACAGGACAAAAATGGAACTGGAGAACAACCAATAGTGGTTATTTAAGAATAGAAATAAGTGGAGCTGGAGTTGTAGGAAGCACCAATGTAGCGGATGGTAATTGGCATCATGTTGCCGCAGTAATGAATGGTAGCAATTTAGCTGGAGTACAATTTTATGTAGATGGTGTCCTAGATTCAAAATCAGCTACATCTTCTGCATCAGTTAATACAAATATTGCTAGCGGAATAAACGTACAAGCTAACAAAGGTATACATAACAGATACTTACCTGGAGAAGTAGATGGATTAAGAATATGGAAAACAAATGTTTCTTTAGCTACTTTAAATGACTGGAAAAGAAGAAAAATAAATGCTACACACCCTGATTATTCAAGTTTAGAATTGAATTATGAATTAAATCAAAATGGAAGTACCTCTGTGTTAGATAACTCTTCTTTGGGAAATGACGGAAATATTTTTGGTGCTCAAAACAGAGTTTCGATAGTGGGTGAGGATTTATTTAAAGAAATAACGGAATTAAATATAAGACCTAATGTTCATTTTGCACAAGGAGTTTATGTTTTATCAACAGTAAATGACACTGTTTTTGATACAGTTTTTCATACTTCTCATTTAACACAAGCCAAACAGGTCTACTCAAAAACAGGAGAGAAAAAGAGCGACAGTATCGCTACAATTTCCAACAATATTTATTATGATGCAGGTAACAAAACTTATTTTTATGATGAAACAGGAGTTGTTTATGATTCGATTAATAATACTGCTGACGGCACAATAACTATAACCGATTTACCTTATTGGAATAGATTCCCTACAAAATTTGAAATCATGTCTTTTGTAACTCCTTACGGAATTGGATTAGATTTAGGTGTAGATGGAAAAACATGGGTGTTTGACGTGACTGACTTTACACCTTTTCTTAAAGGAAACAAAAGAATGACCATGGAACGAGGAGGACAAAACCAAGAAGAAATGGATATCTCCTTTTTATTTATTGTTGGAACTCCAGAAAGAGATGTTCTAGATATTAAAGAAATATGGCCAGTTGCCTACCCTAGTTATACGAATATAATTTCTGATGCAGTTTTTCCTCCAAGAAAGTTACCATTAATGGATAGCGGTAAATATTTTAATGTAACATCCTCAGTTACTGGTCATGGACAAGAAGGAGAATTTATTCCAAGAAATCATTTCTTTAAAGTAGGAACAAGCCAACAATTTCAGTGGCGAGCATGGAAAGCTTGTGGCGATAATCCAGTTTACCCACAAGGAGGAACTTGGATTTATGACCGTGCTGGTTGGTGCCCAGGAATGGCTACTGATATACAAAGACATGATATTACTAGCTATGTTACTGCTGGAGATTCTGCATTATTGGACTATGGAGTTGTTAGTGCCTCAGGGACTTCTAACTATATTGTGAGTAATAAATTAATTACTTACGGAGAGTATAATCATAATTTAGATGCTGCAATTGTAGATGTTGTAGCCCCATCTAACAGAGTGGAATACGCCAAAGAAAATAATATTTGCCACTATCCAAAAGTTACAATTCGTAATTCAGGAAAAACCCCATTGACTTCGCTTAAAATTGAGTTTTGGGTAAACAACAGTCCTACAAAAGAAACATACAATTGGTCGGGTAATTTGGCTCCATCTGAAAATGAAGTAGTAGAAATGCATGCACCAAGTAGCATGTGGCAAGCAGTGAATGGAGTAGATAATGTGTTTCATGTAGAAATTAGTAATCCAAATAACGGAACTGATGAGTATAGTTATAACAATAACTATTCTGCTGATTTTAAAATCCCAGAGTTTTTGCCAAATGAATTCCGTATAGATTATTTTTCTAACGGAGCTTCAAGCGAAACTTCTTATAAATTGTATAACGAGTTTGGAACAGAACTATTTTCACAATCAGGACAAGCTAATAACACTCTAGCGCGTGATACTTTTAATTTAGGATTAGGTTGCTACAGATTAGTAATTACAGATACTGATGGAGACGGAATAAGCTTTTGGGCTAATAATGATGGTGGAGGTTACTTTAGAATTCACAGAATGAGTGGTTCAGTTTTAAAAATATTTGAACCAGATTTTGGATCTTCTTACACGTATAACTTTACCGTAGGTTCTCCTTTATCTTTATCCGAGATTCAGAAAAACAACTCGGTATTGTTATACCCAAATCCTTCTTTGGGTTCTTTTACACTTGAAGGAAAAGACTTAAACAAATCTACTATTAACGTAATTAATAGTTTAGGGCAACAAGTAGAAGTAAACTTAACCAGAACTGATACTCGTATTGAGGTAAGCTCTAATAATCTTGCAACTGGAATATATTCAGTAATAGTAAGATCAGAAGAAAACACTATCACTAAAAGATTAGTAATAAATTAAGATGAATAAAAACAAGATTAGAAAAGCTGCTTATAAAGCAATTACAAAAGAGAGGAAGGGACATCAAGATTTTTTTGACACATTCAGAAAAGAAAACAAAGTAAAACCTGAAGTGTTAGCCGAAGAAACGGCTAAAATCCCTTCAATGGGTAAAATGAAAGACACCTCTACTCTTCGCTATATTTTTGTAGTAATAATGGTTATTATATTAATTTTAAGAGTATTAGGCATAACAGTTCTTGCTCAGGAAATGGGATTAGGACAAGGTTTAATGATTTTAGCTTTATTATTTGCAGTTGGTATACCTGTTATAGGTATTGTTGCAGCATTAACTCAAAGAGCTCATCTATACTATCCTGTTGGAATATTAATGGCGATAGGGATTATGAGGTCATTCACAAGTAAAAACGTTCAGATAGATGAATCTTCACTTATCGCTTTAGTGCCAATGGTAATTGCAATAATATTAGCATTTTATATCCCTACTAAGCTTAAAACAGCACATACTAAATCTGTAAACAAGGAGATGAAAGAGGGGAAAGAGATTACTTCTTTAACTTACACTTTTGATGAAAAACAGAATTATTCTGATGAAATTCTAGATTCTGGAATCTAATTCTATCCTAATAAATTAATATTCTCTACTTCTTAAAAAGCCTTTCAGCAAATTGTTGAAAGGCTTTTTAAATATAATTAAACATTTTTATAACTGAATAACAACACATTAAGTTGGTATTAGTAATTATTTTCAATTCTGTAAATCCAGATTAAAACTTGTGGCGTATGTATGGTGAAAGAAACAAATTATTAAACCTTTTAAAAAAAACAGATTATGAAATTGAATACACTTAAAATGACAATGGCATTATTATTAGTAATACCAATGGCGCTTACATCATGTAAAAAAGAAGAACCAGAGGTAACACCAGTAACACCTGCTGCTAAGTCCATGACTTATGATTATGAGTTTAACAATGGTCAAGTTGTAGCTTCTGCTGCTTATGACGGAACTCACAAAGATGATATGACTGCTAAAATTAAAGTTGAAGAAAACAGTGCTGGGAAAGCAAAAATTACTGTAACACTTAACAACACAATAAACGGAGAGATGTACATGATTCACTCTCATGATGCTGCAGATCCAACAACTACTCCAAACGGAACACCATATAACGAAACTCCTAATAGTGATGTTTTTACACAAATGGTTACGGGAAATGGAGCTTCAGTATCTGTATCTCAAACTTCTACTATGACATATGCTCAAATTACGAGTTCATATGATGCATTTTTTGTAGTTCACGATCCACTACAAGCAATTAGTACAACTGATATTTCTACTTATTTATTTGTTGGAGCTTTTGCCAGAACTCAAGCTGCTTCAGGTTTATCAAGAGGAACATATAATTATGCTTTTAACACGGGTCAAGTAGCAGCAGCTTTTGCTTATAGCGGAACTCATACAACTAGCCTATCAGGTACTCTTAACATTCAAGAATTAGGAGATGGACAAAGTAGAGTTACTGTTGCTTTGGAAAACACTATCAACAGCCAAATATACATGACACACTCTCATGATGCTGCTGACCCAGCAACTACTCCAAACAACACTCCTTACAATGAAACTCCAAACAGTAATATTTGTACTTTGATGATTGCAGGGAATGGAGATATGGCTTACAGTTCTCAAATAAGTACTGAATCTTATGCTGATTTAACAACTACTTACAATGGTTTCTTTGTAGTGCATGATCCGCTTCAAGCAATTAATACTGCAGACCCAACAACTTATGTTTTATTAGGGTCGTTTGCTAGATAGGTTACCGCCTCTTACCTATTTAGTTGATGTAGTAAAAGCCCTACTGTTAAGTTTCAGTAGGGCTTTTTTATTTTGAAAAAAAGAATAAGTAATATTTAGTTACCTTAGTATATAACAAAATTATAATCAATATATGGTTGAAAGTACAACTAAAACTTCAAATCAATTATTAATAGAGAAGATTAAAACAGGAGACACTGAATCCTTTTCAACTCTATATGATAAGTACTCTGGAGCTTTGTATGGATTAATTTTAAAAATCGTAAAACAAGAAGACCTGGCTCAAGATATTTTACAAGAATGCTTTGTGAAAATTTGGGAGAAAATTGATACTTACGAAATAGGAAAAGGAAGCTTATTTACATGGATGTTAAATATATGTAGAAACAAATCTATTGATTCATTAAGAAAAACTCAAAGAACAACTAAGGGTAATGACACTATGAAAAATGATTTGTCTAGACCTACTTCTTTAGAAATAAACCCCGATATAATTGGCCTTAGAGATATACTGAGCAACCTATCAGAAGAAAAGAGAATTATAATAGAATACCTTTATTTTAAAGGATATACACAAAAAGAAACTTCAGAGGAACTGAATATACCACTGGGAACAGTGAAAACAAGATCAAGAACTGCGATTCTTGAATTAAAAGATTATTTTACCTTAATACTAGCAAGTTGGATATCAAGCAATATATAGAATCTGGCATATTAGAAAACTACGTGTTAGGAGGCGCTTCTTCTCAAGAAATTAGAGAAGTAGAATGTTTATCTTCTATTTACCCAGAAATTAAAACAGAACTATCTTCCTTACAAGAAAGTATGGAGAATTATGTGCAAACTTTAGCTGTATCACCACCACCTGAAATAAAGAACAGGATTATGATGCAAATTAAGAACACGAAAAATATTATTAAACCAGATAATACGAGCACATTAAAGGTTGATAAAGAACAAAATGTAAATTCTGGCACTTCAATTTCTAAATTCTACAAATACGGTTTAGCCGCATCTGTATTACTATTAGTTAGTTTATTTGCTTATCAATTTAAACTTCAGGATACTTTAAACCGTAACAATACTGAATTGGCGGAATTAAGAGACCTAAAAGAATTGAATACAGACGAAACAAAAAGTCTAATAGAATCAATTGATAAAATTAAACAAAGAGAAAAACTACTAGCTAGTTCAAGTTCAAACTCTATTAGTTTAGCAGGAACAGATGTAAGTCCAGATTCCAAAGTAAGAGTGGTTTGGAATAAATCTACTTCTGAAATTGTAATCATACAAGATGAGCTACCAAGTCCTACTGCCAAAACACAGTATCAGTTATGGGGACTTGTAGATGGAGCTCCTGTTAGTTTAGGCACATTGGATAAAACCGAATTAATATCCGAGGTAAGGAAAATTTCTCTGGATAAAGTAGATGCATTTGCCATTACTTTAGAAAAAGATGGAGGGAGTGAAACACCAAATCTTGAACAATTATATGTGATTGGAAATACTTAATTCCTAAATATTCTTCCATAAAAAAGCCTCTAACCAATTTGATTAGAGGCTTTTTTTATGGAAATTAATTTAAACCAATATTTAATTTTTTAAGAATTTAATAGATTTATATACTTTTTCTTCTGTGGTAATTGATATAAAATAAATCCCTAAATTTAAATCTACCATACTCATATTTAATTGATTATTACCTAAACTCGTAATTCCAGTAACAGATTTTAGTAATCTGCCGTTAGCTTCATATACATTAATACTGTATGCTGTTTCAGTATTTGAGAAAAAAGTTATCCTTGCATCCGAGTCTATAGGGTTTGGCGCAAGTATTATTTCAGACTCATCCTTAAATAATTTTTCTTGAAACAAGAATTCAAGATCTGCTATTTTAAGTTTCTTATCTACTTTGGTAATTCCATCAGAGGCTAACGTAAATACTATGGAGACTGCATCACTTAAGTCTAACTTTCCTCCGTTTAAAGAAGTAAATAACTCGTAAGGTATTTCATAATGCTTTTGATTTTCGGCTAATTGCACTTTTAATCTATATTGGTTCTCCCAATTACTAATTCCTTTTTTAATTATTGTGATTTCCATTTCTCCATTTCCACTAGCATCAAATGCTACCGTATTAAATCCTGATAAATTTACAGGAACAAATCTTGGAGTAAAAGAACGGTAAATAGATACATATTCACTAGTTGTAGCCTCTAACTCCACATTCCTTGCAACTCTTAATCCATTCCCGGTATAATAATCTTCGTTTTCAGTAATTATGTAAGAATCTATATTGGTACCGTTTTCTGAAGCATCAACTCCCCAAGGTCCATCAGATAAAAATAAGTCGTCAGGAGTATCTCCATTGTTGCTTCTTAATCTAAATCCAATATCAAATAAATTTCCTGTTTCAATAATAACTGAGTTTAAATAAGTTGATTCTAAGCTTATTAAGGTTGAAGACTTTTCAGTCTCACTAGTTTCAGTCCTTTTAAATCCAGCATCAAAATAGATTTCATTTGTAGAATTCGTGTTAACAATCTCGAGCTCTAAGCTCCCCTTTTTATAAACCCCTTTTTTCACAAACACTGAGGGTGGATTAGAATTATTAAAAGAAATTATTGGTTTTTGAACATTAAAAAGTTCAAGTGTTTCTTCTCCTAGTTTTATTAAATCATCAATTTCGTTAGTCCAAATCTGAAAATTATAGAACGTCACACTATCCTCATATTTATCGATATTCCAATGACTTTCAATTTCAAAATTTTCCGAATCATCAGATAATTTTCCTGAGAAACTCAACACAAATTCAACCGTTCCATCCACATTCTTAATTATAGATTTTATGAACGATTGATTTCTGATAGTAATTGTAGAAACAGACAATAGCTCTGCACCCAGTAATCTATCGCAAATATATTTAGAGTGCTCATATACCCCATTTTCGGTTTTAGTAGCAAGTACAACTGCAACTGGCTTACCTTCTTTAATGTAATCTACAGAGAATAATTCAGTAGCATTTGTAATATTTATCAAATCAAGAGGAGAAGACTCAACTGCTGAAGTTCCCTCGAGTACACCAAGTGGAATTAAATCTCTCAAACTAAGTCCAGATCTAGAAGAGTTTAGTTTCTTATAACTTGTATTTTTAATCACCTCAGGTGCTTTAGCCACATCAAATTTAAAGTTGGTTTTGCTTCGCAAATAATTTCTATTGTTTATCTGCTGAGAAAGTCTGTCGTTACTTTCTAATCCACCTCCACTCCCACCAGAAACAGGAGCAACAATTACTGGACAAGAAGCTACCCCAGAGCAAGACGGATCGTTACAATCAATTAAGCCATCTCCATCATCATCAATCCCATTAACACAATCTTCTTGAGGAACAGGTGCTGTAGGACATCTAGCTCCATCATTTGAACTACTAGAAGGACCAAAAGCAAATATATTTGAAGTAATAGTGCCTCCTGTCGTAATATTTTGAACTCCATTTATCTTGTAAATAGTTCCAGTTTGATTGGCTGAGACATAAAAATGTCCAGTAGAATCAAAATAAACAGCTCCATAAGTATAGTTTAGTCCACTTAAAACTGGAACCTCTCCAAGATCTGAGACTAAGCTAGAAACTGGATCGATTCGAAACAAATGATTACTTGCTCTTTCTACGGTATAAAGTTTTCCGTCTGTGGCATTAAAAGCCCAATCAGCAATGCTAATATTTTGTGATAAAGTCCCAGCACTAATATAGGTAGTGTAATTTGTAGAATTAGGATTTAAATCAATCTTATGGTAACTAGTCCCTCCTCCTTTCAAATAGTAAATTCCATTTGAATCAATATCACCTACATAATTTCCAGACCCAGGCAATTGAGAAACATAAAATGTATCTACTACAAAGTTTTTTCCAATTCGAGCAATAGTATTAGCTGGGCTACTTAAATAACCCCAAATGTATCCATCAGTTGGATTATAACCGGTTGCATTTATATTACCTGAAGTAATATCAGCAGCAACTAAATAGGAACTACCCGAAGCCAAATCTAAAGCATATACATCATTGGTTTGGAACAAATAAGCGCTAAAGTCACAATTAAAAGGTGTGCTTTGAGACATAGAAGTTAGAGAAAGTGAGCTAATAGCAAATAGTGTTAGTCTAATTTTTAAATAATAATTTTTCATTTCCTTGTTTATTTTTTTTGGTTTTAATTCGATACGAAAGTAGGAGTCATGACAAGTGAAAAATAGATAATTAGACGTTTGACTAAAAAGTATAGACGAATGGTTAATAGTCATAGTTAACACCAGTTTTACTTAAAATTAAACTTGACACAATCACTAAAATTTGACAACTATGAACAAGAGTAAAAAAAAATGAATACTAGAATATCACTTAAATACCGTTCGTCTACACTTAACCGCATTCTATCGACACTCACTTGCAATTGGTCGATGGATTAAAACCATGATTTAATTTTAAATTAATTTTATTTATATAATAAATAAGACCATGAACAAAGCACTGAATATATTACTGATAGAAGACGATAAAATTGAAATAATGAAATTTAATCGTGTCATCTCTAAAATAGAGACAAAGCATTCAGTTAAAGAGGTTAACAATGGTGAAGAGGCATTGGAATATCTTGAAAATAATAGTCTCCCAGATATAATTTTGTTAGATTTAAACATGCCCAAAATGAGTGGTATAGAATTTTTAACAAACTTAAAACAGCACGACACGTACAAATACATTCCGACTATCATTTTATCTACTTCTGATAATCCAAAAGATATGATGGAATGCTACAGAATAGGAATTGCTGGATATATGGTAAAACCGCTAAAATATGAAGACTATGTAACTAGTATTAACACGCTAATTGCATATTGGTCCACTAATCAATTGATAAAAAAATAACATGAAAGGAATAGTTTTTACAGAATTTTTGGATTTAGTAGAGGATAAATTTGGACTAGAAATGGTAGATGATATCATTGAACAATCTAATTTAGAGACTCAAGGAGTATATACCTCAGTTGGTACTTATGAATTCTCGGAGATGCTTGCATTGCTCAAGAATTTAAGTGCTAATACTAACTTATCTATAGACACTTTACTATTAGTTTATGGAGAACATTTTTTTAGTGTGGTAGAAAAGAACTACCCCTCTTTCTTAACTATGTATTCTGATTCATTGGAGATGTTAGCTTCTATTGAAAATCATATTCATGTAGAAGTAAGAAAAATATATCCTGATGCTGAGTTACCAACCTTTGAGGTTATAGAAAAAAGTGATACAAACCTTATTATGATTTATAAATCAAGTAGAGCCATGCACCATTTTGGACTCGGTTTGATGAATAAAACATTTGAGCACTTTAACGAATCTGCCGACATAGTCCTCGAAAAATTAAAAGAAGACGGTACGGAAGTGAAATTTATTATTACCAAATAAATTGTGAGTCAAAAAGAAATTGACATATTAAAAAGGGCACTAAACCGAGAGAAATTAGCCAGAAAACAAGCTGAACAAATCTTAGAAGATAAGTCGAAAGAACTTTATTCTTTGGCAGAAGAACTGAGAGAATCTAATGAAAAATTAGAAGAATTAGTATCTGAAAGTTCATCAGAATTAAAAGGAGTATTTCAAAATTTAGTAGATGCTTACATTCTTATTGACTTAAATTGGAATGTAATTAAAATGAATACCTCTGCCAGTAATCTTGTAGGTGAGGAAAATAATTCAGAGGCAATAAATGCCTTTGAATTTATACATGTAGATGAACAAAAAAATGCTAAAAAGGCTTTTAATACCTTACTTGAAAAAGGATCAGTTTCAAACTTTATTACCAGAGTAAGACCTAATGATAAAGACATTGACTTAGTAAGTATTAATGTGAGTTTAATTTATAACAAGAACAATCAACCAATTGGTGCTCAAGCCATAATAAGAGATATTACGCTTGAGACGAGGTATAACAACAATCTTGAAGCTCAAAAACAAAAATATACTAACGTTATTGCCAATATGAATCTAGGTCTTATTGAGGTGGATTTAGAGGATAGAATTGTGATGATAAACTCAAGTTTCGAGAAGATGTCTGGTTACTCGGAGGAAGAGATTATTGGTAAAAAAGGAAAAGAATTACTTGTGCCAGAAGAACAACATGAATTCTTTGATAAAAAAGTAGAAAAAAGAGTCGATGGCATTTCTGAATCCTATGAAGTGCAAGTATTGGATAAAAAAGGAAGAAAAAAAAATTGGTTAATCAGTGGAGCTCCCAATTACGATAACTCAGGAAAGCTTGTAGGTTCTATTGGTATACACCTAGATATTACCGAGTTGAAAAAATTAGAAAAACAGAAAGAAATTCTCTTAGCTCAGCTTGAAACTAGTAATAATGAACTTCAGGAATACGCACATATAGTTTCTCATGATTTAAAATCTCCCCTTAGGAATATTCATGCACTACTGAGTTGGATTAAGGAAGAAGAAGAAGGAAACTTAAAAGAGAATAGCCTCACACACATAGATTTGATTGAGAATTCATTAGAAAAGATGGAAACTCTTATTACCGATATCCTAAATTATTCTAGTGTTACCTCTGATGGGAAAGATGACCAATTAGTAGATATAAATAGCCTAATTGAAGAGTTACATAAAATCATAATTGTACCTGAAAATGTAAAAATCATCTTTTTAACTGAGTTACCAAACTTAAGAGGAAATAGAGTGAGGTTTCAGCAAGTTTTCCAAAACTTAATTGGAAATTCCATTCATTATATGGATAAGGAACAGGGGTTAATAAAAGTGGGAGTCGAAGAAATTCCTGGTTTTTACAAGTTTTCGATTTCGGATAATGGGATTGGAATTGAGGAAAAGAATTTCGAAAAAGTATTTAAAATATTTCAATCCTTAACAGAGAGAAAAGGTTCCTCAGGAATTGGGCTAACCATTGTAAAGAAAATAATTGATCATTACCAGGGTGAGATATGGCTGGAAAGCGAATATGGAGTGGGAACTACGTTCTACTTTACAATAAGAAAATAGAATCATGAAAACTAAGCAATTAAGAAAGCTAAAAGGAGGAGAATGGGAAAATCAGGGAGAAGAATCAGATTTAATTAATCCATTGGTCCTAATATTTGGAGAGAGAAAAATGCTTGAAGATTCTTCTATTTACTCAGAGATTAGAGAACTTTTCCCTACTGGAGAGTTAGTTTTTGGCTCTACAAGTGGTAATATTATGGGCGAATCAGTGAATGATGAATCTATTGTAATTACTGCCATTGAATTTGAAAAAAGCACATTTGAAATAAAAACAAGTAACATTCTTTCTACAAAAAAAGATAGCTACAAAACTGGAAGCGAATTAATTAGTCAGTTTGACCAGGAGAATTTAAAATATGCTTTTATACTATCAGAAGGTAGTTTCATAAACGGAAGTGAATTGACAAAAGGACTTAATTCCACAGCAAAAAATGACTTACTTATTACGGGCGGCTTATGTGGAGACAATTCTAGATTTGAAAAAACTCTTGCCTCTTACAATGAAAATCCTAAACCAGGAGAAGTAATTGCTATTGGGTTTTATGGAGATACTATAGATGTTTCTTTCTCTATTCACGGAGGCTGGACACCTTTTGGTCCAGAAAGAATTGTAACCAAATCATCTTCTAATATTTTATATGAATTGGATAACCAACCTGCTCTTGATTTATACAAAAGATATTTGGGAGAGGAATCTAAAAACTTGCCTAGCTCTGCCCTACTCTATCCACTTGAAGTGAAATTGGAAAACTCAAAACAATCCGTTACCAGAACGATATTGAATATTGACGAAGAGAATAATGCCATGATATTAGCCGGAGATATTCCTGAGGGATCCGTAGCTCAATTAATGACATCCAGTGTAGATAATATTGTAAATGCATCAGAACTTGCCGCAAGCAAGGCTCTTAAACTTAAAAAAGAAAAGACTCAACTGGCAATACTAATTAGCTGTATTGGAAGAAAACTAGTGTTGGACCAAAGGGTAGAAGAAGAAATTGAGGAGATTATTGAAACTGTGGGAGAAAATGTAACCTATTGCGGATTTTACTCTTATGGAGAAATTGCTCCTTTTGATTTGGAGGTATCATGCCAACTACATAATCAAACCATGACTATCACTTTATTAAGCGAATAATGAATTCTCTATTAAGAAGACAAATACGGAAATATCTATCTCCTGAGTTGGCAGAAAGTAATGACTTAGCCTTATTTATTGATGCTGTAGAAAAATCTTATATCAATTATGAGGACCAGCACAGAAGGCTTCAGCATGCCATGTCTATTAGTTCTCAAGAGTTGTTTGAAGCCAATGATAAGTTGAAATCAGAGTCGAGGTTTCAGTACAAAATAATACTCAAACTAAAGAGTATACTAGAGAACTTAGACTTTAATTATTCAGCAAAGAATGACCCTGAAATCACCTCTGAAGATTTTAAATTAATGGATTTTGTAGAGGTACAAGCTCAAAAAATTATTACTATAAACTCACAAAGAGAGAAATTACTCAATAGTCTTGAAGAACAGAATAACGAGTTGAATGATTATGCGCACATGGTATCTCATGATTTAAGGTCTCCCCTAAGAAATATAGAAACACTTGCTTCTTGGATTGAGGAAGAAAA
>CALLII010000101.1 GCA_938009745.1 uncultured Flavobacteriales bacterium
GGAAAAAGAAATGGAGCTTGGATGACTAGTTTTAAATCTCAACAAATAAATGGAGGTAAAAATGAAAGGCCACACGTTTCTAACGTTTGTAACTTTACAAAACCAACAGAAACAAAACCATCTCTATTAACTTTTGATGAGGTTACAACTTTGTTCCATGAGTTTGGTCACGGATTACACGGAATGCTTGCTAACACGACTTACCCAAGTTTATCGGGAACAAGTGTTTTTTGGGATTTTGTAGAATTACCAAGTCAAATATTGGAGAACTGGTGTTACGAAAAAGAGTGTTTGGATTTATTTGCAAAGCACTACGAAACTGGTGAAATCATTCCAATGGAATTTGTAGAGAAGATAAAAGAGTCTGCCAACTTTATGGAAGGACTAGCAACACTTCGTCAAGTTAGTTTTGGATTGCTTGATATGAGCTGGCATGGGCAAAGCCCAGAAGGAATTACTGATGTAAAATCTCACGAAAGAAAAACTTTTGATAAAACAGCATTTACTCCAGATGTTGCTGAAAACTGTATGTCGGTTGCATTTTCTCATATTTTTAATGGAGGATATTCTTCTGGATACTACAGTTACAAATGGGCTGAGGTGTTGGATGCTGATGCATTTGCTTTCTTTAAAGAAAAAGGAATATTTGACAGAGAAACAGGAATGAGTTTCGCTACAAATATCTTGAGTAAAGGAGGAACGGAACACCCAATGAAATTATACAAAAGATTTAGAGGACAAGAGCCAAACCCAGATGCTTTGTTGGAAAGAGCAGGATTGGTTTAGGTCTTTAAAATTAATAAAACACCAAATGAAAAGAATATTTTTGATCGCATTGCTTCCTTTTTTTGCCGGATGCAAAACAAACAAAGAAGTAACGTCAATAGAAGATGTTGAAGTAATGGCTTTGCCAGAGCTTACTATCCAAACTGATGGAGAGGAAGCAGGAGAACTAAAAAACTACCAAGCTACTAACGCTCGAGTAAATGATTTGATTCATACCAAACTGGAGGTAAAGTTCGATTGGGAAAAACAACATTTGTTGGGTGTAGCAGAATTAACTTTTAAACCTTATTTCTACGAAACTGACGAGTTAGTTTTGGATGCAAAAGGATTTGATATTCATTCTGTTGAGAAATATAGTTCAGACAATCAGCCTGGTATGCTAGGCAATTTATGGAGACAGTTAGAATATAACTATGATGGAATGAAATTGACCATTGACTTAGCAAAAACCTATACTAGAAACGACCGATATATCATTCGAATTAACTACACAGCTAAACCAAACGAATTAAAATCTGTAGGAAGTGCCGCAATTACAGATGATAAAGGATTGTACTTTATTAATCCACTAGGAGAAGATCCAAAAAAAATGCCTCAAATATGGACTCAAGGAGAAACAGAATCAAGTTCATGTTGGTTTCCTACTATCGATTCGCCAAACGAGAAAACTACTCAAGAATTATCGATTACAGTAAAGGATAAATACAAAACTCTTTCAAACGGAAAGCTTATTTCATCAAAAAAAAATGGAGATGGAACAAGAACAGATTATTGGAAACAAGATTTAAAACATGCTCCATATTTGTTTATGATGGCAATTGGGGAATTTGATATTACTCAAGATTTTTGGACTCGCCCAGATGGGACTAAAATGGAGGTAAACTATTATACAGAGCCAGAATACACGCCTTATGCAAAAGATATTTTTGGCAAAACACCAAAGATGATTCAGTTCTTTTCGGATAAATTGGGAGTTGATTATCCTTGGCACAAGTACAACCAAATTGTAGTGAGAGATTACGTTTCGGGAGCAATGGAAAATACTACTGCGGTAATTCACGGAGATTTTTTATACCAAACGGATAGAGAATTATTGGATTCGGATAACGAATCAATAATTGCTCACGAATTATTCCACCATTGGTTTGGTGATTTAGTAACTGCTGAGTCTTGGTCTAATTTGACAATAAATGAATCATTTGCAAACTACAGCCAATACTTGTGGGATGAATACGAACACGGTAGGGAAGAAGCAGACAAAAATGCCTACGGAGAAATGTCTGGTTATTTTATGTCGGGAGCCAGAAGTGGTTATCACGATTTAGTGTATTTCAACTACGAAAATGAAATGGAAATGTTTGATGGGCATTCTTACAATAAAGGAGGAAGAATACTTCATATGTTGAGGTATTACTTGGGTGATGATGCATTTTTTGCTTCATTAAAACATTTCTTAAACAAAATGAAATTTAAAGCTGCCGAAGCTCATGATTTACGATTGTCGTTTGAAGAAATATCTGGTAAAGACTTAAATTGGTTTTTTAATCAATGGTATTTTGATAAAGGGCATCCTACGTTAAACTACTCTCACAGTTATGATGCGGTTACAATGAAATTAACTTTAAAAGTGGAGCAAAAACAAGATTTCACGAGATTTCCAGTATTTCAATTACCTATTGAAGTAGATGTTTACACAGCTGGAGGAAAAGTAAGAAAATCTATTTTTGTAAATAAAAAGGAGCAAACATTTGAGTTTGATTCTGAAGAACCATTGCTGGTAAACTTTGATGCCGAGAAAATTATTCTGTGTAAAAAAACGGAACAGAAATCTCTTGACCAATGGTTATATCAATTGAGTAATGCTCCGTTATATTTAGATAAAAAAGAAGCATTAGCACAACTTAGAAACAGTAAATCAATTTCATCTGCAGATGCTATTTATAAGTTACTTGAAGCTCCATACTACGAGTTCAATAACATGGGAATGGATAATTTGGTTGAGGTGAATAAGCAAATGCCAGTTCAGTTAAAAGCAAAATTATTGGAGTTAACAGATCATAAAACTTCATCTTCTGTGAGAGCAAATGCCTATAAAAACTTAAATCGTTTTTTTGATAAGGACGAAGGACATGATAAAATTTTAGAAAAAGGATTAAAAGATAAATCTTATCAAGTAATGGGAGTTTGTTTGCAAGCAATTGCTGATAAGGATACTGATAAAGCTATGAAGCTTGCCAAAGATTTAGAAAAAGAAAATAGTAATTCAGTAAAACAAATAATAGGAAAATTATACGGATTGTACGGAACAATAGAAAATCATGATTTTTTTGCTAATTCAATTTCCTCTATGTCAGGAATTTCTCAGTATACTATGTTGAATGATTACTCAAAATTTTTAGCGAAACTACCAGAGGATAAATTAAACATTTCATATCCAGTTTTTGAAAACGTAGTTGAGGGTAGCTCAACTTGGTGGGTAAAACTTTCTGGTTATCAAGGGTTAATAAATTCTAAAAACAGAATTGCAAATAGATTGGCCGAACTTGAAACTGAATTGTCTGTAGCTGAAGAGCCAACAAAAAAATCAAAAATTGAAAGAGAAATAAGTGAAATGGAATTAGCTAAAAACGAAGTAACATTATTTTACAATAATCTAAAATCCAAAGAACAAGATTCAAAAGTGTTAGAATATCTTGAAAACATGTAAATTTGTAGCCTCTAGGCAACTTTACCAACAGGAGTTACGTTCTAAAAAAAGAACAAACAATACAATGAAAAACTTAGTTTTAATACTATTTATACTTATCACTTTACCTGCAGTTTCACAACTGTGTGGAAGTAGTGTAGTTCCGCCCGCTTTAGTAAATGGAGTTAGTGTTACTGCTACCCAATCGGGTTCCGTATCACCTTATCCATCTGCTTATACAAGTTGCGGTAATACAACACCTGCTAATAGTATACACTTGGGAGCAACAGGTATTTTTTCTTATACATTTAATTTTAGTATAGCGGTAAATAATGTAGTAATTGTAATTACGGCTACAGGAAGTGGAGTTAATGAAATTTTTAACTTGATGACAAGTTCTGGAGCACCATCAATTGCAATTAATAGTTCATGTTTTACTACTGTTACTGGAGCTCAAATAGCTTCTGGAATGGGTTCTGGGCCAACAGGTGGTGGAGGTATTTTTACAATTACAGCAGCTACTCCTTTTACTTCTTTAACTATTTCAGGACCTGGAGGACAGGCAGGAAGTTTATTTGCTTTGTGTAACAATTCTGTTCAGCCAGTTACTTCTACTAATACAGTTAAAATATGTGATGGAGATAGTGTGTTATTACAAAATGCCTATCAAAAAACAGCAGGTCTTTATAAAGATACTTTAACAAGTTCATTAGGAGTAGATAGTATTATTACTACAACTTTAGAGATTGAAGAGAGACCTATTTTTGGTATTACAATAACAAACGGATATTGTGTCAATACTCCGATTTTATTCACAAATTCAACTACATCTATAGATTCTATAAGCTCTTATGTTTGGGACTTTGGAGATGGAGCTATCGTCACGCAATCAGGAGATTCAATATCTCATCCTTATGCTTTATCAGGACCTAAAACTATTGTGTTAACTGCAAATTCTTTACTAGGTTGTACCTATGACACTACTTTTACCATCAGTATTGACGACCCACCTGTAGCTGATTTTTCTGCAGATTCAGTCTGTTTTTCTGAGGTTACAACTATATTAGATTTATCTGGTGTTCCAGCAAGTATTGTTTCTTGGAATTACTCTTTAGATGGAACTACTTATACTACACAAAATGTGAATCACACATTTTCATCATTTGGACTCAAGAATATTAAGCTTGTTGTTACAAACGCCAATAACTGTATCGATTCTATCGAAAAACAAACAGTTGTTGCACCTAAGCCAATTGTGGATTTTACTTATTCGCCTACAGAGTTAAACTTTATAAATCCACTCGCTTGCTTTAATAATAATACTCAAAATGCGACAAGTTATTTTTGGGATTTTGGATTTACCACTTCTACTTTAGAGAATCCATGTCAGGATTATTCCACACAAATAGGATCCAATACAGCAAAACTTATTGCTAGGAACGATTTTGGATGTATTGATTCCATGGAAGTTGAAATTATATTTGGGAATTTAGCTAGTGTCTACATGCCTAATTCGTTTACTCCAAATGGTGATGATTTAAATGATGTATTTACTCCTCAACTTTTAGATATCGTCTCTTACGAATTTCTAATTTTTAATAGATGGGGTCAATTGGTTTTTTCTAGTCAAGAACTTGGAGAAGGTTGGGATGGAAGTTTTAATGGAGAACCAGCAAAATCTGAAGTTTATGTATATCGTTTAGTTGCCTTAACCAAAAGAGGTCAAGTAAAAGAATACAAAGGCCATATTACACTTATTCGTTAAATATTTTGTAGATTTTTTAATTCAATTTTAATCCTTTTCACTAGTTTGAAAAGGATTTTTTTTTGCCTTATATCTAATATTTTCTTCTATTTTTTCTTAACATTTTTCTGTGCTGTTTGTTGCTTTTTCTTCGTGTTACTCTGCTTTGTCTTTTTGATATATGCGCACAACAAGGACAATTTGAAGAACAACAATCGTGACTGTGGGCACAATCAGAATCTACGGTTCCTACTGCCACACTTACTAGTGGTGCATCACCAATATTCACTTTTTGGGTAAGAGTTTTATTAGTATCGTTAACAGGGTTAACAACTTTTTTTTGTCTTAAACTATCTGGGCAGCATTCGCAAAAAGTAGTTAAGCAACAAATATGACCGTGATTGCAACCGGCCATCAGTATTTCTTGCATTCTGGTGATCGAATCTTTTATGTAATTTTCTTTATAAACCGAATCATATTCCATTTTGGAACTGTGTAGGCATTGGTAACATGCTTGTCCTGCATTCATATTATGGCCATGTTTGCAGGTGTCAGGTCCACTAAGTAATAATAAAATTTGATTTTCTCTTTCTTCACTATTTTCTTCGTAACAGATTTCACAAGGTTTTCCAACCCCTTTATTATGTCCTTTGTTACATTTTTTATTGTTCCACAAATCAGAGTCTGTAAGAATGATATCAACTCTTAAAAGAAAAAACTCGGGATAATAACCCCAAGAAGAATTTCCAATGTATGTATAGAATTTCTCGCCAAAAACTGAAAATGCAGAATCCCCATATTTAAAATTCGCTATTGGGTTATTTTCATTTGAAAGGTATTTAGAATGTGGTCCTTCAGTAAAATTCCGTTTTCCGATTTTCACTAATTTATATTTAATTTTAGATTCTTTAACTGGCTCATTGTAAAGTTGCAATTGCTCATTAATCCATGTAGAATCTCCTCCAAAATAAAAAATTCCTCTCAGGCTATCTTCAATTTCAACTAATATGTGAGATTGTTTTTCTTGTGAAAATAGAGTAAACGAATTACTAAAAGTAATTAATAGAATGACGGTAAGTAGTTTAAATGTTTTTCCTATCATTCTAATTGAATCCATAATGCAGTAATTTTAGTTACTTTTTATTAATACTACCACTTCCATTATTAGCGATAATTGTAATTATTGGATTTCCCCAATAATTAATATCTCCCGATTTTCGCTTTTCTATTAAGAGTTCATCACTGGCAAATAAATTTATTTCTCCAGCTCCCGAGTTGTTTACATGTACTTTTTTGGATAACAAATTTTTACAATAAAAATTGCCTAAAGTAGTAAGGTATAAATAGGTGTAATTAGATTTTCCGCTAATAGTTACGTCACTAATTCCAATATGTTCTTTGATTTCGATTGAATCGGAATTTAAAATTAAATTAAGATCTCCAACACCTTCGTAAGAGTCAAACTCAAATTTTGGGTAAAATAAAGTGTCTTCGCTCCAAATATCGCCAATTCCATAATAAGTTAGTCTGTTTAATTCAGGAGAGGAAATAGTTATCTTAACTGCTGATTTCTGATTTCTTAGGAAATTACATTTGTTGTTGTTTTTTAAAGTCAACACTCCCTTTCGGATTTTGGTTTCAATAAAGGGAATTAGGTTTTCGCCCGATTCTATTTCTATAGTTGTGATGGTATCGTATTTCAATTCCAAATCAATGTTGTCATACAATAAAACCTCTGTAAACGAAATATCAGAAATAAGTTTGGTGTCTGTGTTTCCAACACTTTTAAAACAGGGACTATTTTTACCGCATCTAGATATGGCCATAAAGGCTAAAGCTATGTAAATCAGCTTTCTCATAGTTTAAGTCCAATTCCAAATTCAAAATAATCGGCAACTGCAAAATGAGTTTTTAATGAGAAGCTAGCATAAAGATTTCTGTAAACATTAAATCTGCTTGTTAATCTGTGGTAAAATATTCCCTGAAAATCTCGAGGAGTTTTTAAGTAAATCCCTTGTTGAAACAGAAAGTAATTTGGTCCAATTTTAAGTCCAAAAGAACCATGAA
>CALLII010000102.1 GCA_938009745.1 uncultured Flavobacteriales bacterium
ACGAGATAACTATTCAGTAGATTTCGGCTTATGCTTTACCATATCTACATATAAATGTGTAGACATCCTTCTAGCTTTTTCTTTAGCTAATTCTGCCTTTTCTCCTTCGAATAAAGAGTTTATTGTTTTGCTCCAAATTCCTAACCAGTCTACAAAATGATCTTGGGTAACTCCATAATTCATTGCTTTATCAGTTTCCTGATGAGCCTTCATTGGATTCCCATTAAACTTTATAATATTGAATAAATTGGTTTCCCAAAAGTCAGTGAGTTTTATCAAATGAACATCCCATATTTCTTTAGATGTCAGTCTTTTATTAAAAATAGGACCTAATACTTCGTCTTTCCTTATTTCGGTATAAAAAGTAGATACCAAAGTAAATACATCTTCTCTATTCTCTATGTCTCTTTTTGATTTCATTGTTCATTAAAGGTACACAGAATATCAATTCTGTCGGTATCAATTTATCTTAACTTTTAGTAGCTTTGGTAAAAGCTTGAAATTTATGTCGTCATTACAATTCAGAGAAAAAATTACAAAAGGATATTCTTTTAAAAAAGATTACATAACTCTTGGTGGAGCTATGTTCGAAGGAGAGTGTATTTCGGATACTCATGTTAAAATTCCATTAAAATCAATATCTCGGCATGGATTAATAGCTGGAGCAACTGGAACAGGTAAAACCAAAACCTTGCAAGTAATGGCTGAGCAATTATCACTAAAAGGGATCCCTAGTTTATTGATGGATTTAAAGGGTGATTTATCTGGATTGGCTGCCGAAGGAGAGTCTAACGAACATATAGTTTGGAGACATATTTCTATAGGTGATTTACCTTATGATGCAACTGCTTTACCAACAGAATTAATGACAATATCAGGAGATAAAGGAGTAAAACTAAGAGCAACTGTAACTGAGTTTGGTCCTGTGTTAATGTCCAAAATTTTAGATTTAAATGATACCCAAGGAGGAATATTAGCCTTAGTTTTTAAATACTGTGACGATAACTCATTGCCTTTATTGGATTTAAAAGATTTAAAAACAACTATTCAGTATTTAACAAACGAAGGAAAAGAAGAAATTGAAAAAGAGTATGGAGGTTTTTCTAAAGTATCTGTCGCTACTATTATCAGAAAAATAATAGAACTAGAACAACAAGGTGCCGAAAATTTCTTTGGAGAAGAATCATTTGATGTTAATGATTTACTAAGACAAGACAAAGATGGGAATGGAATTCAGTCAATAATTCGTTTGACTAATATTCAAGATAGACCAAAATTATTTTCTACGTTTATGTTGAGTTTGTTAGCCGAGGTTTATGCTAATTTCCCCGAAGAAGGTGATGATGACGAACCTAAATTGGTGATATTTATAGATGAGGCTCACTTAGTATTTAGAGAAGCATCTAAAGCGCTAATGACTCAAATAGAAGCAATTATTAAGCTAATTAGATCCAAAGGTGTTGGAATTTACTTTTGTACGCAAAATCCAACAGATATTCCTGATATAGTGCTGAGTCAATTAGGATTGAAAATTCAACATGCGTTAAGAGCGTTTACTGCCAAAGACAGAAAAGCAATTACCAAAACAACTGAAAACTATCCTGATTCTGAGTTTTACGATACGGATACTTTAATAACTTCAATGGGAATAGGTGAGGCTTTGGTAACTTGTCTTAATGAAAAAGGTATTCCTACACCATTGGCTCATACTCTGCTTAGAGCCCCAATTTCAAGGATGGATATATTGAGTGATGAAGAAATTGAAAGCTTAATCTCAACTTCTGATTTGGTAAAGAAATATGAAGAATCTATCGACAGAGAAAGTGCTCATGAATTACTAAAAGCTAAACTTGAAAAAGCACACAAAAAAGAGCATCAAGACGAGTTGAAAAAAGAAAAGAGAAAAGCTGAAAAGGCAACTAAAAACGAAAAAGGATTTTTCGAAAAACTTAGTCAAAACACCATGGTTCGCCAAGTAGGAAGAACTTTAGCTCGAGAACTTGGTAGAAGTTTACTAGGGATTTTGGGAGTTAGAAGAAGGTAACTACTTACTTTTAAAATACTGTATGCTATAATCTTTCACCACAGATTGATTTCCTGAAGGATTATACATATATACTTTCAATTTCTCAAAATCTTCTTTGCAGAAATAGGTTTCTTGAATTAATTCATAACCATTTTCTATTATTTTGGTTGAATGACAGGTAGCAGTATAGTATTTTGTATTAGGCTGGTCATCAAAAACGAATGTAGAATTATCATTTGATCTCCAAGCCTCTACAACCACTTTATCACCTTTTTTTACATTATTAAATGTAACTGCATATCCAAAAGGATTCTCTGGAGTTAATTCAATAGTATTGGTGTTTAAATAGTCATTAATAAAACTCATATTTCCATCAATTTTTCCATATTCAAATTCAATGCCATTTGAATAGGAAAGAACTACAGTATTTGAAAAATCATATTCCCAAACCAATTCCAACTCAGTATTCACATAAAAAGAATCAATCATTTTGTAACCTGTGTAAGCAGTTGCAAGTATTCCATAACCTGCAAAAATTAGTATGGAAAGTTTTTTTGATATTTGAAATTTTCTAATAGTAAGAGCCAAAAACAACATAGGATAAATTGGGGTAAAATACCTTCCCATTAATGGCCACACTTCATGATAACCGACTGGATTCCAAGTTAAATACTGAGAAAGCATTACCAATAAAGTACAAGCTCCCACTACTCCAACAAGGATTATTTTTTGTTTTACAGAAAGAAAATACTCATCTGAATTATGAGAAAAAGCAAAGAATAATATAATCGCATAACCAAAAAGGATAAACCAAAATGGCATTCTAAACCTGTTCCAACCAAGGTTTCCAATGTAACCAGTAGTCATTTTATCAAATTCTCTAAAATAAGACTGAGCAAATACTTTAACTGTTTCCAATTTATTGGCTTTAATATGATCCATTTGGAGGTTCATATCAGCTTTATGACCAAGCGTAATATTATCTCTAAACTCAGGGTTGTAATCTAAATAAGAGGTGTAAAACGAGTCTATATTCTCTTTCCACAAACTAGCTGAACCAAAACCTAAAACCATCGAAACAACTATAAAACCGGCCATTCTTAATTTAGTTTTGAATTTACTAAATGGAATTATAAGCAAAACAGCTACAATTGGAATATAAACCAACTTAGATAATCCTATTAGCGTTATCAATAATAAAAGGAGTAAAAGGTACTTAGTGGTTACTTCTTTTTTGGTAAGTGCAAGATTCAATATTACAGCTAGATATAACCAACTTAACCCATTAATCATCATGTCAGCACTAAACGAAGTATTTATAAATAATGACATTGGAAGCAGAACCAAAACACCAAATAAAAGCTTTTTAATTGGAAGAAAACGAAAGGTCAAAACCATCATCCCAAACCAAAAGAAAAAGGCG
>CALLII010000103.1 GCA_938009745.1 uncultured Flavobacteriales bacterium
GCATTTGGCTTTACCTCCAAAAACCCATCCATTCCATTATCAAAATCATGATTCCCCATTGTAGAGGCATCATAACCCATTTGGCTCATTAATTTCAATTCCAATTCTCCACCAAATTGATTAAAATAAGGAGTCCCCTGAAAAATATCTCCACAATCAAAAAGTAGAGTATTGCTATTTTCTTTTCTAATTTTCTGAATTAAATTAAATCGATTTTGTACTCCTCCTTTGCCTGCATATCGTTTGTGATTATCTGGAAATGGCTCAATATGGCTGTGCACATCATTAGTATGAAGAATTGTTAGTTTTGTCATTCTACCTTTTGCCACCATACCTTCCGCAAAAGAATTGGTAGTAGCTAAAACACCAGCAGCTATTAACGATTGTTGTAAAAAATCTCTTCTAGTTGCCATAAATTATTCTTTTATCAAGGTTAGAAGTTAAAGCTTTTCCTTTTATCGTTTCTTGAGCACAATGCAACAACATTGCATCTCTTAGCTTAATCCCTAGTTTTTCATATTTAACTGGATTTAGAAAAAATGACATATTATCTCCGCCATTTGCTAAGTAATCTGAGGTAATTACTCGATAGTTCTTTAATTTTAAAGTAGCTGAATCAATTAAAACTTCAACCGGAAGTTGTTCCTTTATATATAATGATACATTTCCAGAGACTGGGACTCCTTGTTTTCTATTTCCGCCTTTGACTGTTTTAGCTGCAATAAACTTAAATAATTCGGCTGTTTTCTTTGGAGATAAGGTTATTACAACCAATTCATTTTCGAACGGCATTATCTCATATATCTTTCTTCTTGTAATATCTCCTTTTGGTAAAGAAGTTCTTAAACCTCCATTATTCAATAAACTAAAATCTGCGGGAAACTCACTTATGTTTTTATAGTATTCATTTCCTATTTTTAAAGATAAGTCACAAGCCCAATTACCCAATAACCCTTGTGGCGAACCTGTAGACATTTCAATTTCAGAAGTTGCTATAACCTCGATCATAGTCGAATCAAGAGAGTTTTTGTACGGAGCTACCATATCAGTTAATTCGGAATTATCAGAATTAGATTCGGTTACACCAACTGAAACTCCCTCAGATTTTTGAAGTTGATAAACTCCACAACTCACAAGTAAACTTGCAAAAAATGCTATAAAAAAAGCCTTCTTCATATTAGTATTCAATTAACTCTTTGAGAGTAGTTGCTAGTTTTTCTATGGGTAAAAAGTTCTGTTCCAAATCAGCTGCAAATGGAACTGGCGTATCTAAACTACCAATTCTTCTAATCGGAGCATCTAATTTTTCAAAACAATTTTCATTTATTAAAGTAGTTAATTCTGCACCTATTCCGCCAGTGGTATTGGCTTCGTGTAGCACAATTACCTTCCCTGTTTTATTTGCTGATTTAAAAATAGTTTCAGTGTCTAATGGGCTTAAAGTTCTTAAATCCACAATTTCTATCGAAATATCTTCATTTTCTTCCTGAAGTGTTTTAGCCCAATGAACTCCCATTCCATAGGTAATTATCGAAATATCAGCTCCTTCTTTTACCACATTAGCTTTACCTAATTCAATTGTAAAATAATCTTCTTCTACTTCTTCATTAATTGAACGATAAAGAGCTTTATGCTCAAAAAATAAAACTGGATTTGGATCTTCAAATGAAGCTAAAAGCAATCCTTTAGCATCTCTTGGCGAAGATGGATAAACGATTTTTAAGCCTGGAGTGTGAAAAAACCAACCTTCTGTACTTTGTGAGTGAAATGGACCTGCGGCAACTCCAGCTCCGGTAGGCATACGAACAACTACGTCTGCATTTTGCCCCCACCTATAATGAATTTTTGCCAAATTATTTACAATCTGATTAAAACCAACTGTTACAAAATCGGAAAACTGCATCTCCATCATTGCTTTGTATCCATTGATACACAAACCAAGTGCTGCTCCAACAATTGCAGATTCACATAAAGGAGTATTTCTTACTCTATCAGCACCAAATTGGGCTAAAAACCCGTCTGTTGCTTTAAAAACACCACCATAATCAGCAATATCTTGCCCCATCAACACTAAATTATCGTGCTTTTCCATTGCTAATTTCATAGCATCAGAAATAGAATCAATCAATCTCATTTCCTTTGTATTTCCTTTTGGAGGTGTCACCTCAAGTTCGAAAGGAGAAAACATATCTGCTAATTCTACCTGAGTATCAGGAACAATTTTTTCAGTTTTTGTTGCCTTTTCAAATGCATCTGCTACCTCTTGAGTAATAGTAACTTTCATTTCTTCAGCTGTTTCTTTTTCCAACTGCCCAGAATCTATCAAATATTGCTCATAAAGCTCAACAGGGTCTTTATCTTCCCACTTTTCTATTAATCCATCTGGATAATATTTTGTTCCAGATGCTTCCTCGTGCCCTCTTCTTCTGAATGTCATACACTCGACCAAATATGGTTGAGGATTTTCTTCTATTTTCTTTTTAATATTAGCTATGTTCTCATAAACTTCAATAATATTATTACCGTCTACTTGTACAGCTTCCATTCCGTAACCAATTCCTTTATCTATAAATTGCTTACATGCAAATTGCTGATTAGAAGGAGTTGACAAACCCCATTGATTGTTTTCAATAACAAATATCACTGGTAATTTCCATACTGCTGCAACATTTAATGCCTCATGAAAATCTCCTTCACTAGCTCCACCATCTCCAGAAAAAACTAAAGTTGTTTTGTTATTCTTTTTCAATAAATTACCCAGAGCTATTCCATCTGCGATTCCTAATTGCGGACCCAAATGAGAAATCATTCCTACAATATTATGTTCTTTTGAACCAAAATGAAAAGACCTATCTCTACCTTTTGTAAATCCACCTTCTTTTCCCTGAAACTGCAAGAAAAGTTGCTCAAATGCAATGTTTCTGGAAGTAAAAACCCCTAAATTTCTGTGCATTGGAAGAATAAATTCATCTTCATCCATTGCCATAGTACAACCAACAGAAATTGCTTCTTGCCCAATTCCAGAAAACCATTTGGAAATTTTCCCCTGACGAAGATAAATCAGCATTTTTTCCTCAATAAGTCTTGGGGTAAGCAAAGCACGGTATAATTCGAGCTGAGTCTTTTTTGATAATCTGGTGGTGAAATCCATATAATGTGTAATAATTATCAAAGTTAAAAGGGTTTGTGAAAAATGACCGATAATTCAAAAAAAATATTGTCATAATTTTAAAATTACTGTACTTTTAAAGGAGATGACTGAGCTAGAAAATTTTTATAACAATTTATCTGAACCCAATAAGGGCTGTTTTCTTTATTTGAGAAAACTAATCTTAGATCATCATCCAGATTTTACTGAACATTGGAAATGGAAACTACCTTTTTTCAGTTACCAAGGAAAACCTTTTTGTTATATTTGGAAAGATAAGAAAACAACTATTCCTTACCTTACATTTGTAAGAAGCTTGAATATAAACCGACCTGAATTAGAGCTAGGAACAAGAAAACAGATGAAAGCTTTAACAATAAATCCCAATGAAGACATTAATGTATTGTTGATTAAAGAAATCATTGATGAATCATTAACTTATTTCAACTAATGAAAAAAATTAGATTAAATAAAATTCCATTATTATCTAAAATTGCTAACGACTACCTGTTTAAACCAGAGAGTTTTAGCGAGTTTATTTCTGCTACACCAGATTTCTCTAGTTTTGAATCTAGAATAAAAAATAGACAACCAATTAATAGAGACGTGTTGGTTGATGAGCTATTGATTCAGAATAAAAAAGCTCCAAAACAAGCAATTGAAAACATTGAGTTATTAAGAAAGGAAAAAACTTTTACTGTGACAACTGGACACCAAATTTGTTTATTCACAGGACCTTTGTATTCTATATATAAAATAATTTCAACTCTTAATTTAACTAAGAGTCTTAAGGAAAAATATCCTAAATACGATTTTGTTCCAGTATTTTGGATGGCAACCGAAGATCATGATTTTGAAGAAATAAATCATGTGAATGTTTTTGATAAAAAAATCACTTGGAACACAAATCAATCTGGACCTGTTGGAAGATTTTCCACCACAGATATGATTCTTTTTTTAGAAGAAATAGAAAAAACAATTGGGAGTGACCTAACAAGAATATTAGTTAATTTTTATAAGTCATCCACTAATTTAGCTATTGCACACAACAAAGTAATTAACCATCTATTTGGGGAGGAAGGTGTTGTTGTTTTGGATGCAGATTCTGAGAGATTGAAAAGAGAAATGATCTCTATTTTTAGAAATGAATTAACTGAGCAACAAACTTTTGAAAAGGTAGAAGAACAAAGTGAAAAACTATTAGCGAAAGGATTTGGAAAGCAAGTTACTCCAAGAGAAATAAACTTATTTTATCAAAAAGATGGGTTAAGAGAAAGAATTACTGAGGAAGATAATTCTTACAGAATACTCAATACTGACCTAGTCTTTAATAAAGAAGAAATACTTAAAGAATTAGACAACAATCCTGAAAGATTTAGTCCAAATGTAGTTATGAGACCAATTTATCAAGAGAAAATTCTACCAAATTTGGCTTACATTGGTGGGCCTGGAGAATTAGCCTACTGGTTTCAATTAAAATCTGCATTTGAAGTTAACTCAATAGATTTTCCTATATTAGTATTGAGAAATATGGCTTTGATTGTTAAAGAAAATATTTCGAAAAAAATAGACCAGCTCCCTTTTAAACTGGAAGATTATTTTAAACCTCAATACGAATTAGAAAACGAGTACATTAATCAAGTTTCAGAAATTTCATTTGAAAACGAAATTGCAGACCTCGAAGAAGTATTTGCAATAACTAAAGAGAAAGCTATCGAAGTAGATTTTAGTCTGGAAAGAACAGTAATTGCTGAATTAAAGCGAGCTCAAAACTCTATCAACAAAATAAAAAAGAAAGTAACTAAAGCCGAAAAGAAAAAGCATGAAGTTGCTATAAATAGAATAGATGCTATTAAAGAAGCTTTTTTTCCTGGAGGTACGTTTCAAGAAAGAAAACTAAACATTTTAGAGTTTTATCAACCTGATTTAATTAAAAATTTGATTCAAGATTTGAAATCATTAGAAGATAACCTTACCTTGTTAGAAGCACAAAACCAACAACCTTGAGAACCAATAAATTAGTTTTAAAATACATAGAGTTATCCAACCTTAAGGGAAACTTATTGGATAAGATTAAAGACTTATCATCATCAGATCTCAATCATAAGTTTTCTGAAAACGAATGGTGCATTACCCAAGTTATTGATCATTTAATTGAGTCGGAAACTGGCATAAACAAGTACATTAATTACCGATTAAAAAATATAAACGAACAGCCAAGAGTTGGTTTAGCAAACTACATTAAAAGTAGAGTGTTGAATAAAAAATTGAAATCAGAAGAAAAATTTAAAGTTCCTTCAGGACTTTCTCAACCAGAAGCAGGTGCTGATTACAATCAACTAAAAGAAAAATGGGATAATTCTCGTATGTATTTAATTCAAACTGTAGAAAATTTTCCTAAAGAAAAAATGAACAAAGCAGTCTTTGAACACCCAAGAGCAGGGCTTTTAAGCATGAATCAAACTATGTCATTTTTCATAAATCACCTCAAGCATCATATTCCACAAGTAGATTCTTTACTTCTTAGATTAGAGAATAAAAAATAAATCCTAAACTGTTCCGTTTAGCCTTTGCAACAAAGGTTTATTGAGCTTAACTTCAATAAACTTGCCTTTATTGTTACTTTTGAATCCAAAATCATTGCCAAAAAAGTGAATCATATTTTAAATCCAAACATTTCTGATAACTAATGAAGAGCCTTTTATTCATATTATTAGTAATGATACCATTTATTGGACTTACACAAAATGCTACTATAAAAGGTACGCTTGTAGACGAACTTGGAATAAGAGTAGCTGATGCAAACATTGTAGTAGAAGGAACTGAAATAAAGTCTTTTACAGATCAAAATGGAAATTTCGAATTCTTTGTACCTGCAAATACACCTGTAACATTAGTTTTTAGCCACTCTTCTTACAAAAAGAAAAAACTAACTTATATACTTTCTGAAGGGCAAATTAAAATAATTAAACCAGTATTTAAATATCGAGTTCTTCCTGAGTTTACTGTTACTACTAAAAGAACGGATGAAACGATAGAAACCTTGATAAATATCAAAGGGGTAGAAATTCCTTCTATTGGAAATTTCGAATCTAGATTAGGTTCAGAGATGGGAGTCACAATGAATAACGAGCTAAGTTCTGGATATAATGTAAGAGGTGGAAACTTTGAAGAAAATCTTATTTATGTAAATGGAATTGAAATTTACCGACCTTTCCTTGCAAGCTCTGGACAACAAGAAGGATTAAGTTTCATTAATTCTAATATGGTTGATGACATTCAATTTTCAGCTGGAGGTTTTCAAGCACGATATGGAGACAAATTATCTTCTGTGTTAGATGTAACCTACAAAAAACCAACTGAAACAGGTGGTTCTGTTACATTAAGTATGTTAGGGGCAAACGTTCATTACGAAGGAATATCAGAGAATTTTTTGTGGACTCATGTAACTGCAGCACGTTTCCAAAGTAACAGGTATGTACTTGGAGCTCTTGATACTAAGGGTGAATACCAACCTCTTTTTGGTGATTTACAAACCTACCTTACCTATACACCATCTGAACATTGGGAACACTCTTTTTTGGGTAATTTTGCCCTTAACAGATATCAAGTTGTACCTCAAAACAGAGAAACTAGCTTTGGTTCAATTAACCAGGCCCTGAGATTTACGGTATTTTTTGACGGAAGCGAATTAACACAATACCAGACATTTACAGGAGCATTTAGCAGTAAATATACACCTAATGATTCTACTGAATTAAAATTCATTGCATCAGCATTTAATACATATCAAGAAGAAATATTTGATGTAGAAGGACAATATTTTCTTGATGAACTAGAAAGAGATCCAGGAAAAGAAAACTTTGGAGATGTAGCATTTAACCTTGGTGTGGGAGGGTTTCTTCGTCATGCCAGAAACACATTAGATGCAACAGTAACAACAGTTGCCCACAAAGGTGTAAGGAGAAACGGTAACAAAACATTACAATGGGGAGGAAAAGCTCAATATGATATCATTAACGATAATTTAAAAGAATGGGATTTTATAGATAGTACAGGATTCATTGCTCCAAGACCATCAGATTCAGTTGGATATAGAGACTCAAGTGCTCAAGCATATCAAAACTTAGCCTTTAATAATGTTGTAAGAGCTAAAAACAGAGTTGCTACAGGAAGGTTTTCTGCATACTTACAAAACACATGGACAAAAAACTCCAGAACAAGTTATCGTTTGGATAAAACCATACAATTAAAAGATACACTTATAACTATTGACACTGCACTTTCGGGATATAAGTCGTTAATATACACTGCCGGAGTTAGAGCAAACTATTGGACATTTAATAACGAAGTGATAGTAAGTCCGAGATTTTCTTTAAAGTACCGTCCTTTATTATACTACCTATCCGATTCAGGAGAAATTACTAGACGAAACTTAGCATTAAGAATAGCTACTGGAGTTTACCAACAACCTGCATTTTACAGAGAGTACAGAAGGCTTGACGGTAGTTTAAATCAAAATATCCAAGCACAAAGATCTATTCATTTAATATTG
>CALLII010000104.1 GCA_938009745.1 uncultured Flavobacteriales bacterium
TACCCATTTTCCGTTTTTCTTCTCCCAAATAAGGCTGTACATCCCACCTAAATCTCCCAAACTATCTGCCCTCATCAAGTTCCATTCTCCTATTACAAAGATAGTCTGTTCTCCAACAAAGTCAAGGCTTTTGTTAGTGAATTTAAGGGTTCCCATCTCTTCCTTATTCTTATATGATTTTTTATAATTATCTAAGGTTTTTTGCCAACCATAATTCAATCCACTTTTTCCAATAAATCTCAAAGAATCAGATTTCCAATAGTGTTTCATAAAGTTTTCTAAATCTCCTTCGTTCCATGCATTTTCTTGTTCTTGCATGTTAGTTTTAACGGAATTTATTTCTTGTTCGGAATTTAAATTAATTGATTCTGAACAACTAAAAAGACAAAATATCAGTAAAAAAACACCTAGAGCTGTCTTTTTGACACTTAAAATCAATTGATTGTGACTTTTTGTCTGTAAAAATGATTGGTTTTGCATTTGGAATTGGTTTTGCATTATGGATATCGAATTTGAAATTAACGATAATTAAAAACATTATAACTAACTAAAAACAATAATTATGAAAATCACACACAACAACTTTATACCAGGCTTCACTAATTTGATTGACGAAGTATTTGGATCGGAAACAATGGACACAGTAAAAAGAAATTTAATGAGTCAAGTTCCACTAGCTAACATTCATGAAAGCGAAACGAGCCATACGATTGAGCTAGCAGTTCCAGGACTCAAAAAAGAAGACATTAAAATTGAGCTTAAAGAAAATAGACTAACCATTAGTGCTGATGTTAAGAAAGAGGCAACTCCTGAAAACAATAAAAATGTAAGAAAAGAATTTTCTTACCACTCTTTCAAAAGAAGTTTTAATCTGCCTAAACTAGTTGATACTGAAAAAATTGAAGCTAAAAACGAAAACGGCCTCTTGACCGTTCTTATTCCTAAAAAGGAAGAAGAAATCAAGAAAAACAAGCTAATAGCTGTAAAGTAATTAGTTTTTTCATAGAAGGTTAGGAAAGCTTCTGCATTAATTTGCAGAAGCTTTTTCTATTTAATTAACTTTAGGCTTGATCTTTGGCATAAAGATTGAATAAACTGTAAACTAACAATTGAAAATCATGAAAAAATATTACTCTTATTTCGCCCTTGTAATAGTTAGTCTATTACTACTTAGTTCGTGTAGAACGACAAGTATTTTTACTATAAATATTGTTGAGCCTGCTCCTGTATTTTTTGACTCTACTTATACTAAAGTTGGAGTAATTGACAGAACTGAAACCGAAGTAAATAATAAACCTATAGATGTTATAGATAAAGTACTAACAGCCGAAGGCAAAAACTTTGATAAAGAAGCAGCTGACGCAGCAACTATTGCCATGAGAGATGAACTATTGAAAAACAATAGGTTTGATTACATAACTAAAATTGATAGCACAGGACTTACAACTCCTGGCATGAGTATATTTCCTTCTTCAATACCATGGGATAGCCTGAATGCAATTGGAACTGAAAATGATGTTGAAATAATATTCGTTCTTTCATTTTTTGATACAGATTCTAAAATTAATTACTCTACTCAAATGAGATCAATACCTAATCCTTTAGGTGCAAATCTTCAAGTACCTGAGCACATTGCAAGAATTGATACAAGAATTAAATCTGGTTGGAGAATTTATGACATAAGAACACAGACAATTAGTGATGAAATTGTTTTGGTAGAAAATACTTCTTCTGTTGGTAGAGGAATAAACCCTGTTAAAGCACTTGAAACTGTTGCCAAAAGAAAAGAAAACGTAATTGAAATTAGTAAAATTTTGGGAACAGAATACTCCCAAAGAGTTTTACCACAACAATTTACGGTATCAAGAAGCATCTATGTAAGAGGGTCAGAAAACCTTAAAGCTGCAAATCGATACATAAATGTTGGCGATTGGGATGGTGCAGCTGAGTTATGGAAAAAAGATGTAAATAACGAAAAAAGCAAAATTGCCGGAAGAGCAACTTATAACTTAGCTCTTATAAGTGAAATTGATGGTGATTTAGAAAAAGCAATTGAATGGGCAAACATATCTTACCTAACTCATAATAATAAAATGGCATTAGCTTATGTAAACATTTTAAAAGATAGATTAGCTAGCCAGAAAGTATTGGAAGAACAGATGAAAAACTAAAATTTACCCCTTCTGCTTCTCATTAAGCGAAGTATAATAACCATTTTGAGCCATTAACTCTTCATGACTTCCTCTTTCAATTATTTTACCTTCGTTCATTACGATAATTAAGTCGGCATGCTCAAGAGAAGAAATTCTGTGACTAATTATAACACTAGTTTTACCTTTCATTATTCTTTTTAAATTTCTAAGAATAATGTCTTCAGTCTCAGTATCTACTGCAGAAAGACAATCATCAAAAACTAAAATATCTGGCTGTTTAATAATTGCTCGCGCAATAGAAACTCTTTGTTTTTGACCTCCTGAAAGAGTAATTCCTCTCTCACCAACTATAGTTTCAAAGCCTTTATCAAACTCAACAATGTTATCGTAAATATGAGCATCCTTAGCAGCTTGCTCCATCAATTCATTGCTGTTTTCATCTAAATCACCTAAACCGAATTTTATATTATTAGAGATAGTATCCGAAAATAAAAAGGCATCTTGTGGCACATAACCAATTGCACCTCTGAGCCCATTTAAATTAATATTCTCGATAGGTGAATCGCCAATTTTTATTTCTCCAGTATTCACATCATATAACCTGGCTATCATATTAGCTACAGTAGATTTTCCTGAGCCTGTTTCTCCAATAATTCCTAATGTTTTTCCTTCTGGCAGAGTAAATGAAATATTCTGCAAAGCTTTAATTCCAGAATCAGGATAAACAAAAGAAACATCATTAAAA
>CALLII010000105.1 GCA_938009745.1 uncultured Flavobacteriales bacterium
AGAGTCTAAATTGAAATCTTGAGTGACTTTTATTCCATTTCCAGAATTTATAAAAGAATACTCAAATGTCGGAGTTGCTTTAAACGGTTTTTGAATGTCGCAATTCATTTTGATATATTTTAACTCCTGAATTTCAGAAATTTCCTGATATCCCAGGTCTTTACCACTATTTCCATCCCAATGAAATTGAGCTCCCACTGAACCATCAGTTCCTTTTACTTCTGTTTTTTGAGCTGGATCTGCTTCGTAAAAAGGAGACCATTTTGGGAAATTGGCTAAGTATTTCACTTGGTCAAATACGGCTTGTTCTGTAGAGTATATCACTACCGATTTTTGAATGTGGATGTGAGTTAATTTATTTGCATTGTAAAATCCTATTGCTAAAAATAGGGCTAGGGCTATAAGTATTATTGTAAGTATCATCTTTTTCATTATTAAAGGTTTTTAAATTAGTTTAAATACATTCTGGGTATTAATCCATTGGGTTTATAGTTCGTACTTCCACGTTTCCACCCATCAATAAAATTGGGCATTTTTTTGCCATTTCCACAGCTTCATCAATAGAATTTGCTTTGACAATCATATTACCACCTGGAGTTTGGTTTTCTAATAAGGAGATACCTTCTATAACTTCTTTATTTGCAGAAATTAGTTTCCCTTCAAATCCTAGTTGATGGGTGCTTACGAGTTTTTCTTGGATTGCAATATTCCCAATAAAGCTTCCCCACTGCTCATGCATTTCTTTTTCTTGTTCTGGAGTCGATTGAAAATTTGGATTTGGTGTAAATCTAAAAATCATCATAAATTGTTGTTCGTTTTTCATTTGTTTTATTTTTTTTGGTTTAACAATATCCAAAAGTAAATAACCGAAAATCGAATAATCTTGGCTTATGACAAGAAATGAAATTTAGTGATATTTTTTTACAAGAATCTTTCTGTAAGTAAGCAAATGCAGAAAAATTATAGTTGCTGGAGCGAAGGCTGGAATAAAACAAAATGGGAATTGAGCCAAAAATTCTACTCCTTGGCTACCGGTATCAATACTTATTTTGGTTAGGATAATTGCTGATGCCGAAGTTGCAATTATATCTACTAATCCAAAAGTATTCCAAGTAAGAGTTAATTTTCTTGCATAAGATTTTTTATTTCTAATGGATTTAGCCACAAATATACTTGAGATAGCAGTAATTAAATCCCCAATTCCAGCTATTAGACCCAATGGCTTTGGAATTAATTCGTAAAATAAAAATATAAGAAAAAAGCTGCCTATTAATCTGAAAATATGAATTTTAACTAAATCATCTAATTTTAATTGTTTGTTAGCTTCTTTACAAAATTTCATGTAAAAAATAACCCCGGTAAGGAATATTACCAAGGGTATCATAGTTAATACAATGATTTTTGGTGGAAGCCAAATTGCATCAAATACCCCATTAAAACTAGCAATAGATACTCCAATTAAATAGACAATATAAAAACTAGCTACTTTAATTATTCCATTTTCAACTCCTCCTTTTTGCGCCAATCGGGCAAACATAAAAATTGGAAATATAAATGCCAAAAGAAATACGATTGAGAAAATTATAGGGAGTTCATCTGAAAATAATGTCATAGTTTATAAAGTTATTTCTTTTCGTATTCTGCTTAAAGAGGTATCAGTTATCCCTAAATAAGTTGCAATGTGCTTTAATGGTATGTTTTGTACTACCTCAGGTTTTTCTTTCATTAAATTCAAGTACCTATCCTTAGCTTGGTCGGTAATTACCGAGACTGAGTGATTCTTTAATTCAAAATAGTTGCTCACTAATCTTGTTCTTCCTACTTCTCTAAAGGCTTCAATATTAAATAGATTCATAAAATTAGAAAATGTAATTTTCCAACATTTTCCGCTAGTAACAGCTATTACTGACTCTTTACAGGTTTTTTTTAAAAAATAGGAATTCCAGTCAATTACAATATCGCTTGGGGAAAAGAACTTAGTAGTTATATCGTTTCCTTCAAAATCTATGGCGTAGGAGCGAAGAAAACCACTTTCCAAAAAATAATAATAGTTTGCTGATTTGTTAATCTCAATGAGATAATCATTCTTTTTAAATTCTACCTCTTCATATTGAGACAGTATTAAGTTCAGTTCTTCTTTCGTGAAGTTTTCTGGTTTAAAAATTGAATGTAAAAAATGATTCTCGGTCATTAAAATCTTTTTAGTTAGTTAAATATAGTAATTCAGTAGAAAATAACTCTTCAAAAGTCTTTATAATTAAGTCAAAAAAGCTGTAATTTTAAGTCAAAACAAATCTACATGAAAATCGTATACATCATATTGGGCGTTATAGCCCTACTATTCATTATTGTTCAAATATGGGCTGTTAGCACCAGAACGGGAATTGAGAGTTACCCATTTACATTAGAAAAAAAGTTCGATAATTTTGAAATAAGAAACTACGAAGCGAGTTTATTTACTTCTGTAAAGATTAATTCCAAAGATTATAAAGAAGCCTCAAGCAAAGGATTTTCGGCACTTGGTGGATATATTTTTGGTGCAAATGAAACGAACGAAAAAATATCAATGACTTCGCCAGTTACCATGTCATTGGGTGATACTATGGAAGTAATGTTTATGGTGCCAAAGGATTACAACAAGGATAACTTACCTAAGCCAAATCAAAGTGACATTGCGTTTAAAGAAGAACCAGCAAAGCGAGTTGCTGCAATTACATTTGGTGGTTGGGCAGATTCAGAAAAAATTGAGAAATATAAAAAAGAACTAATTTCACATCTTGAGAAAGAGGGGATTAGATATTCCAATGAATTTATGTTCATGGGATACAACCCTCCTTATGACATGATAGGAAGGAAAAATGAAGTGATCGTGGTGTTGGATTAAAAATAATCTACCAATCATTTGAAAATTAAACAAATTATAAAATGAATTCAAAAGAAGAAATAATAAAAAATTGGTTGCCTAGATATACAGGAATCCAATTAGAAGATTTTGGGGAATATATATTGTTAACCAATTTTAAAAACTATGTTAAGCTCTTTGCCGAAATGACTGGAGCCGAAATAAAAGGAACCACCAATGCAATGCCAAATGCTACTGCAAATGGAATTACCATTATTAATTTTGGGATGGGAAGTGCTAATGCAGCAACCATAATGGATTTGTTAGGAGCAATTTCTCCTAAAGCTGTTTTGTTCCTTGGTAAATGTGGAGGACTTAAAAAGAAGAACAAATTAGGTGATATAATTTTGCCAATTGCAGCAATTAGAGGTGAAGGAGCATCTGACGATTATTTCCCGCCAGAAGTGCCAGCTTTGCCTTCGTTTAACTTGCAAAGAGCAGCCTCACACGTAACTCGTGAAGCAGGATTGGATTATTGGACAGGAACTGTGTACACCACAAACAGAAGAGTTTGGGAGCATGACGAAGATTTTAAAGAATACCTAAGAGAAATTAGAGCCATGGCAATTGACATGGAAACCGCTACGGTATTTAGTGTTGGTTTTGCCAATCACATTCCTTGTGGAGCTTTGTTGTTAGTATCGGATCAGCCAATGACCCCAGATGGAGTGAAAACTGATAAAAGTGATACGGCAGTAACAGTAAACTTTGTAGAAAAACACATGCAAATTGGAATAGATACTTTGTTAGAACTAAAAAGCAAAGGAAATTCTGTTCGTCATTTACGATTTGATTAAATAGTTTTAAAAATAAAACGCAAAGAAAAAGGGATTGAGTTTTTGCTCAATCCCTTTTTTATAGAATAAACTATTTTTTAATTTGATCGTTTAAAATAAAAACGAGTTAAATAAATCCCATTTCCGTCATCTTTACCTGCATCAGATTCAATTCCAGCAACAATATTTACAATTTCCCATCCTTCATTCAACATGGTAGTAACTTTGTCATTTATTATGGCATCATTCGCAGCAATATTTTGAAATCTAATCCCTACTAAATTGTAAAAGTTAAGTAGTTTAGTTTCTTCGTAATTAAATACTCTAATTTCACTTCTTTTCGATTTATTTCTTGATTTATCTGTTGAAGATTTAATGTTAGTTAATTCTTTGTAATCCCTTGTTTCCAATGAGTTTATCATTCTTGATCTTCCCAATCCTCCTGGGATAATTGATTCTACTACCGTAAAAGAAGTGAATTCATAGCTTCCAGTATTCTGTGGAGAAGTTGATGGTTTGTTAAAAGCAAATAGTGCTAAGCAAATAGCAATTGCTCCAATAATGTTTAATGGGTTAGTGTTTTTCATTTTGTTAATTTTAGGTTAATATTTTTACTTTAACAGTAAAAACCATGCCAAACTATTTTTTGAGAATTAAGTTTTTAATGAGCTTTCATTTCATTAAACTTATTTATTAAATTCTTGTAAAGTTGAATTACAGGCTCTATAACTTGAGTCGAATCTTTAAATTCTAAATGAAACTCGGTTGTAATTCTGTTTTCTTTAGAGATAATTAGCGGGGTAAAGTTTTCTTTAAAAGAAATCTTCGTTAATTTTTTTAGAGCAGAGTTTTGGTTGAAAAATCTTTTGATTTCTTCGTTTGTAGATGCGATATTAAACCCCTCCTTTTTTTTAAGAAATAGACGTATAAAATTAGAGGTAGAGCTGATTTCAAATTCAGGAACTTCTATGTTATTAAAGAAAAGACAAATGATACTTCCTGAAAATGAGGTGCCTAAGCTGTATTTGATTTGAATTTCAGCTCCAAGATATTTAAAATTTAGTTGATAAATTTCTTGGGGACTTCTTACTCCTAGACCTATTTTTAGAATATTTTTTTTGAAAATAAACTCTCCGTTCTCTTTTGATGCTAGATTTTCGAAAAAAGTTTTTGTCATTTGAACTATTTATCTTTTTAAGATATCAAAATTTGACCATTTTCAGATGCAAATACAAACTTATTTTCTTAACAAAATTTTGATTATTAATTCTCAATTTCATTAAGTTTGCATCCTAATAAATTGAATTATGCCACAAATTTCTGACAAAGCGATTCAGATGCCTGAATCACCAATTCGTAAATTAGTTCCATTTGCTGAAGATGCAAAGGACAGGGGAGTAAATGTATTTCATTTAAATATCGGTCAGCCCGATATTAAAACTCCAGAAGTAGTAATGGAAGCTATCAAAAACATTGATAGAAAGGTGATTGAGTACAGTCATTCTGCAGGTTACGAATCGTATAGAGAAAAGCTGGCAGCTTATTACACGAATAATAATATTCCTGTAAGTCCTGAACATATAATGATTACCACTGGTGGATCAGAAGCTTTGCTTTTTGGAATGCAAGTATGTCTTAATCCAGGAGATGAAGTAATTATCCCTGAGCCATTTTATGCAAACTACAATGGTTTTGCTGCCGCAAGTGGAGTAAATGTAAAACCAATTACTGCAAGGATAGAAGATGGATTTGCTTTGCCACCAGCCCAAGATTTTGAAAAATTGATTACTGCAAAAACTAAGGCAATAGTAATTTGTAATCCTGCCAACCCAACTGGATATGTTTACTCAAGAGAAGAGCTTGAAGTATTAAGAGATTTAGTTAAAAAGCACGATTTATTTTTATTTTCTGATGAAGTCTACCGTGAGTTTTGTTACGGATCTACTCCTTTCTCCGTGTTGAACCTTGAAGGAATAGATGAAAACGTAATTATGATTGATTCGGTTTCGAAGAGATATAGTATGTGTGGTGCAAGAATTGGAGCAATTGTAACCAAGAACAAGTCATTGATGGCTAATGCGCTTAAATTTGGACAGGCAAGACTAAGTCCTCCAACATTGGGTCAAATAGCAGGAGAAGCTGCCTTAGATACTCCACAATCTTATTTTGATGAAGTACAAGAAGAGTATCAGAAAAGAAGAGATATAGTTGTAGAAAGATTGAATAACATTGAAGGTGTAATATGCCCAAAACCAAAAGGAGCTTTTTACGCAATAGCTCAGCTACCAGTTGATAATGCAGATAAGTTTTGCCAATGGTTATTAGAGGAATTTTCTCACGAAGGAAACACGGTAATGTTTGCTCCAGCAGCAGGTTTTTATTCTACCAAAGGAATGGGAGAACAAGAAATTAGAATTGCTTATGTGTTGAATGAAAATGATTTACACAAGGCAATGGATTGTTTGGAGGTTGCTTTAAAACAATACAACAGCTAAGAATTAAATTAATTAACAGTATTAACGCCAGTTTGAATTTTCAAACTGGCTTTTTTTTTTGGTGCAAATTTCTGGAATGTAAGTATTGAAAATTACCTGCGTTTAAAAATAAAACCTAAACTTATGATTGAGAAATTAATAGCATTTTTTAAAAGACCATTTTCAGATACAACTAACGAAACTCCTGAAGGAATTTGCCCAAACTGTTGGGGGAAACAAGAATACGATAAAGTGATAAGAGATTTATATCAGGATCATCAAATTGATGTGAATAATGGACAAGCCAATCATAATTTTATCCAAAATGTAGTGGTAAATAAAATCGAAGGAATTAAACTTAAAAAAGGGAATACTGGTTTAGTTTGTTTTGCTTGTAGCACGAAATAATAAGTTTCATGAAAAAAAAGCCTGCATTCATGAGATAGAAGTATTTACTTCCATACTTTTTGTATAAACTTGATTATGAAAATGTTACTATTTTTACTCACAGTATTTAATTTAAGTCAATCTTTAAAATCTCAATCGTATATTCCTATGGTGGAAGACAGTATGATTGTGGTGAATGGATTAAATGGATTTAGTGGAACACATCCCATAGTATATAAATACTTAGGTGATACAATTATAAATTCTACCACTTACTTTAAAGTTTATTATTGTTCTTCATTAGAAGATTCAAGTTATAGTTTAAACGCTAATACTAGTTATTATGGAGCAATAAGAGAGGTGAATAAAAAAGTTTATTTCTTGAAAAGTGATAGTGTACTTGAAAGAAAAATTTATGATTTCAGTTTAAACATAAACGATACTACCTCAATTTACTATACCAGTAATTTTTTAAATAAAAATGTACAGGTAACACTTAATAATATTGATTCAACTTCTTGGAAATATATGTTTTATGGAAGAAAAGTATACGAACACAGTCATAACTCAACCTCATTCTTTAACCATTATTACGTAATTCAGGGGTTTGGTGTTACTGAGTATTCTAGTAATGAAATTGAAACAGATTACCCAACTAGAAAACTCTGCTCAATAAAAAAGAATAACTCATCTCACAATATACCAGCTGATTATAGTGCTTGTTATTGGCAAATAAAAAACTCTTTTATCTCTTTAAATGAGATAGGAACTGAGGATATAGAGATATATCCTAATCCAACAATTAATGAGATTACAATTGAATCTGTTGATTCTAAAATAATATCAGTTTCAATATTTGATATAAATGGAAAATTTATAAATCAATTATCTGTTTCCGAAAACAAACAAAATATTGATTTAAGCACTTATGATTCTGGTGTTTATATCCTGAAAATTGTAACCGAAAAAGGAATAGTAACTAAACGAGTTGTAAAGCAATAGCTTTACAATTTCCACTTATTAATTTGGCTAATTGCGTGATGAGCAGTCATATCAAACTGAACTGGAACAATTGAAACATACCCATTTTTGAGAGCAGCCATATCGGTATCTTCAGCTTGTTCTTGGTCTTTAAATTCGCCAGTAAGCCAATAGTATTTTTTACCAATTGGGTCAATCCTTTCATCAAATCTGTCTTCCCAAAAAGCATTAGCTTGTCTACAAACTCTCATTCCTTTCAACTTACTTATTGGTAATTTAGGAACATTTACATTTAAGCAAACATTAGTAGGGAACTCATTGCTTAGTGCTTTATCAATAATTAATTTAGCATAATGTTGAGTCGGTTCGAAATCTGCTTCGTGAGCAAAATCATCTAAAGAAAAACCTATAGAAGGAATATTTTCCATAGCACCTTCCACAGCAGCAGACATTGTTCCTGAATAAATGACATTGGTAGCTGCATTAGACCCATGATTTATTCCAGAGACAATTAAATCTGGTTTTCTTTTTAGAACATGAAAAATCCCAACTTTAACACAATCAACAGGAGTTCCCGAGCAAGTATGAGCTTCAATATTATCGAACACTTCACTTTTTTCAATACGAATTGGTGAGTTAATTGTAATAGCGTGTCCCATTCCAGATTGAGGGCTGTCAGGAGCAATAACAACTACTTTTCCTATTTTGGAAGCTACTTGAACCAAGGCTTTTAGCCCAGGAGCAGTAATTCCATCATCATTGGTTACTAATATTAAAGGTTTACTCATTTTTTTATACTTTTTATCAATATCAATCGTTATTCGTTTGCATTGGTTTTCGCTATCTTTGCACCATAAATTTGATTAAAAAAACTTTAAATTCTATTATGAAACACATAAATATATCATTAATTGTCATTCTTTTTCTTTCACTTACCTCTCAAGCACAGGTTTCTGTAAAATCGGAGGTTAAGGAAGCTATCATTTTTTCTAATCAAGCTCAGTTAACTAGAGTGCAAAGTGTGAAATTAGAAAAAGGAATGAATATCGTTAAGTTTACTGATATGGAAAGTTCTGTGGTTGCAAATTCCCTTCAAGTATCAGCAACAGGAGGTGACGTAACGGTTGTATCAAATAACTTTGCAAATGAAAATGTAAAGAAATCAATGTATTCTACCCGTATTCTTAGTTTGATGGATAGCCTTGAATATTGGAAAAGAAAAGAGCAGTTGAGTATTAAAAAAGTACAGAATTTACAAGCTGAAAAAAATGCAATTCTTTATAATAAAAGTGCAAATGGAGTAAATAGTGGTTTCAATTTAGATAATATGTCTGATTTGGCTGAATACTACAGGAACAATCTAGATTTATTAGACGAAAAAATTTACGATCAAAATTTATTCACTGTTGAAGCAAGAGAAAAAAAGAACGAGTTTAATGTAGAATTATCGAAAGAAGGATTTAAGACTAGAAATAATGTATTGAAATTAGAGGTAATATCAGATAGAGCTCAAACAGTTCCAATGAGATTGGTTTATGTAATTAATAATGTAGGTTGGACACCTTTTTATGAAATTAAGGGAAGTAGTAATGAGGATAACTTAACTGCAATTTGTAAAGCAAAAATTTACCAAAACTCAACTATTGATTGGAAAAATGTTAAATTGACCTTATCAACTAGTCAACCGCTTAATAACGGAGTTTTACCAACAGTTCATCCTTGGATATTGAGATACCAAACCTTATTAAGAAAATCATCTAGTATTTCGAATAGAGCTGATGGAGCTTATTCAAATAAAAAAGAGCAATCTTCAGCAACAGGATGGGGATATGGTTCTACTGCAAAATCAATGGCCAATTATACAACTGCTACTGAGAATATGGTAAGCAGAGAATTTAATGTGTCATTACCTTATTCAATAATCGGGAAAAATGGAAAGGCTGTAGTAGAATTAGAGAAATTTACTTTACCAGCTAATTACATGTATTATGCAGCTCCTAAGTACAGTTGTGATGTTTTCTTGATTGCTCAAGTAACAGATTGGGAACAATATAACTTGCTTCCTGGAGTGGCAAATTTATTTATGGAAGGAAATTTTGTGGGTACAAGTCTTATCAATCCTAATTCGGTTTCGGATACAATGAGCTTAGTTTTAGGAAAAGACGAAAGCATAGTTGTTAAAAGAGAAAAAATTAAAGATTTATCTAAAAGAAGTGTATTAGGTGGAAGTAAAAGAGTGAACATGGGAATTCAAATTTCTGTAAAGAATACTAAGTCTAAGGATATTGAGATAATGATTGAAGATCAAGTACCGGTATCTGGAGATGCTAGTATTGAAATTGAATACAAAGATATATCTGGAGCCAAAAAGAACGAAGAAACAGGGAAATTAACTTGGCAGTATACTCTTAAACCAGGTAAAACGGAAGTTCATAAAATCACTTATGAAGTAAAGCATCCAAAGAATAAGGCAATTCCTAATTTTTAAACTTTGGAACTAACGGCCCTTAATCTTCCTGAATACGACTATAAAATTCATAAAAAAGACGACAAGCTTTTTATTTATGATGAGATAAGAAAGGACTATTTTGTATTAACACCAGAGGAGTGGGTAAGGCAGAATTTGATTCATTTTTTAATCAATCATCACGGATATTCTAAAAATTATTTTCGAGTAGAAAAGCAAATTTTGGTGAATAACCGCCAAAAGAGGTTTGATGCTTTGGTATATAATAAATCAGGAAATCCTTTTTTGTTGATTGAATGTAAAGCACCTGAAGTTAAAATTAGCCAGGCCACATTTGCACAAATTGCAGGGTATAACATGACGCTTAAAGTACCATTTTTGATAGTAACCAATGGATTACAACACTTTATTTGTAAAATTGATTTAGAGAATAAATCGTATGAATATCTCCAAGAAATTCCTGTATTTGAACTGGATTAATTTACTTTCTCAATAATCTGGAATAGCCTTTTTTTAATCTTTGGGGTGAAGCACCAAGTTTGAATAAAAGAAATACGTATCCGTTAATTAATGAAACTTTTAACCAAGAGTTTTCTTCATACTTTCTGGCACTAACTGTTACAGGAGTTTTAATAATGGAGTAGGGGATATTTTGTTTTTTAACACGGTTAATTAATTCAAAATCTTCCATTATAACATACTCTTCATTGTATCCATCCAGTTTATCAAAAGTATCTTTCTTAAAAAAATGGCATTGGTCGCCACCACCAGTAAAAGTTCCTTTTTCTTTTACAAACGAAGCATTAAACCTCATCCAAAAACCTTTTTTATCAAATTCGTAATTAAAGAAACCTGCATCATTTTCTTTTAGAGTTTCAAAAATTAAATCTGCATAATTATCTGGTAGGGTTACGTCTGCATGAAGAAATAGTAATACATCATTTTTAGCATTTTCCGCTCCAAAATTCATTTGAACTGCTCTCCCCGATTTTTCACTTTTCAAATAAGTAACCATAGGAAAAGATTTACAGATTTTTTCTAATCCATCAGTAGATTTAGAACAATTTATCACTAAAATTTCAATCTGTTTATTTTCAGAAATAGCAGTCAGTCTTGGCAGTTTTTTAGCCAAATTTTCTGCCTCATTATAACAAGGTATTATTATAGATATAGATGTGTTCATTGATTACAAATGTAAAATTAATTGATATAATAGGTAGGGATTACATAAATGAATCGTTCAAGAAATAAAAGAAGTAACTTTAACCTATTAAATAACTCTCCTTTATGAAAATAAATAAAATTCACTTTGCCCTAATTTTTTGCACCATAGTTTTGTCTTTATCGTCTTTTGGTCAGAAAAATTCTAGCCTGATTGAGAATTCTCAGCAGTTTATTGAACTTCAAAAAGACAATAAATCTGTAGAAGGAATTGTGGCGATTTTTCGTTCAACAACTTTGGAGGAAATAATGAATGAGGTAAGAACAAACGATCAAAAGTTGGCTTTTTGGGTAAATGTGTACAATGGGTTTATTCAATATACGCTTGCTACAAAGCCAGAACTATATGAAGATAGAAGAAAATTTTTCTCAGAAAAAAGAATAAAGATTGCTGGCGAAACTCTTTCTTTTGCTGATATCGAGCATGGAATAATTCGAAAATCTCAATCGCCAATTGGAGCGGGATACATCCGAAGAATATTTAGACCAATGTGGGAAAGAAAATTACGAGTAGATAAAAAAGATTGGCGTGTTCATTTTGCTTTAAATTGTGGAGCAAAAAGCTGTCCACCAGTGGCTACTTATTCACCTGAAATGTTAGATGCAGAATTCGATTTTATGACAAGAAGTTATCTAGAGGAACAAACGAGTTACAATCAAGAAACGAGATTAGTAAAAACGGTTTCGCTCTTCTCTTGGTTCAGAGGAGATTTTGGTGGGAAAAGAGGAGCGAAAAAAATCTTATACAAAAGAAATATTGTAGTTTCTAAACCAAAAAAAATTGAGTTTACTACTTATGATTGGACATTGTTATTAGGAAACTACAGAGAGATAAATTACAAAACAGACTAATAATTTATCTGATAAGGTTTACGTGTCCAAAAATATCTTTGGATTTTGTGTTGGCATCTGAATACCTGATTTTCCAGATATAAGTGTCTATTTGAGATAATTTGCCATTGTATGTCCCATCCCAACTTTCATCTATATCAGTACTTTCGTACAATAGTTCACCCCATCTATTGAATATCATTAGGCTAAAACTAGTTATATCTTCTGAAATGATTACAAATTCATCATTAATTCCATCACCATTTGGTGTAAATGAATTTGGCACGTACAAACTACCATCTAAAAATATAGTTACGGTATCGGATATAAAGCATCCGTAGGGATCAGCTAAAGTAGCAACATAGGTGGTTGTGTTTCCGGGTTGAGCTATAGTAGTTTTACAGGTAGGGCAACCTAAACTTGTATTTGCAGCCCAAGAGAATGTTCCAACAGAAGAAGTTGCTGATAGAGTAGCTACCTCTCCAAAGTTTATGATTTGATCCGGACCAGCATTGATAGTAGGAACAGGAGAAAATCCAATATAAGTGAAAGCAGTATCTGTACAACCTACATTATCTGTAACTATTACTCTAAAATTAGTTGGAGTAGGTGGGTCTACAAAAGTAGTATCATTAGTTGGGCTCGATACATACTGAGCAGGACTCCAAGAATATGATACCCCTCCAGATGCCCAAATCAAAACAGGTTCATTAAAACAAATTGTATCATTTGGTGCTGAAAAAGCTTGAGGTACTACTACCGCAACAGATACACTATCTCTTAAAGTTGCACAACTATTAGTAAACTCTACGTAATAGGTCATGCTTGTTGGAGGTGTTGCTATTACTGAACTTCCTGTTGAAGAAGATAAGCTTCCACTTGGCGACCAAGAATAAGTATCAGCTCCTGTTGCAATCAAAGTTTTAGTGTCTCCAAAACAAATTGAATCATCTGCTGATAAAGAGGGTGTAGGAACATAAATTACTGTTACAGTAACAGATTCTTGAGCAATGCAGCCATCAGTTGTTGTTATTGATGTGTTATAAGTTGTAGTAGTATTTGGGAAAGCACCCGGATTACCAGCAGTAGAACTAGTAAGAGTTGAAGTAGGAGACCACAAATAACTTCCTCCTCCTGTGGCTACAATATTTGCTGTATCTCCCGAACAAATAGTGGTATCTGGAGATATGGAAGTATTAATAGTATGAAAACCTACGTTTACGTATGAAGTATCTTGTCCACAAGGATTAGTTACAATAACTTGATAGGTTGTAGCAACCGTAGGTGTGGCAATAGGATTTTGAATTGTAGGATTACTTAAAGTTGCTGCTGGGCTCCATAAATAGGATGAACCTCCATTAGCTCTTAATTGAGCAGAAGCACCTGGGCAAATAGTTGTATCTGGACTAGTTACAGCTAATGCAGGGTCAAATACTACTAAATTTATTGAGGCAGTATCAGGTTTTATACATCCAGTTGAATCAGATACAGTAAGTACAACTGTATAGTTTCCTGCGGCCATATAAGTATGTGATGGAGCAAATAAATTACTAGTAGTACCATCACCAAAATCCCACAGATAAGTATTTCCATTTCTACTGTTATTCCCGAAAGTTGTTGAGCTAGGGAAACATATTGTTGCTGTAGGAACACTTGCTGAGGCTCTAACCTCATTAATATTAAATTTAAAAACTCCTAAGTTACAGTTTGTTGATGAATTTGTAGTAGACCAGGCTCCTGTAGAAGTTGGAAAATCATTTCTTCCTCCACACCCTGCACAAACAGCTTGATATACATTCCCTTTTTTGTCAAATCTACTTGTTCCTCCATCTACATGTTCAGCACTTATTCCTCCACCAAAAAAGGTAGCATAATTAAGTCCTGTAGCATCTTCATCTAATACCATTAAGTAAAAATCAGTTCCATTTGTGGTTGTTTGAAAAGCTCCTGTTGTTGTTGGTAATCCATTTGTTGAAGAACCACTTCCTACTAAACTTCCTCCCCATCCGCACAAATAAATAAGACCACAATCGTTAACCAAGAATGCAGAAGGAGAAAAATCAGGGCTAGTTCGTCCTGAACCAATTACCGTGCTGTACTCCATTACGCTTAGGTCATTGCTAAATTTTTGTATAAACTGTCTTCCTCCTGCGTTAGAATATTTTCCTGCAGTTACAGGAAGTGCTGAATTACTTTGTCCTAGTACATAAATAGAATCAGTTATATCTACTTGGACGAAATATGTTTGGTCGTAAAGGGCGGTACCAATATATCTTGAAGTTTGAATAGCTCCTGCTGGTGAGTATTTAGCAAGAAAACCATCAACAGTTCCACTAAAAGTATTAGACATAGAATCTAAAGTTGTACTGTTCGTTCCTCCAGTAATAAAAAGGTTACCTGAGGCATCTTTTTGTATGCCGTAACCTGCATCCGATCCACTTCCTCCGAAATGTGTACTGAATAAAATAGACGATAAATTCGCATTCATTTTTACTAAAACTGCATCATATCCACCATGACTAGTTTGTCCATTTACAGTAGGGAAATTACTAGAAGCTGTAACTGAGTTTATGTAAACATTGTTTAAGTTATCTACGATAATCTCTCCTCTAAACTCATCTCCATAATTTCTTTTTAGGCCTGCTGCTAAATTAACTCCATCATTTCCAGTACCACCTAAATAAGTTGAACCTAAAAGTGCGCTTCCAGCTGCATTTAATCTTGTTAGTACAATATCACTTCCGCTCCCATATTGAACAGAAGAAATAGTAAATAATAAACTTGAACCACCATTAAATGTATTGTCATAACATCCGGTTGTTGTAGGGTAATTATTAGAACCAGTAGTTCCATAAATAAATAATTCACCAGCATCATTTGTAACTAAACTGTGCGGAGCATCTCCAGCAGTACCACCAATATAAGTGGAATAAACTAAGCCTGTACCATTTAAATTATATTTCGTTATGCCAATATCAACAGGAGAGCTTCCAGTTCCATTGTAGGTTCTATCGTAAGCACCTAAAGTAGTTGGATATCCAGTTCCATAAACAATTCCACCACCATATGTAAAACCTAGAGTATCATAAGTAGCTGTGAAACCAAAATTATCGGCTGTAGAACCTGAATAGGTACTAAATACAAGAAATGGGTCAATAATTAACTCGTAATTTTTATCATAGCCTTCAGGGAAATCAAAAGATAAAACTTTGTTTCTAAGTACAAATTTACTTGGTACTTCTATTTTTTTATCATTAATAATTTGATAGGAATAGGGTCTGTTTTCAATTACATCATTAAGTGTAGTCTTAACATATAGGATTCCATTTTCAAGATAAACATCTTCAGCTCCTTGATATTTTATTTTGATATTATTTGTTTTTCCTCCAGGATGAACAATAAAATCATATTTCATATTAGCTTCTTGCTCATATATTTTAAAGTCAATAAAATCATATAAATTAGAGTAGGTAACTTCATTATAAATTTTTACATAAGAAGCCCATTTGGACTTATCATTTCCTAAAAAATAGTTTTCATAATGTGGTGCAGGCCTAGCTGTAGAAATTTTAGGATTAGAGTTTGAACCAAGAAAATTTGCTTTGATTGCGTGTCCTTTAATAGTTTTGGGCGGAGGCGGAGGGTTAACTTTACCATGTGATTCTCTTATCCACGATTTATCTTGAAAGTGGTAGGTTATACCATCATTTTCCAAAAACATTGCACCTTCTGAAAGATTAGCTTTAAATAAAACATTGGAATTCCATTGGCCCTTGTTTTCTTTAAAAAAATAAGTGTTTGATGAATTATTTTCATGAGAATGTTGCCCAAAAACACCCGTATAAGCAAAACCCATAACTAGGATAAAAAGGTATTTAATTGTTTTTTTGTTCAACATAATCTATTCTATTCTTTAAATATACGATTCGGAATGCAAAGTGATGCCTGTGTAAATTAAAAAAAGTAGTATTTTTAACAATTCTCAAAATTAAATAAAAATTGATACAGATACAACATAACAAATCCATCAAGAATTATACCACTTTTGGAGTGCCTGTAATTGCTAAAAAATTTACGCAATTTTCAGATTTACAAGAGCTTAATGAAGTAGTTTCTCACCCAGAAGTTGTAGGTGAAAAAATGTTGATTTTGGGAGGAGGAAGTAATTTACTTTTTACACAAGATTTTGCAGGAATTGTAATTCTAAATCAAATCAAAGGAATAGAGATTATTTCTGAAGATATGGATCAGGTTTTAATCAAATCTGGAGCAGGAGAAAATTGGCATGAATTTGTACTTTACTGTGTAGATAATGGCTATTCTGGAGTTGAAAATCTATCTCTTATTCCAGGAAGTGTGGGAGCTAGTCCTATGCAGAATATTGGAGCTTATGGAGTAGAAATTAAAGATGTTTTTCATTCTCTTGAGGCTTTTCACATTGAGTCAGGAGAAGTTAAAATTTTTAATAACGAAGAATGTAAGTTTGGCTACAGAGAAAGTGTTTTTAAAAATATTTATAAGAATCAATATATCATTACTTCAGTAACTTTTCAGTTATCTAAAAAACCAATATTTAAAACTTCTTATGGAGCAATAAAAGCTGAATTGGAATCTATGGGAGTCAAAGAACTTTCCATAAAAAAAATTAGTGAAGCTGTAATTAATATTAGATCAAGTAAACTTCCAAATCCTAAAGAGATTGGAAATGCGGGTAGTTTTTTCAAAAATCCAGTTATTTCCAAACAGCAATTTGATGAATTAAAGCTTAAATTTCCAGAAATAGCTAATTATCCTTTGCCAAATGGTGATGTTAAAATTGCAGCAGGTTGGCTTATTGATTCTTTAGGTTGGAAAGGGAAGAGAATAGGGGATTATGGTGTGCATAAAAACCAAGCTCTAGTACTTGTAAATTATGGAGAATCAAAGGGAAGTGACATCTATGATTTATCAACAAATATTCTTGATTCTGTAAAGCAAAATTTTGGTATTGAGCTTGAAAGAGAAGTGAATATTTTCTAGCTTTTTTATATCTCGAATTTTGTTCATGAAAAAAAAGTGGGGTTTCATAAAGAAAATACCATAATATGAATGAAAAGGTCTTTTAATATGATTCAATTTTTTATATTTGAGAATAATTAAAATTTACAACATGAAAAAAATATTGCTTTTAATGGCTCTTTGTTTAGGGTTAAGTGCAGATTCTTCTGCAACTCACATTGTGGGTGGAGATGTTCATTTTACTCAAACTGGACCAAATACATTTATTGTAACAACAAGATTGTTTAGGTTTTGTGTAGGTTCTCCTGCATCTGCACCTACTTCTATAACTACCAGAGTTTTTGATAACGTAACAAATGCTTCAGTTACATCAATTACCATGGCTAGAGATTCTTTTAGAAATATTTCTTTTGGAGATGAGTGCTATACTCCTCCAGGATTATGTGTAGAAGTACACTATTACTCTGCAGTAGTAACGTTAGCAAATAATCCAAACGGATATTATACAAGTTACAGCATTTGTTGTAGAAATGGATCTGTAGTTAATGTTGCCGCCAACAGTAACACATATACATCTCAAATTCCTGATCCAGCTTTAGCAGGAGGTAATACAAGTCCTCTTTTTGTTAGGTATCCTCAAGATGGGTATTTCTGTATTGGTTTTGATAAAACAATTGATTTTTCATGTTTTGATGCAGATGGAGATAGCTTAGTATATAGTTTAGTAAATCCATTTAACGGAACAGGACCTGGTGGAGCAAGACCTTTTACTTTATTAGGATGGCAACCTGGTTACAATTTAGCCAATATATTAGGCCCTGGAACACAGTGTGTAATTAATAGCGCAACAGGAATTGTAACAGCACGTCCTGCACAATTAGGATTGTTTGTAATATCAGTTAAATGTGATGAATATAGAAATGGAGTGAAAATTGGACATGTTTATAGAGATATCCAAATGTCTTCTCTTAACTGTACTTACAATACTTTACCAACATTCGAGAATTTTTCTACAATTGCACCATTTAAGTTTGATGAAGATGGATGTTTTGATGTAGTTGCAGTTGATCAAGATCCAGAAGATACATTCTTTATCCAGATTTTATCTAATGCATACCAGTTTGGAGCTACTGCATCACTACCACCAGCAAATGCTACAGGGAGATATGATTTTTCTTGGAATGATGCAACAACTGGAGGAAATGATACTGCTAACAATTTAATTGTAAGAAAATTAAATAGCACTGAATTTGAAGGGATTGGAAGAGTAGGAGCAAGATTCTGTTGGAACCTTGATCAATGTGAGATATTAGCAGTTGATAGCTTTTATGTAGAAGTGTTAGGTTTCTCAATTGGATGTGATGAATCAAGAGATACCGTAAGCAGAAGAGTTGTAATGCCAGTAGAAGAGCCGGTGTATGATTATAACATTCCTAATGTATTCTCACCAGATGGTGATGGAATAAATGACGAATTTTATTTAAAGCAAGATGCTTTTGATAGATGTTTTGATGCATTAAATATCAGAATCTACAACAGATGGGGACAACAGGTATTTCAATCTGATGATGCTAAATTCTCTTGGGATGGAAATGATGAGTCTGGAAATGAATTAGCAGCTGGGACTTATTACATTATCCTTCAAGGATTCTATGGAGGAAAAGAGGTAACTCAAAACTACCCTGTAACTCTATTTAGATAAGACATACCTTATTTTAATTATTAAAAACCCTTTCGATTTTCGAAAGGGTTTTTTTTTGTGCTTATAATTTCATGAAAAAAACAGCCTACTTCATGAAATCGAATTTTTCATTAATAAAAAATATAGCTAACCTCATGAATATGCTATAAAACAGAAGTTTACAACATATACTTTAGTATTAACAATAACCAAAATACTAAATATTATGAAAAATCTATTTTTAATACTCTTGATATCCGTATCATCTTTAACTACTTACTCAGCTCATATTTCTGGAGGTGATTCTTATGTAGAACAAATTGGACCTAACCAATTTGAAATAACTTGTAAATTTTATAGAGATTGTAATGGAAACGGAACTAATCTTAGTAGTGTAAATTTCTCTATAAGAGTTTTTGATAATGTAACTAATGCACAAGTTCTTGGGCCAATTGCTATGACAAGGTTTAATTCTCCTAATGGTGATACTTTAACTTTTGGTGATGAATGTTTTACTGCAGCACAAATTGGATTGTGCGTACATGTAGGAATTTTTAAAACTACAATTAACCTACCCAACAACCCAAATGGATATTATTTCACCTACAGAACTCCGCCAAATAGAAACGGTACAATACTAAATATTAACAGTGGTTCCTCAAATATATGGTATGGACAAATCCCCGACCCTGCTCTGGTAGGAGGAAATTCTAGTCCTAGATTTGTTAATTACCCTCCAGACGCTTACATGTGCGTTTTTAATCCTAAGGATATTGATTTTTCTTGTACAGATGTAGATGGAGATAGCTTAGTTTATTCTTTAATTACACCTATTGATAATATGCAACCATCTGGTTCAAGACCATTTATTAATGTAGCATGGACTGCAGGTCATAACTTAGCCAATATATTAGGTGCTGGAACAGCTTGTACTATCAATCCGCAAACAGGAATTGTATCAACTCGTTCAGGAAGACTTGGAAACTATGTTGTAGCTGTTAAATGTGAAGAGTATAGAGGTGGAGTAAAAATAGGAGAGGTATACAGAGATTTAGTATTAGCATCACTTAATTGTATATTCAATTCAAAACCAATTTTAGAAGACTTTGAGTTATCAAGTGTTTTTGAGTTTGAAAAAGAAAAATGTATTGACTTTGTAGCTATGGATCCAAATTTACAAGATACTTTCTATCTTGAGATTAATTCAAATGCATACCAATTTGGAGCAACTTCCTCATTACCTCCAGCAAATAATACTGGAAGATATGATTTTTCATGGACTACTACAATTGGAGGAATTGATACAGCAAATAACTTAAATGTAAGAAAGTTAACAAGATCAGAATTTGAAGGAGTAGGAAGAGTAGGAGCAAGATTTTGTTGGAATCTAGATCAGTGTGAAGTTTTATCAGTAGATAGTTTTTGGGTAAATGTTGTTGGGTTTTCTTTAGGATGTGATGGAAGTAGAGATACTGTTTCAAAAACAGTTAGTTTACCAATAGAAAAGCCAGAATCTGATTATATTATACCTAATGTATTCTCACCAGATGGTGACGGAATAAATGATGAGTTTTATTTAAAACAAGATGCTTTTGATAGATGTTATGACGCATTAAATATAAAGATATACAACAGATGGGGACAACAAGTATTCCAATCTGATGATGCTAAATTCTCTTGGGATGGAAATGATGAATCAGGAAAGGAGTTAGCTGCAGGAACTTACTTTGTAGTACTTCAAGGATTTTATGGAGGAAAAGAGGTAACTCAAAACTACCCAGTAACATTATTTAGATAATTAAATTCATATTGACTAAGTAATCAAGACTCCTTCAAGAAATTGAAGGAGTTTTTTTTTGCTATAAATCCTTTCTTTTTAACTTCTCCATTTCCCATACAAATTGTATCTTTGTGGTTCTAAAACACAACAAAATTCCATGCAAGAATTAATAGGAAATAAACTCAAGGAATTATTCCCTGAGATTACTGATAATCTTATCCAAGTTCAGAAAACAAGAGCTGAATTTGAAGGAGATGTAACGTTAGTAGTTTTTCCTTTGTTGAGGATAACAAAAAAGAACCCAGAAGAATCTGGTAAAGCTATTGGAGAGTTTTTTACTCAAGAAATAGATTTTATCTCTGGTTACAATGTGGTAAAGGGTTTTTTGAACCTAGAAATTACTTCGGAGTATTGGTTAGGAGAATTTAAAAAGTTAATGGCTGACGATAATTTTGGTCAATTGCCAGCAACAGACAAAACATACATTGTTGAGTATTCTTCACCAAATACTAACAAACCTCTTCACTTAGGGCATTTAAGAAATATCTTTTTAGGATTTTCGGTAGCAAATATCCTTAAAGCTAATGGGCATGATGTGGTAAAAACTCAAATCATAAACGACAGAGGAATCCACATTTGTAAGTCTATGTTGGCTTGGCAAAGATTTGGAGAAGGTGAAACACCTGAGTCTTCAGGATTAAAAGGAGATAAGCTAGTAGGGAAATATTATGTGGCTTTTGATAAAGAATACAAAAAGCAAATAGCTGAATTAATTGAAGGTGGAATGGATAAAGAAACTGCTGAAAAGCAAGCTCCATTTTTACTAGAAGCTCAAGAAATGCTTCAAAAATGGGAGCAAGGCGATAAAGAAGTTGTTAAACTTTGGGAAATGATGAACTCATGGGTTTA
>CALLII010000106.1 GCA_938009745.1 uncultured Flavobacteriales bacterium
GTTTTAGGAGATGGAATGGGAGTTACAGGAGCCAGAGTAAAAAATAATAAAACAGGAGAAGTAAAAGATATTCCAGCTACTGGATTTTTTGTTGCAATTGGTCACAAACCAAATACAGATATATTTAAAGGTCAAATAAACCTTGACGAAACTGGTTACATCAAATATGAACAAGAAGGTAGTTCTAAGACGAACATTCCAGGAGTATTTGTATCAGGAGATGCAGCAGACAAAACATACAGACAAGCAATTACTGCAGCAGGTACAGGATGCATTGCAGCATTAGATGCAGAAAGATATTTGGCAGCTAAAGAAGGGTAATTAATTAAAGAAATATGGCAGGAAACACTTTCGGAACCATAGTAAAGTTGACAACCTTTGGGGAATCTCATGGTGTGGCAATTGGTGGAATATTGGAAGGAATTCCTGCAGGATTTCAATTGGATTTAAATGAAATCCAAAATGCTTTAGACAGAAGAAAACCCGGGCAAAGTAATATAACAACTCAAAGAAAAGAAAGTGACACTGTTCAGTTTCTTTCTGGAATTTTTGAAGGAAAAACTTTGGGGACTTCTATTGGATTTACGATTCAAAACGAAGACAATAAATCGAAAGATTATTCTCACTTAAAAGAAAACTACCGTCCTTCTCATGCAGATTTCACTTTTCAAGAAAAGTATGGAATTAGAGATTATCGAGGAGGAGGAAGAGCTTCGGCTCGTGAAACAGCTTGCCGAGTTGTAGCTGGAGCAATTTGCAATCAATTTTTAATAAAAGAAGGCATTATCATAAATGCTTACGTTTCTGCTGTCGGAAATATTTCGATAGATAAAAATTGGAAAGAGCTTGATTTAGAGAATATTGAAACTAATAAAGTAAGATGCCCAGATTTGGCTAAAGCCAAAGAAATGGAAGAATATATCCTTGATATTAAAAAGCAAGGTGATACTGTAGGTGGTGTTATCACTGGAGTTATACAAAATTTGCCTGTAGGATTAGGTGAACCAGTTTTCGATAAATTGAATGCTCAATTAGGCAAAGCTATGTTGTCCATAAATGCCGTAAAAGGATTTGAGTACGGCTCAGGATTTTCTGGAGCAGCTATGAGAGGTTCAGAGCATAATGATATTTTCGTTAATAAAGAAGGAATTGTAACTACAAAAACCAATAATTCAGGAGGAATTCAAGGAGGAATATCTAACGGACAAGTAGTTAACTTTAGGGTTGCTTTTAAACCTGTTGCTACTATTATGCAAAAGCAAGATTCTGTTAACGAAAAAGGTGAAAATGTAGAATTGGACTTTAAAGGAAGACACGATCCTTGTGTGGTGCCAAGAGCAGTTCCAATTGTGGATGCAATGGCAGCTCTTACTATTTTTGATTTTTTGTTATTAAACAAACTAAGTAAAGTATGAAAATAGGATTTGATGCAAAACGCCTTTTCTTAAATCATACTGGTTTAGGTAATTATAGTAGAGATTTAGTTAGAGGTATTTTGGAGCAAGCCAAAGAGAACGACTATTTTCTGTATACAACTGGAGGTGAAATTGATTTAAAAACTAAGTTTTTAAAAGATTACCGAAATGCTGAAATCGTTTACCCTTCTGGGTTATATAAAAAGATGAAAAGCTATTGGAGATCGGTAAAATTAGAACGAGAATTAATAAAAAATGGAGTTGAGGTTTATCACGGCTTAAGTCATGAAATTCCAAGAAAAAATAAATTAAGCAAGATTAAGTATGTAGTGACTATTCACGATTTAATTTTTTTACGATTTCCTGAAAACTATAACAGAATAGACAGGAAAATATACAAGAAGAAAGTAGAGTATGCATGTAAGACTGCAGATAAAATCATAGCGATTAGTGAACAAACTAAGAGAGATTTGATGGAGTTTTTAAATGTTCCTGAAAATAAAATTGAGGTTATTTATCAATCCTGCGCTTCTTCTTTCCACCATATTTCCGATTATCGTTACCGAGATTTGGTTAGTAAACGATACAATTTACCTGAAAACTACATCTTATATGTAGGAACAATAGGGAAGAGAAAAAACTTGGCTACTTTAATTGAAGCTATAGGGAAATCTAATACAAAACTTCCTTTGGTTGCAGTTGGTAAACAAACCGATTATACCAAAGAAGTAATGGCAATGATCGATAAATATAATTTAGGGAATCAAGTAGCATTGTTGCAAAACGTAAGTTTTTTGGATTTACCTTCTATTTATCAATCGGCTAATTTATTTGTGTATCCATCTTTTTTCGAAGGATTTGGTATTCCTGTTTTAGAAGCCTTATACAGTAAAACTCCAGTAATTGCTGCAACAGGAAGTTGCCTGGAAGAAGCTGGAGGTCCAAACTCTATTTATATTGATCCAAAAAGTAGTGATGAGTTGGCTTCTGCAATAGATAGAGTAATCGAAAATCCAGAGCTTCAATTAGAAATGAAAGAAAAAGGATTTGAATACGCACAAAATTTCACTTCTGAAAAACAAGCTAAAGAGGTTTTGGCAATTTATGACTCTTTAGTATAATCTTTCCCATTCCATTTTCGTACTTTTATAGCTCAACTAAAGCTATGACCAAATGACTTTTTTTAAAAATAAAATTAGATATCTATTGTTCCTTACAGTAATGATAGTTGTTGGTTCATGTGATTCATCTAAACTAAATAAGACTCCAATTAATCAATTCGAAGGATTATGGAAATTAGATGGAAGGTCTATGTTTGATGGAATTCAAATTTCTATTACGTCAAAAGAAAATTCTGATAAACTTATTGGAAGAGTAACTAAATTGAATGAGAATAAATACATAAAAATGTTTGTTGATTCTGGTGATACTTGGATTTCAGGATTTAAAAGAATTTCTAATTATCAATTTGAATTGACAGAAAAGAAGATTGGTAGTCAACTTTTTAGTTTATATGGTCAATCAACTTCTACTAATTTTAAAGCTCAATTTATAGATATAAATACTATTGGATTAAGTTCAAATAATTCAGACCCAGAGAAATCAAAAATTGTTTATCGAAGAGTTAAAAAGAAATAAAATGTACCAAAATACCCTTGAATTTGCCAAGCAAAAAGACGAACAAGACGAATTGAAATCATTCAGAAATCGTTTTCATCATCCAATAATTAATGGAGAACCAACTGTATATTTTACAGGAAATTCACTTGGTTTACAGCCAAAAGCTGTGAAAGATTACATTAACGTAGAATTGGAAGACTGGGCGCAATGGGGAGTAGAAGGACATTTTCATGGGAGAAATCCTTGGTTTAGCTACCACGAAATCCTTACAGATAAAATGGCAAGAGTAGTAGGTGCAAAACCTATTGAAACGGTTGTAATGGGAAGTTTAAGTACAAACATCCATTTATTGATGGTTTCATTTTACAGACCAGAAGGAAAAAGAACTAAAATCATTTGCGAAGCAAAAGCATTTCCAAGTGATCAATACATATTAGAGACACAAGTATTACATCACAGGTTAAATCCTGAAGATACAATTATTGAAATTTCGCCAAGAGAAGGAGAAGAATTGATAAGAGAAGAAGATGTGTTGAAAGCAATAGCAGAAACTGGTGACGAATTGGCTTTGGTAATGATTGGAGGTGTAAGTTATTACACAGGACAATTATTTGATATGAAATCAATTGCTGCTGCAGGTCATGCAGTGGGAGCAAAGGTAGGATTTGATTTGGCACATGCTGCTGGAAATATTAATCTTCAACTTCACGATTGGAATGTAGATTTTGCTGCTTGGTGTACTTACAAATATTTAAACTCAGGACCAGGAGGAGTTTCAGGAATTTTTATTCACGAGCGTCATGCGACTAACAAAGAGTTGGTTCGTTTTGGTGGCTGGTGGGGACAAGATAAAGACACTCGTTTTTTGATGGAAAAAGGATTTGATCCAATCCCAACTGCCGAAGGTTGGCAACACAGTAATGCCCCAATTATGTTGATGGCTCCACTTAATGCAAGTTTGGATTTGTTTGAAGAAGCAGGAATGGAGAGAATAGGAAAAAAGCGTGATGACATGACTGGGTATTTGGAGTTTGTGATCAATAGCATTAAATCGGATAAAGTAGAATTTGAAATTATTACTCCTACGGATAAAACTAAAAGAGGAGCACAACTTTCTATTGCTGCAAAAGGGCAAGGCAAGAAATTATTTGATACCTTAACGGAACGAAATGTGATAGCAGATTGGCGTGAACCAAATGTGATAAGAATAGCACCAACTCCAATGTACAACAGCTATGAAGATTGTTGGAAATTTGGACAGATATTGAAGGAGTCGATACAGTAGTATTTATAGAAAAGAAAATGGCAAAAGAAAAAAAAGCAATTATAGTAGGAGCAGGGTTAGCAGGTTCGTTATGGGCAGTTTATTTGGCTAAAGAAGGATACAAAGTAACGATTTACGAAAGAAGGCCAGACATTCGTCAGGCAGAGATTTCGGCAGGTAAATCGATAAACTTGGCACTTTCGGTAAGAGGATGGACGGCTTTGAAAGCCGCAGGAATTGATGGAGATGTAGATGAATTGGCCATTCCAATGCCAGGAAGAATCATGCACAGTTTGGATGGTCAGCTTACTTACCAACCTTACGGAAAAGATGGAGAAGCTATTTATTCCGTATCGAGAGGGCATTTGAATGCCATGATGATGAATATTGCAGAGAAAAAAGGAGGAGCAACTATTCATTACAATACAAAATGTATAGATGCAGATACCAAAGCAGGAACAGTTACTCTGCAAAAATACGGATCTGACAAAACTTATGTAGATAGTGCAGATGTAGTTTTTGCAGCAGATGGAGCTTTTTCGGCAGTTCGTTACAATGCATTTCAGAAACAAAATCGTTTCGATTACATGCAAGATTTTATTGATGATGGTTACAAAGAATTATTGTTGCCAGCTAACGAAGATGGAAGTTATAAGATAGACAAGAATGCTTTGCACATTTGGCCAAGAGGAAGGTTTATGTTAATCGCCTTGCCAAACGAAGACGGAAGTTTTACCTGTACTTTGTTTATGCCATTTGAAGGAGAAAACTCTTTCGAATCCATAAAAACAGACCAAGATGTAAAGGATTTTTTCAAAACGACATTCCCAGACTTTTATGACATGATGCCTAATTTGGTAGAGAATTGGCACGAACACCCACTTTCTTCTTTGTCTATAATAAGGTGTAAACCTTGGACAATGGGAAAAATTGCTTTGATTGGAGATGCAGCTCACGCAACAGTTCCATTTTATGGGCAAGGAATGAACGGATCTTTTGAAGATTGTTACGTTATGTATAATTTGATGAAGAAGCATAACGAAAACTGGGAAGAAGTATTCAAAGAATACGAATTGAGAAAGCCAGATGGAGATGCACTTCAGGATTTATCGGTTTATAATTACCATGTAATGCGTGATTTTGTTGGAGACCCTAAATTTTTATTACAGAAAAAACTAGAAGCAAAATTCTCTGCAGCTCACCCAGATAAGTGGATGCCGCTTTACAGTCAAGTATCTTTTAGTAACATCCGATATTCAGAAGCTTGGGAAACAGGAATGAAGCAAGATGCCTTGATGAAAAAAGTAATGGACAAACCCAACATTGAAGAAATATGGGAAAGTCAGGCGATTGAAGATGAAATTTTGAGTCTGATTGGGGGATAATAATCCTTTCCCTCATTGTCATTCCTGCGAAGGCAGGAATCTAATCACGAGAATCAATCCAGATGAATAAGATTCCCTTTTTCAAGGGAATGACAATTAATCTGGATGAACTTTCTAATAAACTGAGTGTACAGTATTAAAAATACTGATTCATGATAAAATACTTTCTATTATTCTTCTGCCTTTTACTTACATTAAATGGGATATCCCAAACTGAATGCGATTATAGTGTCTCTTTCTTTCTAAAAACTAGAAACGGAAAAATAACAAAGAATGTTTTTCGGAAAGAAATTGATAAGGGATCTTATATTTATCAGTATTCTAGTAAGAAAAAGAAACATTATTTCAGGCTAGGCCGAATTAACTATTGCCATTATAAATTAACTCTAAAAAAAGGGAATAAGAAACTAACTCTTGTTTTTCATAATACTAAGGAAAGAACATCCTTTGCTGATCTGGGAACATTACCTATGATTGATACTACAATTCATTTTTATGATGGATTAAGGTATAAACCAGAACCAATTCCATTTGTAATTCAGGATGAAATGCCAAAAATGGGTTTCATTCCACAGAAAGTAATTCCCATTTTTGTAGATACAACTTCCAATATTCTGATGGAGAATTATGGAGGATTCAATAAAGTGAAAGCAGAATTAATTACTACCAGAATTGGAATTCTTAGAAATGGATTACCTGCTAATAATGTAATTACAGAAGCATATAAGTTTCAACTTAAAAAGGAGTTTGATATTTATCCATTATCTGAATCCAGAATTGAGAGTTTTACTCAACATAACGATCAACATAATCCAAAACTTAAATTAGCAAAAGTGTATCGGTTATCTTTTACAGAGCTTATTCCATTACAAAATATGGTTGTAGCTTTTTATGGAAATTTTCAAGTTGTTTATAATGATAACGTAACACTAGAAACAATTGAGAATTTCACTAAAATTCATAATATTAAAATAACGAAGACAAAAAGCGTATTTCATAATTTATTTACGCTTTCATGTGCTTCCAATGATTTGTTCAGTAATTACAAAATCATTTCAGAATCTGGTTTGTTCAGTTTAATTGAACCTAGTTTTTTAAACGATAATTCAAATATATCGCGAACAGAAAAGGATAACCTGAAGCAAATTAATCCTTTCTCTGATAATGGAGAAATTACTATTGACAGTGTCGAGTTTTATTCAAAAATCATGAATGATTTACCAACTCTTTCTTTACCTGTTTTCACTAGCTGTATAGTAACCAGAAGCGAAATTGGCTATAAATACAGAAATACTGCTTTTAATGATGGTGAAAATGTAATACCTAAAATGAAATTGTCCGCCTCATTATATAAAGAAGCTCAATTTATGCTTACCCAATTGCCAATAAATTATCTAGATTCTGTAGGAACTTATGGTAATTGCTTGGTTAATTTGAATCAATCTTCTAATTATAATTGTTTTACCATGATAATTTACAAAAGTGATGGGACTCAATTAATGCTTCAGGGTAATGAATTACCTAAAGATTTGAATGAGTATTATTATAAAGCGTATAGATTTAATGATAAATTAAGTGACTTATTTAAATAGAATATTCCATATCAATATGATCTATTCCGCAATCGGGATACACATCACTTGTTCTCAAATATCCGTGTGATTCGTAAAAATCATTCAAATAAAGCATGGCTGAGATCTTAATTCCTGCATCCGGGTATTCAGTTAGCAAGAAATTATTCATCACTTTTACCATTTCATGGCCTAACCCTATACCTCTTTCGGTCTTTTTTATCACTACTCTTCCAAACGAAGACTTAGGATATTTAAGTTTTGGCGGCAATAATCGGGCAGTTCCAATGATTTCTCCTTCGTTATCTTTACAAATAACGTGATGGCAGTTCTTATCATACCCATCCAAATCGTTATAAAAAACCTCTTGCTCCACCGAAAATATTTCAATTCTCAATGAAATAATATCGTGAAACTCATCTAGAGTTAAATTTCGGTAGTGCTTTATCTCAAAAGTGGTACTCATATTATAACTTTCTTTCTATTCCCCAAACCTTTTTAGGATCTATTACTACACCTCTAATACGGATTTCAACTTTTTTTCCTGCGCTAGAATTACTAGTTACCTTAAGAACTTGATTGAAAGGAATAGGTTTTCTTGTATTAAAACTCGCCTTAATTTCTCCTCTTTCTCCAGGATAAATGGTGTCTTTTGTATAGCTAGGAATTGTGCAACTACATCCAGATTTTACTTTTTTTATCACCAATGGTTCATCACCTGTGTTGTAAAATACAAATGTTCTGGTTCCATTGGAATATCTTTCTATGGTATCGTAGTCGATAGTAGTTTGTAAAAATTGTAAAATTGGTCCTTTTTTTAATGTATCCTGACCAATACTAGTCATGTAAACCATAAAAAATGTGACTACTAAAAGTATTGTTTTCATAAATATGTTTAATTATAAGGTTACGGAATTTGAACAACCGACTTATCCTTGGTGTAAAGTAAATATTTTTCTATGTTTTTATATCCCATTTCAATAAGTAAATCACCATAATTGGTAATCTGCTTTGAGTACGAATCCTGCTTTTCTCCAGTTTTAAAATCTATAACTACTGTCTTGTCCTTATATACAATAACTTTATCTGGTCGGTAAAGCTTACCTTCTTTTGATAAAATATCTTTCTCATTCAGAATTTCTCCAGTACCATCAAACCATTTTTTGATTTGATTATCTTCTAAAATCGCGCCAATCTCACTTTCGAATTCAGCTAATTCTTCGTTTTTTATCAATCCTTGTTCGCTAAAGCTCTTAATCACTTGAGTTAAATCTTCTCTTTTTTCAACTTTAGATAAGATATTATGGATTAAATTACCGTAAGCAATCTTCTCTTTGTAGCCACTTTCGCCCCATAATTCTTGATACTGTTGGCTAATTCTTATTTTTTCGCGCCAATTTGTAGTGGTCATTTGTGATAATGGAAACAAATCCTCTGCCTTCTCTTCTTTAGAAACATGCTTTTTTCTCTCTCCAATCGTTAATTCTCCCTCCTTATAATTCTCATGAGTAGCACATATTTGATGTAAAAACGAAGAAATGATGTTGTCTTTATACTTTTTATAGCTCAAAACATTGTCATCCGAAATCACATAAAGTCGTTTTTCGGGTCTAGTAAGTGCTACATATAATAGGTTGAACTTGTCCAATTTTATCTGTTCGTCTTCAATTTCTTTCAAATAGGCATAGTCGGTTGCCTTAATTGTTTTGGTTAACGGCAATATTCCTATCGGTAATTTCGGAATTTTCTCTCCTAATTCTACCCATTTGTTGGTAGTAAATGAACTATAAAATATCCAAGAAGTGAAAGAAGAGATCACAACCGGGAACTGTAATCCCTTCGATTTGTGAACCGTCATTATAGTTATGGCATTATCTGCTGGTGTTTCTAGCGAAATTCGGTACGAATTCTTGTCCCAATAAGTCAAAAACTCCATCAAATCATTCCTTTTTGAAGAATAGGAGTGAACCACATCCAATAATTTCACCAAAAATGAATTCGTTTTTTCAAGATTAGGAATAAATTCTCTGATAATTGTCTCGGTTAAGTCATATAAGGAGAGTTCAAATAACCGAGTAAGCGTAAATTCGGGGTTAAGGCTTTTTAATAATTCCATTATTTTAATATCTGCCTTGTTTTTTATCTTTTTAGAATAGGTGAGTAGGGCAGGACTGAATTTTTCTTCCTGAAAAAAGTACTTTATAAGAGCAAGTTTGGCTGTGTTGTCATTATTATTCTGGACGAATCTTAAGAAATTGACTACAAAATTTACTTCTTTGTCTTCCTCAATCAATAAACTTTCGCTTGTAATTACTTTATATCCTTCATTAATTAAGTAATTAGAAAGCAAAGAACCGTATTTATTCTTGTTAACGAGCAAGGCAATATCCTTTAATTGGAATCCATCTTCTAGGCATTCGTCAATTTTTTCTTTTGTTTTCTCTAAATAAAGCTCATTTATCTCTTCCTTATTATAAGGTATAAACGAAATATTTACTAATCCCTCATCCTTTTTGTTCTTCTCTTGCTTCTGTTCTTGATATATTTTCTGCTTATCCTCCTCCAAAAAGTTCTTTAATCTTTCAAAAAACCAATTATTAAAATCAATAACTTGCGAATGCGAACGGTAATTTGTGTCCAAAACTTCATTATGATGATTATTATGAAGAGCAATTTCTCTTTCATCCAATAAAACATCATCAGATTTATCAATCAATTTTGGCAATTCTACAAATTGCTCCACTTTTCCACCTCTAAATCTGTATATCGCTTGCTTGGCATCTCCCACAAGTAAAGTCTTATTTCCCATTGATAATGCATTGTCAACTAACGGAAGTAAGTTATGCCATTGCAATACCGAAGTATCCTGAAACTCATCAATCATAATGTTCGTGTACCTTTCTCCTATTTTTTCATAAATGAAAGGAGCAGGCTGATTTTTGATTTCTTTGCTTATTAATTTATTAAAATCAGATATCATTAAGATGTTTTCCTCTTCCTTAATGGTATTAATTGATGTATAAAGCTCTTTAATCAATATCAGATTAAAGATGTTTTTGTTCAATAGTTCGTATAAAAAGTAGTTTTTTGATGCGCTTTCTAGTTCAAAATAGTACGATCTTACCTCATCACTTATTCCATCCATGGCATTTTTTGCCTCTGGTTTAGGTTTTGCATGAAGCCATTTATCTTCATTTATTGCTTTTAAAAGAGTTTTATTTGGTTCCAAAACCTTAATTATCTCTCCTTTTTCCATGTTTTGGAAAAATTTATAGATGGTTCCAGATGGAAATTCTGCCACAGTTAATCCATTTCTTGTAAATAATTCGATAACTGTTTTACCCAAATTCTCAATTTCGGACTTCGTCTCTTTGTAGTTTTTTGATAAAAATGATCTGATTTCTTTAAAATCTTCTTCGGAAACTTCCGAAAGTATCTTCAAATAATCTTCATTTGTTTCATCCGTAAGCTCTTTTCCAAACTCCAAAATGGCATCTTCTATCTTCCAATTCTCTTCATTATCTATTTTATGATCTAAAAAATCAATTAATAATCGCGATAATTTTTCATCTTCCCCGGCTCTCGATATCATTAAATCGATAGCTTGAATCAATATTTTCTCCTTATCCATCTCAATATCGAAATCTGTAGAGAGATTTAAATCCTTAGAAAACGCTCTTATTATCTTATAAGTGAACTTATCGATCGTAGAAATTTTTAAATCACTGTAATTATGAAGTACAGATTGCAGTACTTTCCCTGCTTTTTGTTTAATGATGTGCTTCTCTAATCCAAAATCCTCCGAATAACTCTCCATCAAATCACTATCAAGACTCTCAGATAGTATTTTAAGATTCTCAATCACACGCTCTTTCATCTCGTTTGCCGCCTTATTGGTAAAGGTAATAGCTAATATATTACGATAGCGCTTAGGATTATCCGAATGAAAAACAAGCTTAAGAAACTCTTTTACAAGCGTGTAAGTTTTTCCAGAACCAGCAGAAGATTTATAGGTTACGAAGTTTTTTTCTAGTTCCAAGTGTATAATTTTAGATAGTTAAATTACAAAATTATTAAATGCTCGAGGGTAAAATCTGTATTAGTTTTCAAAGGATAAACTTGGATATGGTTTTAATTTTGATGAATTTAGATTTATAAATTAAATATCAAGATATGTTAGGAATTGTATTACTCTACTTTATAGGAAAATCATTTTATACTTTAGCAGGAGATCATAATAGGTCTCAGTGGGGTTTTGCAATACTCGGTATTGTAACGTATTACGCTTTAATGTTTGCTGGTCAGATAATTGTAATTTTACTAATGACTTCTGATGGTACTAATATAGATTCATTAGATGATTATTTAGTTGCACTTACGGGAATTCCATTCGGACTTTTAGGATGGTGGGGATTATATAGTTTATTAAAAAAACAATGGTCGCAAAATCCCATTAATAAACCTAGTAATGAAATTTTAGATGATGGTTTATTAGATGATTAAAACGGATAAAATAAGTGTTCTGTGGATTATGATTTGGGCAGCTTCTAATTTAGCTGTTGGTTTGTTTTCACTATACTTAGGTGGTTACTTTTTAATGGCTCTTTTGGCTGCTTTTCTCTTTCCATTAACACAAACTTTATTGATTATGTTACGCTCTACTAAGGAAGAAGATCCAGGGTATTGGCTTCTTAATTACTTGGCTATATTTATTATTGTAGGAATAAATAATATTGTTTCTCCAATTATTATTTTATTAATCTATGTTTTGATTTCTGAGATAGTACTAATGTTAATCACTAATAAGTTCGGACGCTTTGTTTTTTCAGCAATAACATTATCAGGCTTAGGATTACTATATGCATTTAGTGAATCAATACTCTTTAATAGTTTAGATATACAGTATAAGTATGTAATTATCTTACTCGTGTCATCATTTGTTACAGGATTTGGAATAGAAGCACATAGATGGAATGTCTCAAAAATGAAATCTTCATAATTTCATTTTTTTGATTTCTGAAATCTGAGTTTATTTGTTAGTTTTAAAGCATATGGTAGCTTTACTTCTTACAATAATAATAGGTATTCATTTTCATACTTTAGCTCAAAAGCATAACGAAAACGAGTGGATAGTTATATTAATGGGACTATTGGTGTATACAATACCTTTCCTTATTCTAATATTATTTACAAGTTTAACTTTCTTTTCTACTGGACTAAACTTCGTTAGTACTCTCGAATTAATTGCAATCCCAACTAGTATAGTTCTTTGTTATATATTAAGAAGAATATTTATTTCTATGTGGGAGAATAAAGAATACGAAGAACTTAATAACGAAATTATAGATGATATCAAGTTTGATTAATTAAATACACTTAAAGTATTCAAAAGGCTCTAAACAGTTATTACACTTGTAAAGTGCTTTACAAGCAGTTGATCCAAACTGGCTTGTAACCTCAGTATCGTCAGAATTACATTTTACGCAAGGAACAACTTTAGGTCCGCTTTGGAATAGGAATCCTTTGTCTTCGGTTCCGTCAATAGGTGGTGCAATTCCGTATATTCTTAGTTTTTCTTTGGCTTCATCAGTAAGCCAATTAGTTGTCCAGGCAGGAGAATATTGCATTATCAATTCAATATTTTCTATTCCTTCAATTTTCAAAAAATCTCTAATGTCTTGTTTGAATCTTTCAGTAGCAGGACATCCACTATAAGTAGGAGTAATGTTTACAGTAACAACATTGTTCTCAATTTTTACCTTACGGATAACACCAAGTTCAACAATAGATATTGCAGGAACCTCAGGATCTGGAATTGTATCCAGAATCGCCCAAATTTCATCTACAGTATGTTTTATTTCAGTATTGTCTTCCATTAATCAAATATAATCTGATGGCTAATTGTTTTTCTGAAAGAAAAATGTCTCAGAGCCCAACTTATGATTTCAATTTATTTGTCAGTTCGAGTGAATTTCAATGAGTGATAACGTATTTAAATTAGTATCGAGATTACCACTCAGCATCTGGATATGCTCTTTGTAAATACTGCATGTCGCCAAGTAAATGACCCAAAAATTCTGAATGTCTTCCATCCAAACTCCCATTTTGCATATATCCGTCTTCAGGTTTTTTAAGAGTTGCTCTGTAAAAAACTTCTTCAACTGTTTTAGTCCAGTTTTCTTTTATCAACTTATAATCAGGTGCAATTCCTGCTTTAACCAATTCATCAATCTTAGTATCAGTAACAAACATATCTCCTGTATATTCCCACAAATCATCAATAGATTCCTGAATTTTCTCTTTACTTTCTTCAGTTCCATCTCCTAATCTCACAACCCATTCTCCTGAATGACGCACGTGATATTGGACTTCTTTTACAGATTTCGCAGCTAATGCAGCTAAAAACTCATTATTACTTTTAGCTAATTCTTTATAAAAATGATACTGAAAAGCATCAAATAAGAAACTTCTGGCGATAGTATCACCAAAATGTCCGTTAGGTCTTTCAACAATTAAAGCGTTATAAAACTCTCTTTCGTTTCTTTTAAAGGCGTAATCATCTTCAGTTTTACCATTATTTTCAATTTCAGCTAGATGGCTAAAAATCATTCTTGCTTGACCAAAATTATCTAAAGAGATATTAGTAAGAGCTACATCCTCTTCAAGGGTTGGTCCTTTAGAGCACCACTCAGCTAATCTTTGTCCTAGGATTAAAGAATTATCTCCTAATCTAAATAGGTAATGAATTAAGTTGTCGTTTTCTATCATTATATATAAGTATAACTATTTAGTGATTACTAAATATGTTTTGAACCCTCGGGCATTTTGTAAAAAGTAGCTTGTCTATATGCTTTGTCATCCATAGGGTCAAAGAAAGATCCAAGTTCCTCAGGAGAAGAAGCAGTAATATCCTCGAATTTAACAACCCAAATACTAATCCCTTCTTTTCTTCTAACGTACATGTCTCTAGCATTCTGAAGAGCCATTTCTCTTCCCATTGCTTGAACGTTTCCTACATGCTTGTGAGCAAGTCCTGGTTTAGCTTGTACAAATACTTCCCATACTTGACCTTGATTATCTTCACTCATTATATCTCTTTTTAATTTTATTCTTTAAATCTGAACCCTGAGGGTTTTATTTCGTTTTTCTCGAAATAAAATGTCTCGAAGGGTGGTGAGTTTATTTATTATCCATTTTTCTCTGCATAGGCATTGGCAGCTTTTCTTACCCAGCTTCCATCTTTATGAGCTTTTACGTGATGCTCAATTCTTTGCTTATTACAAGGTCCATTTCCGTTAACCACATCCCAAAAGTGATCCCAATCCATTGCTCCAAAATCATATGAACCTCTTTCTTCGTTCCATTTCAAGTCTGGATCTGGAATTGTTAATCCAATTAATTCTGCTTGAGCAACCGTTTTATCTATAAATTGCTGACGTAAATCATCATTAGTTTCTCTTTTAATCTTCCACATCATTGCATTTCCTGTTCTAGGAGAATCGCCATCATGAGGTCCAAACATCATAATTGAAGGCCACCAAAATCTATTTAATGCATCTTGTGCCATTTCTTTTTGCTCAGCTGTTCCTCTAGCCATGTGAGCCATTATTTCGTATCCTTGTCTCTGGTGGAAACTTTCTTCTTTACAAATTTTGACCATTGCTCTTGCGTATGGTCCATAAGATGTTCTTTGTAACGAAACCTGATTCACAATTGCAGCTCCATCTACTAACCAACCTACAGCTCCCATATCTGCCCATGAAAGAGTAGGATAGTTAAAAATACTTGAGTATTTCGCTTTACCACTTTGTAACTCTTCTATAAATTCATCTCTAGTTTTACCCAAAGTCTCAGCAGCTGAGTATAAGTATTGTCCATGCCCTGCTTCATCTTGTACTTTTGCAAGTAAAATAACCTTAGCTCTCAATGAAGGAGCTCTTAATATCCAGTTTCCTTCAGGTTGCATACCAATTATCTCAGAATGAGCATGCTGCGACATTTGTCTTTGCAAGTGCATTCTGTATTTTTCGGGCATCCAATCCTTAGGTTCTATTTTTAAGTCGTTTTCAATTTTGTAATCGAATAACTCTTGTCCGGTCATTGTTGCGTTTTCTATCATAGTTCAAAAGTATTAGTTTTTATAGCTATATGTAGTTGTAAATTAAAGGAGTAAAACTAAAATTGATTTAAACAAAATCAATTCTTAGATTTGCATATTAATTTATAACCTAAATTATAAAACCAAAGATACAAATTGATACTTGAAAAGTAAAGTCATTTTGTAATATTAAAAACTGATTTACATTAACATTAAACTATATATAAATGAATAATTTTTTTCCATTAACAGTAAAAGAATTGAAGAAGGTAACATCTGACTCAGTCTCAATAACTTTTGACGTGCCAGATAATCTTAAAGAACGATTTAATTTTAAAGAAGGACAATACATTACACTAAAAAAAGAAATTAAAGGTGAAAATGTTCAGAGGGCTTATTCTATTTGGAAAGCGCCTTATGAAGGTGTCCTTTCGGTCTTAGTCAAAAAAGTAGAAAATGGAATTTTCTCATCCTTTTCAAATGACGAATTAAAACAAGGAGATACAATTGAAGTAATGGCTCCTCAAGGTAATTTTGTTCCAGAATTAAACTCAACACAGTCTAAACATTATACATTAATTGCAGCAGGAAGTGGAATAACACCAATTTTTTCAATACTTAAACAAATACTTAAAACAGAAACTGGTTCTACAATAGACTTGTTTTATGTCAATAAAACAAAAGAGTCTACAATATTTCATTCAGAATTAGCTGGTATTTCAAGTCCCAACCTTACAATTCATAACTTATATACAAAGGAATCTTCTTCAGATTCTAATTTAGAAGGACGTATAGACAAGTTAAAATGTAAAGTGCTTCATTCCTCAAACCTATTAAAAGTAGATTCAGATGAATTTTATCTATGTGGGCCTGAGCAAATGATATTTGATGTAAAAGATTACTTAGTTGAAGAAAAAGTAAATGAATCAAAAATCAAGTTTGAGCTATTTACAGCTTCAGGTTCAGATAAAGTCGAAGAAGTAATAACTGATTTCTCAGAAGCTCAAATTACCATTACTATTGATGATGACGATTTTGATTACACATATAATGTAGACAAAGCTGAATCAATTCTTGAAGAAGGAATAAATCAAGGACTAGACTTACCTTATTCATGTAAAGGAGGAGTATGTTGTACTTGTAGAGCAAAAATAATTGAGGGAACAGCTAAAATGAAAATTAATTACGCCTTAACAGATCAAGAAGTAGAAGATGGATATGTTTTAACATGTCAAACTGTCCCTACATCTCCTGTTGTAAAAGTAAGCTTTGATGATTAAAGAGCAAAAGACAATTGTTATAACTGGAGCCAGTTCTGGAATTGGCTATTCAACAGCTCAACTCCTCGCAGAAAAAGGTCATATCGTATATGCTATCGCTAGGAGAGAAGAAGAGCTAGATAAATTAGCTAATTCTAAACCTTATAAGGGAAAGATAATTCCAATACCTTTTGATTTATCAAAGTTTAATTCAAATAAACTCGATTCATTTTTTACTGGGGTATCTTCTATAGATGTTGTAATTAATAATGCTGGGATATTATTAAACGAAGAGTTTCTTAAAATAACTGAAGAGCAAATTCTTAAGGTATTTAATTTGAATTTTATCTCAGTAGTTAAAACTATACAATACTTTCATTCAAGATTAAAAAATGATACAAAAGGGCATATAGTTAATATAAGTTCAGTAGGTGGCGTCACAGGCAGCGTAAAGTTCCCAGGACTATCTATATACAGTTCTAGTAAAGGAGCGTTATCGATTTTGTCCGAGTGTCTTGCAGAAGATTTTAAAGAAGATAATATTAAAGTAAATTGTCTAGCATTAGGTTCTGCTAACACACAAATGCTTAAAGAAGCATTTCCACATTACGAATCTCCTACTTCCCCAGAGGAGATGGCTGAGTATATTGTTAGTTTTTCATTAGATGCACACAAGGTGATTAACGGAACTACTCAAGTAATTTCAGTTAGTAATCCTTAGCTTAAAGCGCTAAAAATCAATACATAGTAAATTAATTAAAAAAATAGACGCTAATAGTTGGTGTGTTAAAATAATTAAACATACATTTGCATCCGCTTAAGGAAACAAAGGTGGTAGTTCTAAACAAATAAGTGTTGAAATCATTAAAAATAATCCATTATTATTTTGGAGAATTAAATAAAGGTTATACATTTGCAACCGCTTCCAAAAGGTAAGCAATAGTTCTAAACAAGTAACTGTTAAAATCATTAAAAATAATCCAATATTATTTTGGAGAATTAAATAAAGGTTATACATTTGCAACCGCTTCCGAAAGAAGAAGCAAAAGTTCTAAAAGCATTTGATTCACGAATCTAAATAAAACATTGAAAAAAAGTTAAATTAATTTTGGTGATAATAAAAAAGGTTTTACATTTGCATCCGCTTTCGATAAGAGAGCAAAAAACACGTTCTAAGACAGCAGTAATATTTTGAAAATTAATCCAGAAAAAAGTTAAATTAATTTTGGTGATAATAAAAGAAGTTTTACATTTGCATCCGCTTAAAAAATAGCGGACAGTTCTAAAGACAAATTTAATAAGTAGTTCTAGATTGGAAATTAAAAAAGCCATTCTTCTTTGATATTAAGTTCTTTGAAAAAATTGAGAAACAACAAGAAAACAATTTAAAATAAATACCATTACAATGGAGAGTTTGATCCTGGCTCAGGATGAACGCTAGCGGCAGGCTTAACACATGCAAGTCGAACGGTAACATTGGTGCTTGCACCAGATGACGAGTGGCGAACGGGTGCGTAACGCGTATACA
>CALLII010000107.1 GCA_938009745.1 uncultured Flavobacteriales bacterium
CACTCTTGTAAATGAGGATAAAAATGAAAAAGCTCAGACTCACGATAGTGAGGATGGAAGTTTCTATGTTAGCCCAGGATAACCTTCTTAGGGTATTTAATCCTTCCATCTCCGCTCAGAGCAAAGCTCAATTTCTTTATAGAAATTGGGCTTTTTTCGTTTTTATGAGTGTTTGGAAGGATAACCTTCTGAGGTATACAATCCCTGTTACGTAATACTGTGTAAATCCCTATTTTAGAAAAAAATATAATTAAAAAATCAAATTAAATAAATGTGATATACAATATTTTAACTATTTTTAAGTGTTAACGAATATAAAACCAACTTCTTATGAAAAAAATTATCACTTTGCTATTCTTAACAACACAAGTAGTAGCGTTATCTCAAACAAATGAAAATAGTGCTACTCAAGAGACTGAAGAAAACCCTAAAAAGAATGAAATAAGAGTAAATCCAGGAATGCTAATGTTTTATATGCCCGAAATTTCCTACGAAAGAATTTTTGCTAAAAATCATACAATTGGAGTTTCTTTTGGAGTTTCTCTTCAAGATGAATCTAACATAGGTATTAAATACATGATTACCCCTCAGTACAGAATGTATTTTGGAAAGAAAAGTGCTAATGGTTTTTTTATGGAAGCTAGTGCTTCGGTTTACGAAGAAAGAGCATATAATTATTATTGGAATTACAATTCCTTCTATTCTTCAATTAGTTCAAGGCAAACTAATATTGGACTAGGAATTGCAGCTGGTGGAAAATTCATTACTAAAAATAATTGGACTGGTGAATTGAGTATAGGTGTAGGAACTGGTTTATTACATAGGAATCAGCAACCCTACTATTATTACAACTATAACCAATATTACCCAAGAGTTAGTTTTGGATTTGGAAAAAGATTTTAATTAGAATAATTCTCACGAAAATCAGTAAAAAGCTTAATTTCATAAAGAAATTGAGCTTTTTTTGCTTTAAGAAAATCTCTAAACAGTAATTATTTGTAGCTATCTTAATGGATGATTTTAAACAAAATAATTAAATCAATATTACTACTACTACTATTTATTAGTATAGTATATATGATATTGCTATTACCAAGAGAAAATCATGTAATTACCGTAATCACTAGGTTAATATTATTTATCATTTGTGTTTTTATAAACTACAGAACTATAAACAGAGCTTTATCTCCCAAGGAAAGTGATAATATACTTGATGATACTTTCGCTATTAAAAAGAATGAAACTAATAGTAAAATAAGAACAAGAATAATTTTAGCTCTCATTATAAATTTCATTTTACTACTCTCATTTCTAGAGATTAGCACAGAATTATTTGAAGTTATATTTTTTAAAAACAGAGAAAATGCATTAAACAATCTTTACTACCACTTATTCTATTTTTGTTCTGTTATGAATATTATTGTTCTTATTTCAATTATTGTAGACATACTTACATTGAAAAAATTAGGAAGAAATAAAAAACTACTTGATATTTAGTTTTAGTAATAATTAATCTACACTAAATTCTTAATGAAATATTAATACAGATTAACAAATACTAATTAGCTATTGTTTACTTTTACAAAAAATTAATAAAACAAAAAACAATGAAAAAATTTATTTTACCAGCCTTATTAATGGCAACATTCATGACTTCATGTGGAAGTGATGCAGTAGAAGCAACTGATGCTAAAGAAGTGAAAGAAGTAGCGATAACTGAAACTTTCAGTACTTTAGGGGATCATAATCACGTAGATTGGCAAGCATGGCACGTAGGAAAAACAGGAGAAAGAAGTGGAAGTATTACAATAACAAGTGCAGAAGCATCTGTTAACGAAGGAATGTTAGCTGGTGGAACATGGGTTTTAGACATGAAATCTATTACTGTAACTAACTTCACAGGTGATGAAACTCCAAAGAACGCAAAATTACAAGGTCACTTAATGAGCCCAGATTTTTTCTTAACTGATTCTTTCCCAACTTCAACTTTTGAAATCACTAGTTCTATGGATACTATGATTGGAGAATCAAACACAATGATTAGTGGTAACTTAACAATGAAAGGTGTTTCTAAAAACATTTCTTTCCCTGCTAAAGTAGAAATTTCTGAAACTGGTGTATCTATTGCAACTCAAACTTTTGAAATTGATAGAACTGATTGGGGATTAAGTTATGGAGCTGCAGGAATGGAAGGTGTTCTTGCTGACCAAGTAATTGATAACGAAATTGCATTCACAATTCACGCTAACGTAACTAAGTAATCACCTACTTAACATACATTATATTAAAAATCTCCTTGCTTTGCTTGGGGATTTTTTTTTACCTTTCAAATAAATATACTTCATGAAAAAGCTACTCTACATTTTTTTACCACTTTGTTTATTTACTCTTGGGTTTCAATTAGCCAATAACAAATCCAGCTATACAACATATTCCAAATTATCAGATGATTCTAAAATTGAATGGAAAGCATGGCACTTAGGTAAAACTGGAGAACGGTATGGAATAGTGAAACTTAAAAGTGGAAAGCTAAATTTAAAAGAAGGCAAGTTACATTCTGGTAAATTTATAATGGACATTAAAAACTTAACTGTTGAAAATTTTAAAGACAATAAAAATGAAAAACTAATGGGTCACTTAAATAGTGCTGATTTTTTCAAGACTGATGAATTTCCTACAGCTAAATTCGAAATAACTAATACTACGCAAATAGAGGGCGACTTTGATTATTTACTTGAAGGAAATCTCATGATTAAAAACGTGAATAAAAACATCCAGTTTAAAGTAAACGTGAATCAAACTGAAAGTGAAATCTCGTTAGTATCCGAATATTTTGAAATAGACCGAACAGACTGGGGATTAACTTACAATGCTGAAGGAACTGAAGGAGTATTGGCTGATTACATTATTGCAAATGAAATAGGCTTTAAAATTCATTTGAAACTTACTAAATAACTAAACTATTTTCCACAAAAAAACTCTTAGTTTTCACTAAGAGTTTTTTTTGTGTTTACTTTTAAAAGTAACTGTTTTACATCTGTAAAACTATGAGCGGGAGACGGGGCTCAAACCCGCGACCCTCAGCTTGGAAGGCTGACGCTCTATCAACTGAGCTACTCCCGCTTAAAGAGTTGGCAAATGTAATAAAATTTATTAAAAAGCCTAAGCTAAAAGTCCATTAGTTGCTTTTACACCATCTGCACTTTCTTGCATCTTAGCTTTTTCAGCATCTGTAAGCGAAATTTCAACTATTTTTTCTATCCCGTTTTTACCTAATATTACCGGTACTCCAATACATAAATCAGATAATCCAAATTCTCCATCTAATAAAGTAGAACATGGGAACATTTTCTTTTGGTCACAAGCAATTGCCTGTACTAAACCTGAAACTGCTGCACCTGGTGCATACCAAGCAGATGTTCCTAATAATCCTGTAAGAGTTGCTCCTCCAACTTTAGTTGCTTGAACTACCTCTTCCATTCTTTCTGCACTTAAAAACTCAGAAACTGGAACTCCATTTCTTGTTGCTTTATTAATCAAAGGAACCATTCCTTTATCAGAGTGACCTCCTATTACCATTCCATCAACATCAGAAATTGGACATTCCAAAGCTTCAGCCAATCTGTATTTAAATCTAGCAGAATCTAATGCTCCACCCATTCCAATAATTTTATGCTTTGGTAAGTTTGTAGATTGGTGAACTAAATAAGTCATTGTATCCATTGGGTTAGAAACCACAATGATAATCGTATCAGGCGAATGCTGAATTAATGAAGAAGAAACTGTTTTTACAATTCCTGCGTTAATCCCTATCAATTCATCTCTAGTCATTCCTGGTTTTCTTGGAATTCCTGAAGTAATTACACAAATATCACTACCTGCAGTTTTAGAATAATCGTTAGTACTACCAACA
>CALLII010000108.1 GCA_938009745.1 uncultured Flavobacteriales bacterium
GATATAAATGTGACAAATTCACCTTTGTATTGGTCTGAATAGAATTTACCATCAGAAATTTTTACTCCAGATAAGTTTACATATTCAGAATGAGTCTCAACTTCAGAAGAATCAGCCAACCCTAATTCCAAACCATAACCGCCTTGCACCCAATGAGCGGGAAAATGAATCTGGGCTGAAACATTTGTGTCATCCACAATGATGATTAAATAGTTTCCATCATTAGGTTGAAAGATATATCTGTCTGAATATTCCGAAATAGAATCTTCAATCCAAGGCTTTACTGTCGATTCATCAACATCATGATCTCGTAATAATTGACCATAACAAGTAATTGTTAAGAATGAAAGGGTAAAAAATGATATGAGTCTCAGTTTGTTCATTTAATGTTTTATAACTTGTTTATATCCACAAGTTACAAAATAATTTATGTAACACGTTAATAGTCATTGTTAAAATTCATGGGAGTTATAATTTTTTGTAAATTAGCTTGTTGTTGATTAGGGTACCTAACTGGATGTAAATCGCAAGTACATGAAAAATGAATTAGAATCTTTTAAAGAGTTATTGCAATTAAAAAGATACAGTAAACAGACTATAGATTCCTATTTATCTAATTTGAAATTGGCTCAGGTTTTTTTTGACAATAAGAATTTTGTTTCTATAAATGAAAAAGATTGGTTCAATTATGTTTTTCACTTGGTAAATACAAAATACATAGCTGCATCTACTCAAAGACAAATTGTTGGTAGTATTAATTTATTTTATAAAGAAATGTATGGCAAATCACTTAACCTTAATCAGCTTAATGTTTCGCAAAGAGAAAATAAATTACCTCCGGTTTTGTCTGCAAATGAGGTAAAGGCAATATTGACTCACACTCCTAATTTAAAACATAAAGCCTTGCTAAGTTTATTATATGGTAGTGGTTTAAGAATAGGCGAGCTTTTAGAGTTACGTTTGTCTGATATAGACTCGGAAAGAATGACTGTGAGAGTTAATCAAGGGAAAGGTAAAAAAGATAGGCTGACTATACTCTCGCATAATGTGCTTAAAGTATTAAGAAAATATTTTGTTGAGTACAAACCAAAAGATTATTTATTTGAAGGACAAAATGGAGGTAAGTATTCGGCTAGTAGTTCGAGAAATGTATTAAAACAAAGTATGAAAAGGGCTAAAATAACTAAGCCTGCAACTCTGCACACGTTAAGACATAGCTTTGCTACTCATTTGCTAGAAAATGGAGTTGGAATAGCTCATATTCAAAAGTTATTGGGGCATCATAATATTAAAACAACTCTTATTTATACTCATATTGCTAATGATAGTTTAATGACAATAAAAAGTCCTTTGGATTAAAAGAAGAGCTGAAGTTTTAGTATTAATTTCCCACTTTCGAACCAACCAATTTTGTATCTTTGAGGTATAATTAAGTAATTATAGAATCATGAAAAATTTGAAACAAATAGTGATTGCTGCCATTTTTATTTTGGCGCAATTTTCGGGAAGTGCACAATGTGCTATGTGTAAAGCTACAGCTGAGAGTAATCCTGATGTTGGTGGTGGACTTAATGCAGGAATAGAATATATTTTGATAGTTCCTTATTTGTTGTTAGGTTCGTTTGTTTTTATCGTACTCAGAGGGAAAATGAAACCTTTTTGGAATGACTTAACTGGAAAGGACAAAGGAAAACAAGACGATTTTACAGCAGAAAACTGGTATTAAGAAATAGATTTAATGGATTATACAGCCTTAATTATTGGAGTAGTTGTTGGAGCACTTATTGTGTTCTTAATTATGCTGTTGAGAAAAAAAGAATTGCCTCTAGAGGTGAAAGCTAAGCTAGCTGCCTTGGAATCCGAAAATGAGTTACTCACAAAATCTTCTGTTTTATTAGATAAAGAAAAGGGAATGATTGAGGTGAGGTTGGAGAATGCTGAAAAAGTATTTGCTCAACAAAAGGAAGAGATTTTCACTTTAAAAGCAGAGAACAAAAATCTTACAGAAGATCTTTCGGTATCGAACACCAATTTGGGGAATTTAGAAGAAAAGCTTTCTACCCAAAAAGAGGAAATGCAAGAGTTGCAAAAGAAATTCACTACCGAATTTGAGAATATTGCGAACAAAATATTGGAAGAGAAATCGGTAAAGTTTACTGCTCAAAACAAAGAGAATATAGATACAGTTTTAGCTCCGTTAAGCGAAAAGCTAAAGAGTTTTGAAACCAAAGTACAAGACACTTACGAGAAAGGATTGAAAGAACGCTCGGAGTTAAAAGAGCAGGTTGTTCAGTTGTCATCTTTAAATCAAACATTGAGTAAAGATGCTCAAAACCTGACTAGAGCTTTAACCCACGATAACAAGACCCAAGGAAACTGGGGAGAGTTAATTCTGGAAAAAATACTTAAAGAATCAGGATTAACGGAAGGGGAGGAGTACAGCAAGCAGTTTAGTACGAATAATCAAGAAGGAAAGCGAATTCAACCAGATTTTTTGATTCAGTTGCCTGATGAAAAGCACATTATAATAGATTCTAAAGTATCGCTTGTTGCTTATGAGCAATTTGTGAATAACGAAAATCCAGCAGAAAAAGAGAATTCACTTAAGGCTCACATCCTTTCGGTAAGGAGTCACATTAAGTTATTGAGTGAGAAAAATTACCAAACTGGAGCTACTATAAATTCTCCAGACTTTGTGTTGTTATTTATGCCAATTGAGCCTGCATTTAGTATTGCCATGCAGCAGGATAAAGATATTTATCAATATGCTTGGGCACGAAATATTGTGATTGTAAGCCCTACTACTTTGCTTGCAACTATTAGAACAATTGCTTCTATTTGGAAACAAGAAAAGCAAAACCGAAATACCCAAGAAATTGCTAGACAAGCAACTGCTTTATATGAAAAATTTGTTGGATTTTTGGATGATATGGAGAAGATAGAAAAAGGACTTTCTCAAGCAGATTCTGCTTATAAAGGTGCTTTAAACAAGTTGAAATCGGGTACAGGAAACTTGATTAAGAGAACCGAAAACATGAAAAAGTTAGGTTTAGAAACAAAAAAACAGATTCCTGAGAAATACATTGAAGAGTAAAATGAGTATCTTAAGTGCTATGAAACAAACTACATTCTTTTCATATTCAGTTTTTGCTGGGCTCATTATGAGCTTGGTTGTGCTTGCTTGCACTACAAATAAGTTAAGTTCTAACGAAGAAAGCTATACTTACGACAGTAAAATAAAATCTCTTAATCCTAAGTATACAGTCTATCATCAGAACGATTCATTGTCCTACGTGTATTTCGAAATTCAGACTAAAGAATTACTATATGTAAGAGAAAATAGTAATAAACCATTTGAGGCTAAAGTTCAGTTTCATTATGAACTATACTCCGATTTTAAAGCGAATAATTTAAAAGATAGTGCTACCAAAATTCTTTATGACTATAAAGATGAGGGTGAAAACAGACAAATACTTGCTAGAGTTCCAATTAAAATAAAGTTTGGAGAAACAGGAGTTCTTCAATTAATAACCAGGGATGTAAATAAAAAAGTGAGAGATAAATCTATTATCACTATCGATAAAAAAAACATACTTTCTCCTCAGTTTTTTTTAATTAAAGAAAAAGAAACAGGGAATATTTGTTTTGATAATAGAGTAACTGTTACAAATAGATTGCTTGTAGAATCTCATTACAACAAGAATGAGACTTTTTCAATGGAGTATTTTAACACCAATTTTCCAGCTTCTAAACCACCATTTTCGAGTAATAAGTTAATAGAAGTACCTCCATATCGCGATTCAAGCTTTTTAGTTTCTTTATCCGATACGGTAGGTGAATTTTCGCTTCCTAAGCAAGGGAGTTATTTTATGAAAGCATTGGATTCAATTTCGTATCACTTAATTTTTGAGAGATTAGACACTAATTTTGATGCTTTTAGAAACCACTTAGGCATGATTGAGCCACTTAAGTACATTTGCACTTCTACAGAGTACAAAGAGCTAGTTGGCTCAGCAAATAAGAGAAAAGCTGTTGAAACATTTTGGCTTAAAATAGCAGGTAATAAAGAAAGAGCCAAAGTGGTAATTGCCGAATATTACAGAAGAGTAGAATTAGCTAATCGTTATTTTACATCCTACAAGGAAGGTTGGAAAACCGATAGAGGAATGTTGTCCATTGTAATGGGATTACCAAATACAATTTATAAATCTCGTAATGGAGAAACATGGATTTATGGAACACCACATAACATGATGATGTCTCTTACATTTAATTTCTCGAAAGAGAATGAAGATACATTTGAAAACGATTATCAACTTACCCGTTACAGAACATACAGAGAATACTGGTATAGAGCTTGTGAAAGCTGGAGAAGAGGTAGGATTTATACATTTAATTAACAACAAATTTACTGTGAGAGATAGAAAAGAAAATAGCGACATTATTTTTGGAATGCACCCAGTTATGGAAGCCATAAAAAGTGGGAAGGAGATTAATAAAATAATGATTCAGAAAGGATTACAAGGTAATTTGTTTCATGAGTTAAGAGCTATGCTTAAAGGTTCTATGGTAAATATCCAGTTAGTTCCTGTTCAGAAATTAGACAGTATAACTAGAAAAAATCACCAAGGAGTAATTTGTTTTGCTTCGCCAGTAACTTACCATGATTTAGAAACTCTTGTTCCCGTTTTATTTGAAAGAGGGGAGGAGCCTAAATTTATTATTTTAGATGGAATTACTGATGTAAGAAACTTTGGAGCCATTGCCAGAACTGCTGAATGCCTTGGTTATAATGGAGTAATTATTCCTGCAAAGGGAGGTGCTACAGTAACTTCTGATGCGATTAAAACATCTGCAGGTGCACTTATGACTTTGCCTGTTTGTAGAGTAACTAGTTTAAAATCGGCACTTGATTTTTTAGTTAACTCAGGAATAAAGCTGGTCGCTTGTACCGAAAAAACGGATGATTCTATTTATGATTTTGATTACTCTGGACCTGTAGGGATTGTAATGGGAAATGAGGAAACTGGAATTTCTAACGATTTAATTAATAGAGTTCAATACATTGGAAAAATACCAATGACTGGAGCTATTAAGTCTATGAATGTTGCAGTTGCTGCAGGAATAGTAATGTATGAATCTGTAAGGAAATAGAAATATAAGAAGTCTTAAGATTCTATTTTACTGATCTTTTAGCTTTTTCTTGGGAGTAATAAATTCTTTCCAAGTATTAAAATCCTTTTTGTAATAAACACCAACTCCACTTGTAGTTTGAGATTGGTTGGCATTAGTAATGTCATATTCGTTTGTACGAGTAAATACCCTTACACGGAACGAACCATCTTCGTTAAGTTTATATTCTACGTTCACATCACCAATTAACGCATCTTGATTTTGGTTATCATCATTTCCTTGAGCAACACCAAAATTTGAGCTAATTACAAGCCTGTCGTTTAATAATTCAGTTGAAAGAGCTACAGCAATTTCATCACTTGTAATGTCGTCACCAGGACGATAATTTAAGCCTACATCAACACCATCACTTAATTTTGATAACCAATTTGATAATTGATTAGATAAGATTTCACTAGCCGTGGTGCTAACAGCTCCAGCTCCATTTGTAGTTCTTCCTGTTTCATCAATTCCACTTCTATTTGTATTTGGAGAAAATTTATTAAGCAGTAATAAAGAGAAAACCTGTTTGTAAAGTTCCTGCTGGGTTTGAATTAAATTTGCAACAACAGACCTTTCTGTTTCTGTAGCTCGTGGCAGTTCGATTCCAAAACTAATATCTGGTGACATTAAGCTATTTTTTAGTTTCATAATACATTCAACTTCTCGTCTTTGGTTATAATTGTTCCCTCCAATTTCATCACTTGGCATAATTTCGGCCAAAGAAGCTTTTAAACTATATATTGCATCAATATCAATATCTGCATTGTAAGGGTCACCATACCAGTTTATTGTACTTCCGTTAGCAATTGTAAATCGTTTGTTCACAAGGTTTTCAAATCGTTCTAAACCAAGTGTGAACAAGTAGTCTCCTTCGTCTATGGTATATTTTCCAGCTAAATTAAGTTCATTTTGTTTATCTACTGTCATGGCGATATCTCCAAAACCTGTAGCCGTAATTATATCACCATACACTTCATCAAATACTAGTTGTATTTTGGTATCGGTAGTTACTTCTAAGTTAATGTCTAAATCTATTCCTTCTAGATTTACGGTTTCTATTTCCTCAAAAATAGAATCTGGATTTATGAAAATTACATAGTCTTCAAGCTCTACTTCAGAAGTACCATAAAGTGGCAAGGTAAAGTTCGATCCTTTCTCTGTTTTTGCATCTACCGTAATGTCTATTTCATCCTGAATCCCTTCAATGTTAATATCTCCAGTAGCATAAAGTAATCCATAAAAATCTTTATTCTGATCAATGGTGGTGTTTAAAGCCATGAATTTATTTGGGAAATTGGGAGCAGATTTAGGTCCAAAAGGCACTCTTTTTCCACCAACTACATAGGTGTTTTTTGGGATTTCGATTGCTACATCAAAGTTAAAGTTGGTGTAGTTTGTATGGTTTACAGATCCATTAAAAAAGGCATAATTGTCTTCTTGGTCTCTTATTTCAAACAAGTTATTTGCATCCGTATAAATCGCATCATTTTCTACTATTAACAATCCCGAGAAATCATAATGTGTGTTGAGGTATTCTACATTAAAACCTGTTCTTATTAGTGATATTTCACCTTTGAGGAGAGGCTGATTTGGTTCGCCAGTTAATTTTATTTTACCCTTAGCTTTACCATTTATCCCCGTAATCCCTTGATCAACAACATATGGATTGAGTAAGGCTAAGTTGGTATTTTCTAACACGCAATTAAAGTCAAGAGAGTTTTTTTCTTTAAAAGGGTAGTAATAGCCTATAAAGTCAAAAGTGTTCTTTTTGTTTTTTAGTAATTCTCCCTTAATGTGCATAGCCTTTTTGTCATTTATCCAATCAGTATTTAAGGCTACATCTCCTACTATTTCTTCGTTTACAGTTAGCTTCTCAATATATAAATCAGAAATAACTTCTATTTGCGAGTATACATTTTGAATACAAGCACTTCCATTTACATTTCCGTAATATTGCGTGTTTTTATTCCCAATTATTGGGTTTAAATTAGAAATATCAAAGTTGTCAAGGTAGATTTTTAACTGGTCTTCTGGATTATTAGAAATTGTTCCTACAGCAGAAAAAGCTTCTCCTAAGTTGTTGTAAATTTCTATCCCATTAAAGTTTAATGAAGTAGAGTCAATAATAAGAGTTGCATCCTCTTTAATTTGCCAAGTCCTTTCTTTAAAGTAAAAATAGGAGGGAAGTACCAAAAGGTCAAAGTACTCCTCTGAGTACCAGTAACCATCTCCTTGGATTTTACCATAGCTTGAACCATCATTAGAGCGCCATTTAATAGTAGGCATAATGTGATCTTCTTTTATAAGAGAAGTTAATATTACATTATCTAAGTGAAGATCGTTTCCAACTTTAGCTTTATCCATTGTCACTTTAAGATCTAATATTTCGGTAGGTTTATCCAAATTAGCATCTACCATAATAAAGCTATTACCCTCGAATTGTATAGAATCAGCTGTTAACTGAAAGTTGAATGTTTCTTTGCTAGAAGATAACTCTCCATTGGCAATTGCATTTGGAGAAATATAAAATGTTGGTGTAAATAATTCATAAATAGGAGTGTAATCCTTTATTTGGATATCAAACTCCAACTCTTGATTACTCATTGAAAAAGTATCTAAAGAAGAATATAAAGCTGGGAATATCTGTTGGCCGATAATATCAAAAGTTTGTGGAAGATCAGATGTGGTAAATTTTCCCGATAGTGTTGCATCTGCAATGTCTGATATTAATTGGATATTCCTTAAGCTATCTTTAATACTTGATGTAATATTAATTTGCTCCTTAGTGTATACCAACTCATTTTGCTGGTATTTAATGTTCGATATATTTATCTGTCCCAATGAATTATCTATGTTATCTCCTTTTCCTGCTATCTCTACATTAGCTGTAATAATATGAACGTTAGAGTCATTAATTAATTTAAGCTTAGTCAAATTAAGATTTTTTACTGTTGTTTTAAAGTCATATTCTGGAGTTTCATTTTCTAAATTTACTTCTCCCAAGAAATCTACTTCTCCATTTTTATCTTTGATAGATGCTGAACCATTGAATGATTTGTCAGTGAATTGTCCATCAATCTTAATGTCCTTATAGGTATAGTTTTTATAAGAGATTTTAGGAATATCTCCTTTGGTTACCAAGTCTATTCCTTTTTTAGAGTTCCATGAGAATTTAGTGTCTAAATTAGCAGATAGGTTTCCCAATTCTTTCTCATTTGCAAAGTGACCTATGTTTAGTTCATCAGCTATTAGCATTCCATCTAAAAAGCTGGTGTTGTTTGTATTCCAGTATCTACCTTCTGCATTAACATCCCCTTGAGCAGTGGTAACTAATATTTTTCCGAGTAAATCATCAAATTTCCCAGTTAAATTTCCAGTGATATTAATGTCGCCCAGTCCATCAAATTCTTTGGGTAAGCTTATTGTTTGCTTTTGAGTAAATGGAGGTATTTCAATTCGTTTTAGTTCTTTTTCATTCGTTCTCAAAATAAAATTTTTAGAAGTAAAAAAAGTGTTATTAGTTTCAGGAAGTCCTTTCATAGCCAGGTCTCCTCTAAACTCAGTGTTTCTGTCGATTTTAAGAAACAAGTCTGTAGTTTGAAAATCGGCTACCGTTCCTTCAAATTTTCCTGAGAGCAATACCTCTCTATCAATTCCCTCGAAAAAAGAGGTGAAATAAGCCAGATCACTAAGGTTTAGTGAGGTTTGCTTAAAGTTGGTGGTCATCTTCACTTTGTTCACATAGTCGTCCTCCCAATAAGATGGGTCATCAAAATCAAACCTAAAATAATCGGTAACTATCTCAGATTTATCAGTTGTGATTTTTAGCTTATCTATTTGAACAAAATTTGAATCCAATTCTACCTTTCCTGTGAAGTTTTTTAAGTTGAATTTACTTTTTTCAATAGTTGAAAGGTGGTCGATATTGACTTTTATATTACTTCCCAAGTTCTTAAATTCTGAGAAAGTTAGATTGATTCCTTTTGCATCTAAATCAGTAAAATCCATTCCAGAATATTCTGCCTTAGCTCTATAATCTTTAAACCTGAATCGACTATTTTTTAATTCAATTTTATTTGCTGTAATTAAGAACTGCTTGTTATTCTGCTCTTTTTTAGTTTCTGATTTAAAATGGTCAATAATAAACTGAAAGCTAAACCCATGCTTTCCTTCTCTTTTTATGAGTTGGACGTCAGCTTTATTTAGTGACACCTTTTTTACTTTTATTTTATTGCCTTGTAAATTAATGTTAGACATCAAAATAGATATGTTTTGGGCTTTTATTATGGTGTCATGCTCCAAGTCTAATGCATAAATATCTACAAGCTCAATGGACTTAAGCGGAGTAATAGCTACTTTTCCAATATGTATTGTTGTGTTTAAATCTTTGGATAGTTGTTTAGTAGCATATTGGGCTAAAGTTGTTTGTACTCGATCAAAACGAACGGCAATACAGCTTACAATAACAAGTACTAATACTATTTCGAATAGTAGAAGTAAAGATTGTAATAATATATTTCTTGCTTTTTTAATTGCGTTTCGTTTTTAGTAGTAGGTCAAAAATTGAGCCTTTCTAGGTATAATAGAGCTAAATTAATTAATTTTGTGGGTATTGAACTCAGTACTTAATATACTTACTGATATACAATAGTTAATACCACACTGTATGGAACTTGGAAAAGGAATAATTTTAGGGATAGAATCCTCATGTGATGATACTTCGGCATCAGTAATAAAGGATGGAAAAATTCTTTCTAATTTAATTGCTCGCCAAGATATTCACGAGCAATATGGTGGTGTAGTTCCAGAGCTTGCTTCGCGTGCTCATCAACAAAATATTATTCCTGTGGTGGAACAGGCCTTAAAACAATCAGGAGTTACCAAAGAAGAATTAACGGCAATTGCTTTTACAGCAGGCCCAGGATTAATGGGAGCTTTGCTTGTAGGTGTTTCTTTTGCCAAATCTTTTGCGCTTAGTTTGGATATTCCTTTGGTGCAGGTAAATCACATGAAAGGGCATATTTTGGCTCACTTTATTCAAAAACCAAATGAGGAGAAAAAGATGCCGACTTTTCCTTTTATCTGTTTAACGGTTTCGGGAGGGCACACTCAATTAGTAAAAGTAACCGATTATTTAGAAATGGAAATAATGGGCGAAACACTTGATGATGCTGCTGGTGAAGCTTTTGATAAAATGGCAAAAGTACTTGGTTTTCCATACCCTGGAGGACCATTGATTGATAAGTATGCCAAAGAGGGAGATGCTACACGATTTACATTTACGCATCCTAGAACACAAAATTACGATTACAGTTTTAGCGGATTAAAAACTCAGTTCATCAATTTTATAAGAATGTGTGAACGAGATGACCCTAATTTTGTGGAGAAGAATAAAGCTGATATTTGTGCTTCTATTCAGGATACGATCATCAGAACTTTGTTCTCTAAACTTAAAAAACTGGCTGATGATTTAAATATTAATCAAGTAGCTATTGCAGGTGGAGTTTCTGCTAATAGTCATTTAAGAAATGAATTAACTAAACTTGGTGAGAAAAAGAGGTGGGATACTTTTATTCCTGAATTTCAATACTGTACTGATAATGCTGGTATGATTGCCATGACTGGCTATTTTCAGTATTTAAATCAAGATTTTGTGGGGCAGGAGGTTACTGCTAATGCTAGGATGAAGTTTTAATCAATATTATCTAATTTATTTACTGCATCTATCTTATTATTTACCTGTAATTTTCTGTATAAATTTTCAATATGTTTTCTCACAGTTCCTTTACTAATAAAGAGATTAATAGCTATTTGCTCATAACTTAATCCATTGGCAAGTAGTTGTAATATTTCTTTTTGTCGGGTAGTTAAGCCATAATCAACTGTTGGTTTTTTGCGAGTTTCTATTCTTGAAATTAGTTTCAAAGTTTTGCGAGCGATTGATGGATTTAATGGTGAGCCACCTTCCATAGCCTGGTATATTGCAGAATGAATCATCTCTGGTTTTTCTTCTTTTAATAAATAACCGGTAGCCCCAGCAATTATAGAATCTAAAATAGAATCTTCGTCATCATAAACAGAACAGATAATGATTTTAATGTTTGGAAAATGATTTGAAATATATTCAGTTGCGTCAATTCCATTCATCACTGGCATATCAATGTCCATTAGAATTACGTCAATCGCATGGTTTTTCTCTATTTGTTTTACCATTTCTTTTCCGTTAATGGCATGAAATTTTACTTCAAAATCTGGCGAAAGTTCTATTTTACTTTTTAGTGTTTCTGCAATTCTCTTTATGTCATCAGCTATTGCTACTCTTATCATGGTGTTTGTTTTTGAAACTATGGTTCAAAATAACTCAAAATAATTACGATTTGCGATACGCAAAAATTCGTATTTAATCATTCATATTTCAATATACGCACTTTTGCGTATTTCAAGAAATCCATTTATCTCTGACATTTGTAATATAAATTTTTAAAAAACAAAATATCATGAAAACAATTATCGCAACACTATTACTACTACCAACATTTGTTTGGTCACAAAATCAAATTAATTATGAAATTGAAAGAGATGCTCCAGATGAAATCCCTTGGATTAGTATGAACTTAGATTTATTTTCCTTAGATATTCCAGTGAATAATTTTAATTCTACTTCTTTTTATTTAGGACTGTGGGGTTATGTAAAACCTATAGAAAAACTACCCTTATCGATTGATTATAGCCTTAAAAGAAGTTATTTGGTTGTTGGAGCTCTAGGAGACAAAGAGTATCCAAAATCATGGATGGCAGGATTGGGAGGAAGATTTAACTTAATTGATAGAACCAAAACAAAAAAAGCTAATGTTGTTCTTAAATCTGAAAAAGTATACTTTGAAGGAAATGAAGGAACAAAAACAACTTCTGTAAGTGTATTGGCAAGCAGAAGAAGAGTTACTGCAGTTCGTGGTGGATTATATTTACGAAGAAGGGGATTCAATAGTGACGAAATTGAAGCTTTGGATTTTACCTCAAAAATGAACACGACTGGAGTTTATGGAGGAATTATGTTGACTACTTTTAGAAATGTATTCATAAAAACTGATCAATATGGAACTTCAGGAAATTCTAAAGGAATTGATGTTTATGCAGATGCAATTTTTGCAGGAAATAAATTTACTAGAGTTTCTGATGGGAGTGATGTAACAGATTTCACCAAAACAAGATTAGATAAAAGAACACCAGTGGGATTGAGAGTAGGGTTTCAGACTTATGAAATTGAAGAAAAGTTATATACCGACAAAATGTTAGGGATTAATTACAACCTTGAATTTGGAATTTTACCGTACGAAGGTCTTTATGTTCAAGGTGGAATAACAATGACACTTTTAAAACTGAAGAAATAATGAAACTCTCATTAATACTATTAATCTTTATCACTTCAGTAAGTTTTTCTCAAGACAAATTAATTGAGTTTGATTACTTAAGTGATAGATTAACAAATCATAGATATTTGGATGTTGGTGCTATTTTCTCTTCGGTAAGTGATAATAAAGTTCTTAACCCTGAAGATCAAAAAATATCTGGTTGGAGTGTGAATGCCCAATTTGATAAAGTAAATTTTGAGTCAGGAGGTTACCAATATACAGGAAGAATAAAATTATATATGGATTTAATTTTTCAATTGGATAAAGCGCTTACAAAAGGAGGCTCAATTAATCGAAAAACAAGTACTGCTATTACTTCGGGAATTTTGGGTTGGCACTCTTTCAGATGGAATGCGATAAGTAAAGACAGATTCTGTTTAGGAGTTGGCTTCAATGCTTCCGATTATTTTTACGGAGCATCCTACAAAGATTCTAGTGGAGCATTATTTACTCCAGAGCCCAATGGGTATTATTTGGGAGGTGGCCCCACTTTAAGTTTTGATTATCGTATCAATGATTTCTTGAAAGTTGGAGGTTTGTTTGACTATACTTTTTCGGCTGTAAAAGCCACAGGAATAAGCTATGGTGAAGAAATAGAAGGGTATCCGCTACCTCATTTTTTTAATGGTAGTATAAACCTTACAACAAAATGGGGAGCTTTCTTAAAATATGATTTTAATACAATACTGAATACAAACAATGCTCCAACACAAGGAAAAAGAAGTGATTTCTGGATTGGATTTAAGTTTGTTTTGCGATAATTATTTACTTATTTCTAATTCAGTTTTAGTTCCAGATTGACTTGATTCAATCTGGAATTTTCCTTTTATTTCCTTCATTCTGTCTTCCATATTAGATAATCCATAACCTCTTACAATAGTTTTATTATCAAAACCTTTACCATTATCTTGTATGATAATTGTCAAATCATTATTTGTCTCTTCTACAGTTATTTTCAGTTCAGTTCCTTCGCTATATTTTACAGAATTATTAATTGTTTCTTGGCAAACTCTAAATAAATTTAATGCGACAACAGAAGACAATTCTAGATTTTTATGGCTCTCAGTAATTGAAGATTTCAATTGAAAACGATTTACATAATTCTCAAGATTTGACACAAAATTATCCAAATCAATCTTGTCATTTTTAGTAGCCCAAATCGTTTTTCTTAACTGGTCAATAGCAACTTTGGAGTATTCAGAAATTTCTTCCAACTCCTTTTTCTCATTTTCATCTTTACTTAAAAAAGCTCTTTGGTCAATTCTTGATTTTATCAAAGTCAGCTCAGCTCCAATGTGATCGTGTAAGTCTCTTGAAATTCTGAGTTTTTCTTGTCTTGCATTTAATTCTTTTTCTTTTAATTCCAAGTCTTTTCTTCTTCTAAAACTCCTGAAAAATAAGAAGCTCAAAACAAACAAACTCAATGCGACAATTGCTGAAATAATGTAAATGAAATTTTTCTTTCCAGCAGCAATTTCTTGATTTGCAAGTTCAGTATCTTGCTCGGCAATTTTTCTATTTTTCTCCTCCGTTTCAAATTTCTTTTGTAGTGTAAGCAGCTCTTTTTGTTGCGATTGAGAATAAATACTATCGTCAGCTGCATGATACAATTCTGAGTATTTAAAAGCCTCAGAAGTATTTCCTTTTTGCTTATTTATTTTATATAGCCCTTCATAAATCAATTTTTTGTGAATGTTAGAATTTGATTTTTCTAAATAAGGTAATCCTGCCAAAAATTCTCTTTCGGCTTCTTGAATATTGCCCCTATCGTACAAAATAGTTCCTAAATCTCCGTGCATCAAAACAAGGCCGGTAGCAGAGTTGTATTTTTGATAATCTGTTATGGCTTTACGATAATAAGTTTCGGCTTTGTTTGTATCGCCAAGTGCATATTCTGCCAACCCAAGACTTTGATAGACCTGTCCCTCAAAATCCTTGTAAAACGATTGAGAGGAGTATGGAAGAAGTTCTTCTAAAACTCTAATACTTTCTTTAAGTTGTCCATTTTTGCGCAGCATATCACCATAGTTGGCTTGAGTAACAGTAAATCTAGCAGTGTCTTTTAGCTCCCAAAGTATTTCTGAGGCTTCTTTAGCTTGATTTATAGCTTCTGGCATTTGTTCATTTCGTTCATAAATATTAGCCATGTTATTTTTAATCTGAGCAGCTTGTACCTTTTTATCTTTTTTAATAAAAATTTCAGAAGCAATTCCATAGAACTTAGTGGCGTCTTTTAAGTTACCCAACTCTTGGTGTCCCATTCCTAGTTTAGAATATGCAGATGCAATTGCTAAACTATCTTTAGTTTTTTTTCTGTGATATAGAGATTTCTCCCCGTAATCAAGAGTTTGCTGAAAGTTGCCGGCAATAAAGTGTGCAATTGATAAATCATTATAAATATTACCGAGTAAAGTATCGTCTTTAAGTTTTACCCCTATTTTTTTTGCTAAATCAGAATATTTAATTGCAGAATCGATACTTTTAAAAGCTTCTTTGCTTGCTATGTATTGATAATTTTTTCCTTTGGCAAGATCACTTTCAAATGAACGGATTTGTTTTAAGCTATCTATTTCAGTTTGAGAATTTACATTAACTAGTACTAAAGAAAAAAATAAAAGGTGTGCGAGGCGAAGCATAGGTTGGTATTAATAATATTTAGTTAAATATATTCAATTGGTTTGAGCTAGCCAAAATGATTTATGGCTCTGGACAAAATGAAATGACTTAAATACGAACAACTGCGTATTTCATGGCTACCGAATCGGCTTTACATTTGTGACATACAAATCAAATTATCGAATTATGAAAAAAACAATTTTAATAATAACAGTAGCATTAATCTCATTTTCTACTTTTTGCCAATTACCAGATAAGTCTTTGGGTAGTGAAAACTTAAAAGGAAAAGTGAAAGAAGTAAATACCAATATCTATTATTATCGAACAACTCAAAAATCTTATGTGCTATCTTCTTCTGATAAAATGAAATATAATGATGGAAATTTAATTTACCATTATTCTGAGTTTGGTAGTTTACTATCCAATTATGAATACGAATACACTTATGAAGATGGAAATTTGGTAAAGCTCACAAGCCGAAACATTAGTAAAAAAACTTCTCAGGTTGAATTGGAAAACTATACTAACTATTTATATAGTTCAGGTAATTTGACAGAGATAAATCTTACAGGTACAGATCCTACAACTATTAGCTTTGAATACAATAACAAGAATCAAGTGATTAAAGAAGCTAAAGTAGGGATTGGAGCTATTAAAAAATATGAAAAGATTTATGCCTACCAATCTAATTCTGCGTATTCAATTACTAGTTATTTTTATTCGAAAGGAGAAAAAGCTGAAAAGCCAAACGTATTTAACTATGAGAAAGGAAATTTGGTTTCTTCAGAAATGAATGGATATGGTTCGCCATCAAAAGGTGCATATTCTTTCAATGATAATGGAGATAAAATCTCCTATTATTATAATGGAAAATTAAGTTCAGAGTATTTTTATGAATATGACAACCAAAACAATTGGATAACAAGAGTTGAAAAAAGATTCAATACTTTTAGCGAATCAATTTCCTACACGTATTCTTTTAGGCAACTTACTTACAAGAAAGGAATTACGGGTGGAACAGAGGTTAATTCTAATTTGCTAAAAAAATATGAAACAAGAGATTCTTATGAAGTAAAACCTTACGAAGTAACGGACTATAACAAGATACTTTTAAACCCAACTGAGGTAAAGGAATTATTTGTTTTGAAAACGGAAGGTTCTCAATTTAAGGTAAAAACTGATGCAGGGAATTACTTAACTAATAAAGTAAATGCTGTAAAGCATACCAATGGATTGGATATGATTTTGTATCATCCAAACAGTAACACAACAGCATTAGTCAAAGATTTTAATGAAGAGTTGTTCAAGCAAGATTTTTGGCATAAAGCAGAAATATTAAGTTCTACAGACTCAATGTTTTGGACCGTAAACGAAAAGGGAAGTTGGTACATTACCGAAAAGGGAAAGCCATATTCGGGTTATGAGGCAACAAGTCTTAAATATTCTACAGAAAATCCTGATGATGTAATAGTTTACATAAATGAGGTAGCAACTTATATGATGAAAAATTATAGAAATGCTACTCCACATAAATTATATGTTTTGAGAAAGATATAATTTATTAGTAGAATTAAAAAGAGCCTAAAACAATTATGTTTTAGGCTCTTTTCGGTTTATTACTTTTTAACTAAACACATCTTTCACTCTATCAAAGAATCCTTTGTCCTTACTTGTAGGGTTAGGGGCAAAGTTTTCAGATTTCTGAAGTACTTCCAGGGCTTTCTTCTCTTCTTTAGTTAAGTTTTGAGGAGTCCAAACATTTACATGGACTAATATATCTCCCTTACCATAAGAATTTACAGAGGGGATTCCTTTTCCTTTTAATCTAAGTGTTTTGCCACTTTGTGTTCCTCCAGCAATTTTAAATTTAACGTTTCCTCCAACCGCAGGAATCTCTACAGATGTTCCTAAGGCTGCATCTGCAATGTTTAAATACAAATCGTAATGTAAGTTTTGTCCTTCTCTTTTTAATGATTCGTGTTCTACTTCTGATATTACTACCAATAAGTCACCAGCAACTCCATTTCCAGGAGCATCATTTCCTTTTCCTCTAACGTTAAGTTGCATTCCATCTTCCACACCAGCTGGAATTTCTATTGGGATTACAACTTCTTTACGCACCATTCCGTTTTGATCACTTCCAGAAGGTCTTTTACCTATTGATTGTCCCGATCCACTACAAGTAGGGCAGGCAGATGCTGTTTGCATTTGTCCCAAAAAGCTATTTACAACTCTAGTTACTTGTCCTTGACCTTTACAAGTGCTACACGTTTTGTATTCTACACCTTCAGCCTGAACAAGTTTATTAACTTTTATCTTTTTCTCAACTCCATTTACAATTTCTTCGAGAGTTAAGTTTAGTCTTACTCTGAGGTTAGTTCCTTTAATGGTTCTTCGTCCTTGGCTTCTTCCAAAACCGCCTCCGAATCCACCACCTCCTCCACCACCAAAGATATCTCCAAATTGACTGAAAATATCATCCATGTTCATTCCACCTCCACCAAATCCACCTCCAGCACTACCGTCAACTCCTGCATGACCATATTGGTCATACCTTTGTTTCTTTTCGGCATTACTTAATATTTCGTAAGCCTCAGCTGCTTCCTTAAATTTTACTTCAGCATCTGGGTTATCAGGATTTTTGTCCGGGTGAAATTTGATAGCTAATTTACGGTAAGCCTTTTTAATTTCGCTTGCATCCGCACCTTTGCTAATACCTAATACTTCGTAATAATCTCTTTTTGCCATCTTAATTTCTTTTGGGACTTATTGTCCTATAACCACTTTCGGGAACCTAATAATTTTATCTCCCAAATAATATCCTTCTTCAACCACATCCATTATTTTTCCTTTCATATCCTCACTTGGAGCAGGAATATTGGTGATAGCTTCATGAATATCTGCATTAAATACTTCGCCCATGGCATCAATTTTTTTTAATCCTTTTGCCTCAAGAGATTTAAATAGTTTGTTGTAAATCAGTTCAAAACCTTGTTTTATAGCGTCAGCATCATTCACCTCTTGGTTGTGTGCCATGGCTCTTTTAAAATCATCTACAATAGGAAGCATGTTCTTTATTACATCTTCACTTGCCGATTTTATAGTGTCTAGCTTTTCTTTGGCTGTTCTTTTTCTGAAATTATCGAACTCAGAATATAACCTTAAATATTTGTCATTTGCTATTAATACAGCCTCTTGAGCTAGTTCTAGTTCGCTTTTTTCTTCAACTGGAGCTGATTCTTCTTGAGTTTCTTCCTGAGAATTTTCAGCATTCTGAGTAGTCTCTTCTGTTGCGTTATCTTGTTTCAACTCTTCGTTATTTTCGTTTTCACTTGTCATTTTTCCTCTTTTATTTTTACGATTGAACATATTCAATTTGTTTGCCATTCGCAAATCTAAGTCAATCTGACATAGATTGAATAAAAAATCCCATTAAAATGGCAGCAGACTGACATATTAATGGGATTAATAGAAGTTTGTTTGTGGATACTTCTAATTCATCTATTTACCTATGGACCATAAGTAAGCGAGAGAAAAGTAATACCTGAATTCATTTTTTGTGTAGGATGCCCCACTTATCCTTTGAGGCTCGTTCATTGGTTTTGTATAAGCAAATCGTATTGTCATTTCTTCTCCTAATGAGTTAGATATCAAATCATTATTAAAATTGAAGTGAAATCCTAAGGACAATTGAGGTCCATAAATGAAAGATGCGGTAGAATACCAAGCAGTATTTAATCCGACACCTAAAAAACCTCCAAATTTTTCTCTATCCCCAATGTACAGTTCTGCGAGCACTGGTAATTCGCCAAAAATAGTTAATCCATTACCCCCTCCAGCTGGAGTTGCTGCTACTCCGGTCGATATGAATCCACCTCCAATTGAGGGATAAATAGTTGGTGCAATATTTATTAATTTGCCAAGTTTAAAATTCAATCCAGCTTGATAAAGTAAAGTTCCTCCGCCTCCACCAGATATACCGCCATTATTAAAACCAGGGATTGTGTAGTCGTATTCATAAGTAAAATAGGTTACGCCTAATCCAAAATTATGAAAGAATTGTTGGGATAAACAATTATATGATAATGTGATGATTATAGAGAGAGTTAATAGTTTTTTCATTGAGTTTAAATAAATTAGTCCTAGTTCTTTTTTTATACTTGATTGCTAACTTAGTTATTTTTTCAAACTTGATGTTTTCTGAAAGGTTTCATGGGCTTTGTTATTACCTAAACGATTGTTTAAATCTTAACTAGAATAGTTTTATTTTTTTTCTAACTAAAAATCCCATTAAAATGGCAGGAGTCTGTCATTTTAATGGGATTAAAATCTTTTTGTCTTTTTTAGAATTTCTTTACATATCTATCAAGTGTAGTATGTAATTTCATTCCTCTAAGGTTTTTGGCTACTATCTTCCCTTTTGGATCAACCAAAAAACTTTGTGGAATAGAATTTACTTTATATGTTTTAGCTGCATCAGAGTACCATCCTCTTAGATCACTTACATGATATTTCCATGATAAATTATCTTTAGTAATTGCTTGTTTCCATTTAGGAATTTGGTTATCAAGTGATACACTAAATATTTCGAAACCTTTTCCTTTTCTGAAAGAAGCATCTTTATATTTTTTATAGGCACTTACCAAATTTGGACTTTCTTTTCTACAAGGTCCACACCAGCTTGCCCAAAAATCAATTAATACATATTTACCTCTAAGTGAAGATAATTTATATGTTTTTCCATCAGGACTTTTGTATTCCAAATCAGGGGCAATATCACCAATATTAACTCCAACTTCTGGAGATAATTCAATCTCTACTTCAGTGTTTGTAGTAGGTATGAAACTATATGATATCAAGGCTATCATTCCTGATAGGGCTATGATGATTACTTTTTTCATGTTTATATTTTCAATAAATTTATACTAGTGTTAAAGAATTAACAAGAACTATACCAAGTTTAACTTCTAACTATGTCAGCTCCAATATTATTTAATCTGGTATCAATATTTTGGTATCCTCTATCAATTTGAGATATGTTACTAATTTGACTTTTTCCTTCAGCAGATAAGGCTGCAATAAGCAATGAAACTCCTGCTCTAATATCAGGTGAGCTCATTTTTATTCCTCTTAATGGATATTCCTTGTCAATTCCAATTACTGTAGCTCTGTGTGGATCGCAAAGTATTATTTTTGCTCCCATATCAATCAATTTATCTACGAAGAACAATCTGCTTTCGAACATTTTTTGGTGAATTAATACACTCCCTCTTGCTTGTGTTGCAACCACTAATACTATACTTAATAAATCAGGAGTGAATCCTGGCCAAGGCGCATCTGATATCGTCATTATTGAACCATCAATGTATGATTCTATTTCATAATGATCTTGGGCTGGAATGTACAAATCATCTCCTTTTAGCTCTATTTTTATTCCTAATTTTCTGAAAGTATCAGGGATAATTCCCAAATCTGGGTATGACACATTTTTGATAGTAATTTCTGAACCAGTCATTGCAGCTAATCCAATAAAACTTCCAATTTCAATCATATCTGGAAGTATTCTGTGTTCGCATCCTCCAAGTGAATCAACTCCTTCAATTACAATCATGTTGGATCCAATTCCAGAGATTTTTCCTCCCATAGAATTTATCATTTTGCATAATTGCTGTAAGTATGGTTCACAAGCTGCATTATATATTGTAGTAGTTCCTTCTGCAAGTGCAGCTGCCATGACAATGTTTGCTGTTCCAGTTACCGAAGCTTCATCCAAGTGCATGTAGGCACCTTTTAATTTATCAGCTTTTACTTCATAAAAGAAATCTTTGGCATCATAATGAAACGTAGCCCCAAGATTTTGGAACCCAATAAAGTGAGTGTCCAATCTTCTTCTTCCAATTTTATCTCCACCTGGTTTTGGCATGTACCCTTTTCCAAATCTTGCCAATAATGGACCTAATATCATTATTGAACCTCTAAGGCTTGAGCCTTTTTGCTTAAATTCCTCTGATATTAAATAATCAACATTTACATTGTCTGCTTTAAATGAATATTTTTCGTCACTTAGTTTCTTTACAGTAACGCCCATTGAACTTAATAAATCAATTAGTTTATTAGCATCAATAATATTAGGGACATTGTCTATAATTACTTCTTCTGGAGTCAATAAAACGGCACATAGCACTTGTAATGCTTCGTTTTTTGCTCCCTGTGGAGTTAATTCTCCTTTTAATTTTTTTCCTCCGTTTATTTCAAAAATATTCATGTTTCAGTCTTATTTTTTAGTGTATTTCTTTCTTGAATTGTTGCTCTTTTTATTCGTTTTCTTTTTTGTTGAGTTAGATACTTTGGCAATAGACTTTGCTAGTTCATCCACTGATGTTAGAACCGTTCCTTCTGGTAATTCTAGTTTTCCGTTTGATAGTTCTTCCAAATGTTTAACGATTACTGAGTCTTCAACATAGTCTTTATTCCATGTTAGGAATAGTTTTTTCATTAGATTAGCTACTGCAACAGTAATTAACTCTTTTTCCTTTGGATCTTCTTTTTCAATAGCTTCTTTAATGAATAAACTCACAGATTTACCGTAATAAGCATATCTAATTTTTCTTTTCCCTTCAGAATAGCTCATTAATTCTGGCTTTTTTTCCGCTTCTCCCATTTCAGGCTTAGGATAAGGTGAGTCAACATCTAATTTATCTTCTGAAATGATAAATAAATGATCCCAAAGTTTGTGAGTAAAATCAGTGATATCTCTCAGATGAGGGTTTAATTGTCCCATTACAGAAATTATTGCATTGGCAACTTTTTGTCTCTCCTCACGGTCTTCAATCGAAATTGCGTAATCAATCATATTCTTGATGTTACGTCCGTATTCCGGTATCTGTAAGTCTTCTCTTGTTGTGTTATAATTTAATCCTTCCACGTTAAGTTTTTTATTTTTAATCGATTATCTCGAGTTTAGCAAATTTAAGTAATAATTGTTTTTGGCCTACATTAGGGAAAAAGACAGTCGCTTTTCTATTTGGATAAGCACCTTCTATGTTTACTATTTTTCCTTTGCCAAATTTGGCATGCCTTACATTAACTCCAACAACCATATTTTTATTATCCGAGCCACCTCCTGAACTGGAAGTCGCAGATACTTTTTTCATGTTTGGTAATGTAGCGGCTGGTTTATTGAATTTCATTTCAAACCCACTTTTCCTGTCGGTAGAAGTAGAGGCTTGTTTTCTTGGAGATACAATTGTTTCCTGATCTAAATATTGAGGGTCAATTTCATCAATGAATCTGCTTGGTTCACAGTTGATAAGACTTCCCCACCTGTAACGGCTTGTTGCATAGGATAATGTAGCTTTTTTTTCGGCTCTGGTTAAAGCTACATAAAACAAACGTCTTTCTTCTTCCAAATCATTACGAGTGGTTAATGACATTTGTGAAGGAAATAAGTTTTCTTCTAATCCTACGATATAAACGTATGGAAACTCCAAACCTTTGGCAGAGTGAATCGTCATCATCACCACTTTATTCAAGTCTTCTTCTTTGTCGTTATCAGCATTGGTTAATAATGCTACATCAATAAGGAAATCACTTAAAGTAGGTTGTAAATCGATACCTTCATCTTGATCGGTAAATTCTTTTAATCCATTTAGCAATTCCTGTATATTGTCATACCTACTTACTCCTTCAGGAGTTTTGTCAGCATATAAATCTCTTAATATCCCCGAAGAAGTGGCTATTTCTTTTCCTAAATCGTAGGCGTTTTCAGTTTCTAATCTTACAGTAAAGCTCTGTATCATTGTACAGAAATCAGTGATTTTAGCAACAGTTCCTTTATTTATACCCAAAGTATTTTGAGATAAAGTATTGGCTACTTCCCAAAGCGATTTGTTTTCTTGGCTAGCAGCAATAATTAAATTATCAATACTTGTTTTTCCTATTCCTCTTTTCGGATAATTTATTACTCTTTTAAAGGCTTCTTCATCATTGTGATTAGCAATTAAACGATAGTAGGAGAGGAGGTCTTTTATTTCTTTTCTTTGATAAAAAGAGAGTCCCCCATATATTTTATAAGGAATATTTAGCCTTCGTAATGATTCTTCAAATGAACGCGATTGTGCATTTGTGCGGTATAAAATGGCAAAATCTTTAAAGCTGGCATTTTCATTGTTTTTTATCTCATATATTGAGTTTGCTATAGCCTTTCCTTCTTCATTATCAGATAAAGTTCTGACTACTTTTAGTTTTTCACCTTCGCTATTATCAGTCCAAACCTTTTTTTCAATTTGGTCTTTGTTCTTCTTAATAATACTATTTGCAGCCTGTACAATTACTTTTGTAGAACGGTAATTTTGCTCCAGTTTATATAACTTGTAATCGGGATAATCTTTTTTGAAATTTAATATGTTTTCAATGTTTGCTCCCCTAAATGCATAGATACTCTGTGCATCATCACCAACAACAACAAGATTTTCGTTTGCTGAGGCTAGTTTTTTCACAATTAGGTACTGCGAGTAGTTAGTATCCTGATACTCATCTACTAATAAGTACTTAAATCTTTGTTGGTATTTGTATAAAACTTCAAGATGATCTCTAAATAGGATATTTGTTTTGAATAATAAATCATCAAAATCCATAGCTCCAGCTCTGAAACATCTTGATTGATAAGCTTTGTAAACTTCACCAATTTTTGGTCTTCCGGCACTTCGGTCATCAGCCATTATGGTTGCATTTTCCAAGTAGCCTTGAGCAGAGATTAAATTATTTTTTGCAGAAGATATTCTGTTGTAAACTATTCCTGGTTTATAGAGTTTATCATCTAAGCCATATTCTTTTACAATAGATTTTATTAAATTTTTAGAATCTTGAGTGTCATAAATTGTAAAGTTCTGTGGGTATCCAATGTGATGAGCTTCAGATCTTAATATTCTTGCAAATACTGAGTGAAAAGTGCCCATCCATATGTTTCGAGCTTCACTTCCTCCAATTACTTTACCAATCCTTTCTTTCATTTCTTTGGCTGCCTTGTTGGTAAAGGTTAATGAAAGAATACTGAAAGGATCAACTCCTTTTTCAATTAAATGAGCAATCCTGTAAGTTAAAACTCTAGTTTTTCCAGAGCCTGCTCCTGCGATAACCATGCACGGGCCTTCGGTATTTATAACAGCTTCAAGTTGTGGAGGGTTTAACTCGTCTAGATATCCCATCAATAAGGGTTGTAAAATTCGATTATCATCAAAAATACGATTAAATCAGGATTTGTTTTTCAATTATTTGGGATATATGTTAACAATAGTACATGAATAAAATTTTATTCATTTTTAAGGGATGATAATAGCTTCTTTAGGGTCAATTTTTCTTGCAAACTCTTTCCCATCTTCCCACCATTTTGTCATCTTTTCTCTGTTAAAAATAAGAGAGTTTTCTGTTAATTGTGTAGGAGTGAAGAATCGATTTATGGTCACTTTTTTATTTTGTGCTCTTAATTTAGAAATTTCTAGTTTACTTTGATTGTTTTGTTCCATTAGATAGTCTAATAGCTTGAAAGTTAAGTCAAAAGCATTTGTAGACCTAATTTTATTGGATAATCTTTGAATAGGATCTAATATTATGACATCAATTTCTGTTGCCCCAGCATCTATTGCAGCCTGAACAGGAATGTTGTTTCCAAAACCACCATCAGCATATTCCATATTATTCTTTATCATCAAACTCATAAAAGGAACAAAATTAGCTGAAGCCCAAATCCAATCACAAAAGTCAGAATAGCTGAAATCTTTAATCGATTTGTATTCTACTTCTTGTGTAGAAAGATTAGATACTGTTACAATTACATTTTTTTCGGATTGTTTAATTTTTTCGAAATCCTTTTCAGTAAAATAGTTTTCAATAGTTTTTCTCAGATTTTTTGTAGAACCAAATGTTTTGTTTCCTCTCAAAAAAGATCTAATAACATTAAAGTGGTCCATCCTTATAAATTCTACTCCCCTTCGCTTTTTTAATTTATAGGGACTTAAAGTGAAAATATCTGAATTTTTTATTGTCGTATAAACTTGATGAGCTTTTTCTATATTATTTGATGCTAATAGAGGTATTAATAGACTTCCTGTAGATGACCCAACAAACAAATCATAGTTTTTTTTCTTTTCTAAAATTAGGTATTCTGCAATGCCTCCGGCAAATGCTCCTTTACTGCCTCCTCCTGATATAACTAATGCTTTCATGGTATAATGTACGTAGTATAATTAACAAGGTTGGACTATGAAAAAATAAACATTTGCAAGTAGTTAACAAAATAATAAGTTTTTATGGTGAATTTTTGCTGATATATTGATGATAAAACAATATAGTTTATGTAGTTAAATCAATGATTATAAGGATTATAATTAGTCAATATTTCTTTAAACAATAGAAAAGTGCATTTTAAGCAAGGAAGTTATTCATAGTGTTGTGTGGATAAAGAATACTTTCTAATTTCGCAGAGATAAAAAAGAACTAAAAAGATACTTTACAAAAAATAGATTATGAAAAATATCAATACTTATATTAAAATAGCTGCATTACTAATGCTGTCATTAATAAGTTTTAATGGGAAATCCCAAAGAATCGTAATGGATTCAGTTTCGTTTCCTTCGCCACAAATTGTTTGTGTGCCTGATACAATATCGTTTTTCTTCAAAACGGGATTGGATTCAAACAGTAATCCACTTCTTCCTTATGAGGATGTTACTATTCATGTTGACCTTCCTAATGGGTTTACATTTGTTGATCATATTTACACAGAAACAATTGATAGTTTTGATATTCCACCTGGAACAGTAGACGCTACAAATCCTAGTGATGTAATTTTTCCCCATGTAACATTTTTATCTTCACCTTTCACAACTTATTTTGAGTTAAAGGTTGTTGTTGTTGCCTCATGTGGTGCCAGAACATCTAAATCTTCATCATGGGTTACAAAGAATTATAATGGTTCACCAATTGCAACACCAGTTAGTGATACTATTGTATCGAATAACATTTCTGTTAGAGAACCATATGTAGTTTTTCAAGGAATTTCTAACACTACCGCTTCTAATTCAAATATTAATTTGAATAGATTGGCGATTGGTCAAAAAATTCAAAGGTGCTTTAAAGTAAATTATACTTCGTTAATTAGTTCTATTGGTGAGTTAACAGTAACTATACCTAATAAACCAAATTATTATTCATTTGATTGGGTAACTGCAGGAGTAACATCTACAACTGTAAATGATACTGTTAGATACGTTTTTGGTCCAGCATTTTTTGCAACCATAGGTGATGGAGATGGGGAATTAGAACCAGGTGAACAATTTACTTTTTGTGATTCTGTAACTGTTTTAGGAAACTGTAATAGCCAGAACTCAAACGTAAAGAGAGATTACACTTTAACTTGGGGTTGTGGTGGATCTGATTGTCAGAACACAACTGTTGCAGCAGAAGGAATTATTGCTTTGTCACCAACCGTAGTTGGATTAACAGCAAGACCTGATTTATTTATTGCTCCTAATTTATGTGATACGTGTGGAACAGGTACAGCTAGATTTGGATTTCAATTAAAAAATAATACACAACCAGTATTACCAACTGGTGGATTTCTTACAGACATAGTTCTTGAATTAGGAACTGCTGATTATCCATACAATCGTTCTTCCTCACCAGGTTTATTGTCAGATAATTTCTGTTGGGATTCTGTTATCATAAATGGAGTAAATGTTCCTTTTACCAGTACTGTAAATGCAGGTCTTAATGCAGGTGCAGCTGTTACAGTAAAAGATTTACTTTCATTTAATGGATATGGATTTCAGGATATTAATAATGATGGTTTCTTTGATGATTTAGCTGTAAATGATTCTTTAGTTATCGAACTATATGGTTCTTTTTATGCACTTACTCACGATACCTCTTTTCTTTTACAAAACTTAAGTGGAGGTAATATTGATGCAAATCCTCAATTAGTAGAAGCGGTTCAGCCATCAATGGATGTATTGTATTCTGATGAATGTTCTGGAAATAGAAAAGAACAAAGACTTTTAGGAGGACAAATATTTTACTTAAATCCTAGAGGATCAAGTTCTGCTATTACACCAGATTTTTTCGATAACGGTAGTTATGTGCTAAATATGACTTTAGGTGAATGGAATACATCTGCAACATATGAATGTGATAGTGCAGTTCGTCAGTTAAAAATTATTGTACCGAAAGATGTATCTCTTGATACAACTTTAGCATTTCCAATTTCTAACTTTCCTCAAAGTTCAACAACCGATTCAGTTGCTTCTTGGGAAGAAAGAAAAGGATTAAATGGTGTTGATACTATATATATATGGTGGAATACAGAAGGAACTACAGGAGCAGGAACTTATGGAGTTGATGTAACTTTAAGGTATGATTGTTCAGGTGGAATTTGTCCTGAGGCAGATTCTTTAAGAACTATAGAATGGATACAGAGTTACAAGTGTGTCAACACAGCTGATCAAACTTGTTATGAAACGGATATGTTTAGAGGGAAAAGATTAGTGCGTTTTCACTGTGATTTACCACCAGAAGGTATTAGTTTAAGAACTTTCAATATGGAAAGAATAACTTTTGGATACACTGATACTACAGAAACAACAAAAGTTAATAGAAATACTCCAGGTATCGCATTGTACAGAGCTCAAGTAGCTGATACAGTTTTAGTACAGTTAAGAGGTGTAGTAAATAATGCTATTTTAGATAGTGCTCATGCAAGGTTTAGTTACCATACCCAAATCAACCAAGCTGGAACAAAACAAATATTAAGAATGGATACTGTTAATAGTACCATCACTATTTATGATGCAGATGCCGGTACTCATAATACTTTTAAGTTACATGCTCCTGGTAAATACTCTGGAGAATATGGTCCTCAACAAGCAGGAACATCTCATGATTATGATTGGCAGTGGAACCTTTCTTCGTACAAAGATAGTATGGGAGGAGGATATCAATTTACTGGTGGATCTGGTATTGATTTTGATAGTGTAAACTTGGATATCAAGTTTATTATCGAAGACAATACATATTCAGGAGGTTTTCATATTGATCCTTTTGCTCAAATAAATGAATTACCAGAAGATACTGCAACTCAATGTGATATTTATGGTCAGTTATTTCAAGTATGGCAAAATGCACTTTCATTTAATGTAGATCCAGCAGGTGATTTAGGAGGATGTTCTCCTGCTTTTCATCAGTTAGAACTTTGGAGTGGATCTGGAACTGATAATTATCCAAACGAATTTAAAAGAAATGAAAGAATAGATGAATTAAGATTCTCTTGGAGTCCTACATATTTCAATGATCCAGATAGTGTAGTAATTAGCTATAGATGGGGAGTTGAAGGAGGTAACTTAGCTGTTGAAAAAGTTATTCCTTTTACTCAATCAGGAAACTCAATAATTATCCCAATGGAAAAAAGTGCTGCAATTAATGTATTGCCAGAAACTTTTGGTCCAAGTTTAGCCAATAGAGTAGAAGTAAGAGTTTATCAAGTACCTACTTGTGCAATTGAAGATTCATCTTCAACAACATTGTTTGAATTAAAAGGAGAAGCTGATATTACTAGATTTACTAATAGTGATGTAACTTCAGTGTTAACCAGATTCGATACAAATTCTAGATATGGAGCAAGTGATATCGTATTTGTTGATATTACTCCTTTCAATATTACTTCATCACCAATTGTAGCTGCTGCTTCAGCAGATTCAGTTTGTTGGGATGTTAATTATGAAAACCTTTCTTTCTCTGATATTGATTATACATGGATTGATTTAAATTCAGATAGTTTAAATATTACAAGTGTTGTAAGAATTGATAGTGGATTTAGTGTTCCACAAACACTGTACACTTATGGAACAAATGGAATTTGGTTCCAGACTGATACTATCAAATCATTAGATTCAAAAACTTACAGGGTTTGTGCTCAGTATACAAGTTGTGATTTAGATTCTATTACCGTTACTGGTGGATGGAACTGTGCTTCTTACCCAGTTGACCCAGCTTCTGGTTATGCACCAACAAGTTATTCTTGTGAGCATAATCAACAAACTGTTCAAATTTACATTGATGAATTAGCAGCTAAACTTCAAGCAAGAATTGTTAGTGAGCCAACAATGCCATTTGATATTTGTGACACTTTATTTTATGATGTTCAAATCGCAAATATTGATTTGACAGATTTAAAAGACTTAGCTTTTTCAGCTATTTTACCAAGTACTTCGAATGTTACATATATTCCTGGAACTTCTGAATTAATTTGGCCTTATGATGGTACAAATACAACTTCTATCAACTTAACTGATCCAACTCTAACTGGTGATTCATTGGGATGGGATTTAACAGGTCAGTTTTCTTCTAGTAAGTTGAAAAACTTTGAACAAATAAATGATTCAAATTTTGCATTAATAAGATTTGCGTTTAATACTAATTGTTTTGTACTTCCTGGAGATGACATCAGATTCAATGTACAAGGTACAAGAGGTTGTAATGGAGTTACTATAAGTAGAAGTGAAATTTCTCAACCATTTCAAGTTAATGGATTACTTCCAAAAGCAAATAGATTAACACTTGTTAATGTAAGAATGGATACAATTCAAGCTTGTGATACAGCAACTAAAGTTGATGTTTCATTCTTTAACTTGTATGCTAAGAATAGTAGAGGTTCAGAGGTAATAGCAGTTACTTTCCCAGCTGAATTTGATTTTGCTGGTACTATTTACAATACACATAGAAGTTCATTTTTACAATCTTTAACTCCAACGAATACTGTTTCTGGAGGAATGAGAACATTAGAATGGTACTTAACTTCTGGATTACCTACTGCTGCTCCAACAGGAGTGCCTGGTGCAGATAGTCTTTCATTCTCATTTAGTATGGTTCCAGTAACTTCTGTTAACTGTGCAATGGATACATCTATTGAAGTAGAAGCATTTGAAAGATATATACTTTATTGTAAAACTGATTCTTCAGTGCCATGTGAAGTTATTTATCCTTTATCTTCTAATAAAGATGAATTTATAGTTAGTAAAGGTGATATAGCTCTTACTAATATTTCTACAGTTCTTAATGGATGTAATGATTCTCTTGATATTAACTTTAGCTACATTAACAATGGAACAAAAATAAATCAAGGAACTCAAACATTGTTTAAGTTCTATGCAGATACTAACGGTAACGGAATAATTGATGCTACTGATCCAATATTTGATTCATTAGTTTATACTGATTCAATTAATAAAGGAGAAACAGGAACAATTAACTTTAAATCCATAGCTACTAATTATACTGGTGGTGCAATATGTGATATAATAGTTGCTTTAGATAGTGCTTCAAGTTGTGTATGTGATACAAACTTTGCTGTACTTCCTGTAACAATCGATATGATGTTACAAAATGATACCATGTGTGATAATGATACTTTAAACTTCGGAGTATGTTCAGGAACTGGTAATTATTCAGGTAGAGTATTTGTTTGGTCAGATCCAAATAGTTTAGGAAGACAAACCTTCCTTTCAAGTATAACTGACAGAAGTCCTACTTTGGACCCACCTTCAGTTCCTTTTGATCAAGTTTGGACATTTAGGCTTCAAGTTATTGATGGAGATTGTGTTTTTGAAGATTCAATTTCAATATTCATTAAAGGTACACCAGCACCTTTTGATGTAATAGATGATACTATTTGTGATGATGACTGTGTAATGTTGACTACAACTTTAATTGCAGGAAATACTTATAATGTTTATGATGGTGCAGGAAGTTTCTTAGGAACTATGCCTTATTTAGCTTGTCCAAACGTAACAACTACTTATTATTTCGAAGCAATTGATTCTGTTAACGGATGTGGTTCAGTATTTGATACAGCAGTTATCACTGTAGTGCCAAAAGGTAATCCAGGAAGTAATAATGTGATAGCAAACTGTGGAGCAGGTTGTACATTCAATTTATTTGATACATTAGTTGGTACTCCAGATACAACAGGTATATGGACTGACCCATTTGGAGCAGCATTTGGAACTGGATATAATGCCATATTTAATAGTACAACTAATCAATCTGGAGTTTATACTTATACACTTAGTAATGCGCCTTGTGGTGACACAACTGCAACTGTTACAGTATTACCATTTACAGATACTATTCCTGTATCTACTTTAGAAGATGTTCCATTTACATTAGGTTCTCCTTCAATAGGAGCAGCTGGAACAGTTAGTACTATTTCGACTAGTAATGGACCAAAGCATGGAACAGTAACTACTGACCCAGTAACAGGAACAATAACTTACACACCAGATACTAACTATGTTGGTTATGATACAGTGACAATAATAACTTGTTATACAACAGCTAATTGTGATACAACCGTGTTAACAATAACAGTTATTCCAGTAATGGATACAGTGCCAATGACAATTGACGAAGACAGTACATTTACCATCTTCCCAAGAACAGATTCATTAACAGATGTAGATAGTTTAGGAACAGTAACAGTAATAAGTGGACCAAAACATGGAACAACAACAGTTGATCCAATAACAGGAGCCGTGACTTATCAAGCAGATTCTAACTATGTAGGAGTTGATACCATAACAGTAGTAATCTGTGATGGCGTAACGCCATTCTGTGATACTACGTTAGTACCAATAACTATAGTACCAGTTAGAGATACGATCATGGATACAATTCCAGAAGGAGGAACAATAACATTATGTCCGCCATCAATTACGCAAGTAGATGTATTGGATACAATAGTGTTTAACTGTGGACCAAATAATGGAATGGCTGGTTACAATCCTTTGACAGGATGTGTTACTTATGATCCAACACCAGGATACGCAGGAAACGATACAGTATGTTTCGTAGTGTGTGATACAAATGGAGTGTGTGATACAACAACACTGATAGTAACAGTAGAGCCAGTAACGGATACAGTACCAGTAGTAACCTTAGAAGATGTACCAGTAACCTTAGGTCAACCAATCGTGAGTGGAGTTACACCAGTAATAACAGTAACAACAACAGGAGGACCAAAGCATGGAACAATTACTATTGATTCAGTAGGAGGATTACCAACAGGAACCATTACTTACACACCAGATACAAACTATGTAGGTTATGACACAGTAACAGTGATTACTTGTGATGC
>CALLII010000109.1 GCA_938009745.1 uncultured Flavobacteriales bacterium
AAAATATTCGAACGCATACAAGCTATGTTGATTAATGAAGCAGCAGATGCTGTTTTTTGGCAAGTTGCAAGTGCCCAAGATATTGATTTGGCCATGCGATTTGGTACCAATTACCCAAAAGGGCTCCTGGCATGGTGTGATGAGATAGGTGCAAACAAGCCACTTACTATTCTCGAAAACCTTTACCAGACCTATGGTGAAGACAGATACAGACCAAGTAGTTTACTAAGGAAAATGGCAAAAGAAAATGCTTCGTTTTTTTAGTGAAATTAATTTTTTGAGTAACCTAAACTTTTATATATTTGCAAACCTAATTGGAGAGGTGCCAGAGTGGTAATGGAGCAGATTGCTAATCTGTCGGCCTTAATTGGCCGCCAGGGTTCGAGTCCCTGTCTCTCCGCAAGTAAAAAAGCCCATTAACTTATTGTTGATGGGCTTTTTTTATTAGAGTATTATCTTTAATTATGGAAATGAATGAGTTGTTAGAATTAGTTGAAAAAAGTAATTTCCTATCTGCAGGGAGAAAGGGAGAGTTAATTAAAATTCTGTCGAGTTCAGTTCCTTACAGTAAAAGTATAGGTGGAAAATTTGCTGTAAGTGCATTAGGTATATACGAAACGATTGATTATGGTCATCAAATGTCAAAAAATGAATCCTTAACAGGAATGCAAGAGTTGATTAAAAATTTAAAGTCATTTGGCTTAACTAAAGATGATTATCTAGAGGAATTCCTATATTTTCCGATAAATAAAAAGATTACTGTAATTGTTTTAAATGATAAAGGAGTAGTGGGAGTAACTGAAGCTTGGAAAAGCGACTGGCACAAGAATAATTATTAGATTTTTTTAAGTAATCTAAACAACCCTAATCAAATTCTCTTCGAATTCAATTTCGTCACCTTTACGCACTTTGTAACGCATACGAGTTTCTAGTTCTCCATTACAAAATACTAATTCCTCACGTACTACTTCTTTGGCTTCTCCGCCACTTCCTACAAGCGATAGCACTTTAAGTAATTGTATTAATTGAATGTATTCTTCGGTAAGTACGAATTCGTGTTCTTTCAAGAGGAGGGAGGTTATATAATTTCTTTAATTTCTTGCTTTACATAATCCAAAGCAATTTGAGAAGGCGATTTTGGTAACACCATCATTTTCTCAAATATATCACGAGTTAAATCATTTCCACTTGAATCTTTATCCATAGAATTTGCTGCCATGTTTACAATACGAATCGTTTCTTCTTTGGCTTGTTTCACCAAGTTCCATGCGTTTTCGCTTATGTAAATCTGCTGAGCAACATTGTGCTCATATTCTTGGCGTATGTTGTTTAAAAGCGCCCCGTGTAATTGAGCAGAAGTCATTTCTCCTTCTTTGGTTCTCATTACCAAACTACTTGGTTCAATTCGCTCCATAAATAATACGATTCGCTCATAAGCTTGGAGCTTAAGTGGGAATAAATGTTTTTCTTTTTCATCAACTGCCTTTGTTGGTTGAGGTGCTGGTTGTGGAGTTGAACCAAGGGTTGTTGAAGCAGGTTTTTTATTAAAACCACCAACAATTATGTAAAAGATAAATCCTGAGCCAAGAATGACCGCAATAATTACCAATAATAACATGATGTCTTTAGATTCCATAATTTATTGGTTATTCTACTGTTACAGATTTAGCTAAGTTCCTTGGTTGATCCACATTACACTCTCTCATTACCGCCATGTGGTAACTCAATAACTGAAATGGAATTGTTGCTAAAATTGGCGCAAATTGTTCTTCCGTATGAGGGATTTCAATTACGTGATCGGCTGCTTTTTTCACATCTTCGTCACCTTTAGTAACAATAGAAATAACTTTACCTTTTCGGGCTTTTACTTCTTGTATGTTACTTACTACTTTCTCGTATGAAGGTCCTTTTGTTGCTACAACAAAAACTGGCATTTCTTCGTCAATTAAAGCAATTGGTCCGTGTTTCATTTCGGCAGCAGGATATCCTTCTGCGTGTATGTATGAAATTTCTTTTAGTTTAAGAGCACCTTCCAAGGCTACAGGGAAACTATAACCTCTTCCTAAATAAAGCGCATTATTTACATCTTTATAAATAGCTGCAATTTCTTTACATAAATCATCCGATTTAAGTACCTCAGCTACCTTTTCTGGAATAGATTCCAATTCAAAAAGTAATCTGTTTAATTTAGATTTTTCAATCGTCCCTTTCTTTTGTGCAAGGCTTAATGCTAATAATGAAAGTACAGTTACTTGTGCAGTAAATGCTTTAGTGGATGCAACTCCAATTTCTGGTCCTGCGTGAGTATAAGCTCCTGCATGAGTTTCTCTTGAGATTGTAGAGCCTACTACATTACAAATACCTAGGATTGTTGCTCCTTTAGATTTGGCTAATTTAATAGCTGCTAAAGTATCTGCTGTTTCTCCAGATTGCGATATAGCTAATACAATATCATTTTCATTTATAATCGGATTCCTGTATCTAAACTCCGAAGCATATTCTACTTCTACATTAATTCTAGCAAGGTCTTCTATTAAATATTCCCCTACCAATCCTGCATGCCATGATGTACCACAGGCAATTATTATTATTCTGTTTGCATTAAGTATTTTGGTAGCGTAATCTTCAATTCCACCAAGAGATACAAATCCTTTTTGAGCATTTACTCTTCCTCTCATACAATCGAGGATAGTTTTTGGTTGCTCAAATATTTCTTTTAGCATAAAATGAGGATAACCTCCTTTTTCCAATACATCCAACTTCATTTGTAATTCCTGAATTGTTGGAGAAATATCTTGGTTGTTCAATTTCTTGATTTTCAACCCGTTTTTCTTACTGATTATAGCAATTTCTTCGTCTTCTAAATACACAACATTTTTTGTGTATTCAATAATTGGAGTAGCATCAGATCCTACATAAAAATCATTGTCTCCAATTCCAATAACCAATGGGCTACTTTTTTTGGCGAGAACTAACTCATCAGGGTTATTTTTATCCATTACTACAATGGCGTAAGCACCCACAACCTCAGTTAATGATAATCTTACTGCCTCAAATAAACTTACGTTTTCTTGTTTTTTAACTTCTTCAATCAAATGGATAAGAACTTCTGTATCGGTATCACTCAAGAATTTGTGACCTCTTTTTTCTAGTTCTTTTTTTAAACTAGCGTAGTTCTCAATAATTCCATTGTGGATTAGAACAAGATTTCCATCACCAGATGCATGCGGGTGAGCATTTTCATCATTTGCAGGTCCGTGAGTTGCCCATCTTGTGTGGCCAATACCAATTGTTCCTTTGGTACTTCTGTCGCCTATAAACTCTTCGAGTTTAGCAACTTTCCCTTTTCTTTTATAAAATTTTAAATCTTTCTCATCACCAGATATGGCGATTCCTGAACTATCATAACCTCTGTATTCGAGTCTTTTAAGTCCTTTTATTAAGATGTCGTAGGCTTGTTTTTCACCTACATAACCTACAATTCCACACATAGTTTATGTATTTAGTATTTGGTATAAGTAATAATCAGTTGTGGTTGAGCTACCAAGGATCCACTTCCATAAAGAACGGAACGATTTGGTGTAACCATTGCTGAAATAGTTTCTAGTGTAAGAGTGTTATTCGGAATTATTCCTTTAAGCACGGCATTTACATAACGTGTAATAATAAATTCGTATTGTTCATCATCTTCGTTATACGCTCCACCTACATTTTGTAGTCCTGCAAGTCCCGAAAACTGAGTTTGATCAGGTATTAAATACTTTAATCCATCCTCGTTTCTTACAATTAGTAATTGTTCTACTGGTTCAAAAGTTGAAGAGCCACTGGTATTAACTGGCATAGTTAAAACTGCTTTGTTAATTATGATATTAGAATCTTTTAGGTTCATAATGTCAGTTAATTCGATTTGTGTCTTTAAACCTTTAAGCCCTTGTACATAAACCTCTGAGCTACCTAAAGTTGAATCTGATAATTGTGGTGCAACCATAGTTCCTGTGTAATCATGGGTATTTAAATTTACTCTTGCACAGTTAGTATTCATCAATAAGTTGAAAGAAAGTGTATCACTTGTTACCGTATTTCTGTAGTATAAAGTAACATTAGAATTTGCTGATATTAAGTTGAATAATAGAATTGCACCAGATCCAGTTGCTTGTCCAGGGTTATTTACTTTTACTTCTATTCCTTTAAGAAATTGTGCAAAGCTTGTATTGTCGCTTAAAGTAGTATTTCCACTTTCGTTAATTATAGCTTGTCCAAAACTGTTATTTAATTTTACTCTTAATTGCGCAGGAACAGTGTCAGTTCCATTAAAAACCTTGTTATTTGGATTTGGAGTTAGCGTTCCTTTCCCACTTTCTACCAAGTTAGTACCTGCGTTTGTAAACGTAGTTCCGTTATAGTAAGTAGAGTCTATATCCATGTTATCAGTTATCTCATATACTTCAAATGTTTGAGCATCAAGACTTCCATAATGATCAAAGTATTCAAGTGTAAGTACAATTGAATCTAAAACTATGTCAGATAAAGAACCTCCGCTAGTAAAATCTACGTTTTCAACAGGAAGTCTTAGTTGAGTAAAAAAACTAGATTCAGTTTTACCTAATTCGGCATCATTCATACTTCCTAAAGTAGAAACAGAAAGTTCGTCTGCTTTAAGCGAATCAGCTTCTTGTGTATAAGTATTAATTGTGAAGTTGCTTAATTGAGAAACATTGATGTCCTCATTTTGTAATTCAGATCCAATAAAATTATCTTCTTTTTTACAACTTAGGGCAAAAATAAATACGGAAATCCAAATGGCTTTCCGTATTATATGTGGTGATGAAATAGAATTCATTCGGTTATTTTCGTTTTAATTTATTCAGCTAATTTAACGTCTTTTTCAATGATTTCATCATAAAATTTGGCACAATCTTCGTGATGTTGCTCCGAGTTAACAAACTTTAACGTATCAATTTTAGTTTTGCTAACGTAATCAGTGATTTCAGTTTCTATATCATCAGAAAATAAAACAATACCGTCAGAATAATCAATAGCAGTTTTAGTCAAATTGATGTAATCAGCTTTTTCTTTTAAGTGAGTTAAGTGTTCATCAGTAACTCCATCAAACTTTAATATTTCTTCTGTGTTTTTATCTAATGTTCCAGCAAATTTATCTACGTAAATAGAGCTAATTACCTTGGTATTAGCATAATGTGGTTCATCTTTAAAATGCGTCTTTAGATACATTGGTAAAAATGAAGTCATCCAACCGTGACAGTGAATTACATCTGGAATCCAACCTAATTTCTTAACAGTTTCAAGAGTACCTCTGATAAAAAAAACGGCTCTTTGAACGTTATCGTCAAATATTTTTCCTTTTTCATCTTTTGCAATGAATTTTCTTTTGAAAAACTCAGGATTATCTATAAAGTAAACCTGCATTTTGGCAGAAGGGATTGAAGCTACTTTAATAATTAATGGATGATCAACATCATTTATAATCATGTTCATACCAGAAAGTCTTATTACTTCATGAAGTTGATTTCTTCTTTCGTTCACCAAGCCATATCGAGGCATAAATACTCTAATTTCCTTTCCACTTTCCTGCGTCTTTTGAGCAAGGTTTTTTACGTTAGAAGAAATTTCCGAAGCTTTTAAGAACGGAGTTACTTCTTGCGAGATATATAAGATTCTTTTTTTAGTACTCATCTATAATTCTATGATTTTGGATTTGTTTAAACTTAAACTTCACAAAAGTACAAAAAAATGTCCGAAATATCAATATTTTCAGTTAGTTTAGCTCAATACAAACGCAATTAATTAATGAAGTTTACAGATAATACCAAGGATTTAAAATCGTATCTTAAGGAGGAGAGGAATAATGGAAAAATCATAGGTTTTGTTCCTACAATGGGGGCTTTACACATGGGGCATTTATCTTTGATAAAAAAAGCTAGAGCTCAGTGTGATATTGTGGTGTGTAGTATTTTTGTTAACCCAACCCAATTTAATCAGGCAAAAGATTTAGAGAAATATCCTAGAACATTGGAAGCAGATAAAGCTCTTATCGAAGAGTACTGCGATTACTTATATTCGCCAGCTAGTGTAGAAGAGGTTTATGGTGAAGAAATTGTACTTAAAGAATTTGATTTTGGAGGATTAGAAAATGAATTGGAGGGTGAATTTAGACCCGGTCATTTTCAAGGAATGGCAAATGTTGTGAGTTTATTATTTGAAATAGTAGAACCAAACAAAGCTTATTTTGGACTTAAAGATTATCAGCAGTATACTATTGTAACCAAACTAGTTGAGTTGATGAATGTAAAGATTGAAATTGTTGGTTGCGATATTATTCGTGAGGATAATGGACTTGCAAGAAGCTCCAGAAATGAGTTACTTACCGAAAATGGGAGGGAAGTTTCTTCGGTTATTAGTTATGCATTAAATTACATAAAGCTTTATCATTCATGTTTTTCGGTTGAAGAAATTACAGTGAAAGCCAAATCTATGATTGAGGGAATATTAGAAATAGAATATTTGGAAGTAAGAGATGCTAAAACTTTGAAAGAAGTGCCAGATTGGAATAGTTCTAACGGAATTTTTGTGTCGTTTGCAGGTATGATAGATGGTGTTAGATTAATTGATAACATCAGGTTTTAATGGACTGGACTACAATACATAGTGTAACTTATCCATCTGAAGCCTATGTCATAAAACCTGTCTTAGAAAATGAAGGTTTTACAGTTTTTTTAAAGGATGAATTAACAGTTCAAGTAGATAATTTTATGTCTAATGCTATTGGTGGAATTAAAATTCAAGTTCCAAGAAATGAAGCTGAAATGGCTTATGATTTTTTGCTTGAAAAAGAATTGATTGTAATTCCTGAAAAACGAACTACTTTTTTGGACTCAATGAATAACCTAACATTGAAAATACCAATTGTAAAAAGTTTTAGTTTGCTCGCAAGGTTAGCTTTTCTGGTGATAGCTTTTATTGCTTTAATTATAGTATTCATAGTGTTTTCAATACCTAATAATATTACATAAACCTCTTAAAGAAAGCTACCCCTTCTGGTGTTAATCGGTTGTAATATTTTACTCCGTCTTTTTTAAATATGATATAACTGCTAGTGTCAGAAATTGATACTTCAGCATCCATATAAAAATCATCTTCTACCAATATCATTAAGTATGCTGTATTAGTAGCATTAAACTCAGTAGTTGCGACTCCTTGTAAAAATGATAAAAAATAGTTGGTTCCTTTTAATCCTGGTAAAGTGAAAGTTTTTGATGACTGATACATTGTTGCTTCAATCCCAGTCCCTTTAGTGCTAAGGATTGTAAACATTTCGACTGGTAAAGGATATACAGTTATCACTTTATTAGTTGTGTCTATTTGTTTAATAGTATCCTGAGAAAATCCATGTTGGATTGTTAGGGCAAGAATTAGTGTCAGAAATATCTTCATCAGTATTATTTTATATAAAAATATACTCAGTTATTGAATTTTATCTACTTTATAACCTTTTGATAACAATGTTTCTATAAAATTTCCTTTGCCCGAAAGGTTGGCAGCATTAAGAGTAATGAAACATTTTTCTTGAGTTAAATTCGTATCAATTGCAGTAATCCAAAACTTATGTTTTTTGGTGTAGAAATTGTCATGATTCACTTGCTGATAAGGGAATGTGTTTCTAGTTACTTCTTCAATTTCAACTAAATTTCCCTTTTTATAAGCTTTTGCAATATTGTCTTTATAGTTGATAGAAAAAGTTTCAATGTTATCGATAGTACGCATAAAACCAATTTGTTCCTCATCACTAAGCTGTGATTGAGTGCGGTAAAAATCTTGGTAAGTTTCTAATCCTACAATGTTCTTTTTACTTGCCATTGCTTGCTTCATGAAATACTGTTCAAAATAAAAGTTATCCTGATTGTTGTTGTAAAGTGCATCCTGAAGATAAAAGATAAGCTTAGTTCTGTTACTATCTGGAGATAATAAGTTATTTTTTTCTGAGATATTAAATTCTTCAACCAAGTTTTGTAAATACTTAAAATCGGCTTTGTTCATTACGTCTTTTAAAGTCTGGTTCATTCCAATTTCTAACTCCTGTTTGGTAAGTAAAAAGTCAGAATTTTCTATATCAATTTGAGTAATGTAAGTGCTTGCCTCATTAAATTTATTAGTAATAAATTCATTTAATAAATCACCATTTTCAGATTTATCCATATAATCAATCGTTCCAACTAAATAGGATTTTGGTCCATCCGCATTAGTTATTTCCCAAACAGGAATTTCTGCATGATTGGAACAAGAGAATAGAAGTCCTAAAAACAATATGGCTAAAGTTAAATTTCTCATTATAAGTAGTTTGTTAGTTTTATTGGTCTATTTTTACTAATAGATAAAAGTAACTTAAATTTGGGTAAAATCAAACTGTATAGTTCACTGTTCAATTTGGTTTGTGGATTACTAATTTTTCAATTAACTAGCTTTAGTTATCTTTAGTCACAAATCAAATTGTTGTTTATGACTCCTATTTTTATTTTCTCTATTCTCATTGGATATTTTTTGGTTCTTATTGGAATTTCTTACTTAACAAGTAGAGGAGCTGATAATGATTCTTTTTACCTTGGTAATAAACAATCGCCTTGGTATTTAGTTGCTTTTGGAATGATTGGAGCTTCACTTTCCGGTATAACATTTATCTCTATTCCTGGTTGGGTAGGAGAGTCCACAAAACAATTTGGTTACATGCAAATGGTGTTTGGTTACCTTGTTGGTTACATGGTAATTGCTTATGTATTATTGCCCTTGTATTACAAAATGAATGTTACATCAATCTACACTTATTTAGCAAAAAGATTTGGTGTAGAAGCTCATAAAATTGGTGCAGTTTACTTCTTACTTTCGCGAATCATTGGAGCCTCCATTAGGTTGCTTTTGGTAGCTAATGTTCTTCAAGAATTTGTTTTCAATGATTTTGGAATTCCATTTGCAGTTACAGTGCTCATTTCTATCCTCTTAATTTGGGTATACACCTATAAAGGAGGGATTAAAACTATTATTTGGACAGATACTTTACAAACTTTATTTATGCTACTTTCTTTAGGGTTTACCTTTTGGTTTTTATCCAAAGAATTAGATTTTTCTCAATCTGGAGGAATGGTGCAAACCATTGCTGATAGTGGCTATTCTAAAATTTTCTTTTTTGATGATTGGAAAAGTGGAGCTCATTTTTCTAAAATGTTTTTTGGAGGTATTTTTATAGCTATTGGCATGACTGGATTGGATCAAGATATGATGCAGAAAAATTTAAGTTGTAAAAACCTGAAAGCTGCCCAAACGAATATGGTTTCATTTAGTGTAGTGTTGGTTTTTATTAATCTTATTTTCTTAGCTCTTGGTGCATTATTGTATTTATATGCAGCTAAAGAAGGGATAGAAGTTCCCTTTAAAATGGAAGAAAACCTTTTAGGTGAAATTGTTAAGGTTGATAAAACAGATTTGTTATTTCCCGAAATTGCCTTAAATAAATTGCCAATTGGAGTAGGTGTACTTTTCTTATTAGGATTAATTGCAGCAGCTTATTCCTCTGCAGATTCTGCGCTTACCTCATTAACAACCTCAGTTTGTGTAGATTTTTTAGATACCGAGGAAACTAAGGTATCTAAAAAGAAAAGAATGAGAATTCATATTATTATGTCGGTTGTTCTGTTCCTTACCGTACTAATTTTAAATGCTACTTTAGACGAAAGTGCTATTTGGCAATTAATTAGACTAGCAGGTTTTACTTATGGTCCACTAATAGGATTGTTCTTTTTCGGAATACTAACGAAATACAAATTGAGAAAGCAGTTAATAATTTTGGCTTGTTTAGTACCTCCAGTTTTATCTTATTTTATCGATAAAAACTCAGTTGAACTATTCAATGGATTTAAGTTTGGTGGTGCGCTAATTATTCTAAATGCAATCATTACATTCTTATGCTTGTTTCTTATTAGTGAGAAAAACAACCATTCAAATGAAAAAGTATAAATTTTTTAGTTTTGAAAGAGAACATGTTAATCCTGAACGAAATGGTAGAAAAAAAATAATTTTGGGATTTGTATTTTTTTTACTTTCAATCATTATTCTTATACAAGATAATAATGCATTAAGTAATTTTTTTTCGATTCGTCAATCTATTGGGGGAGAGATTGTAAAGTTAATTGTAAGTTTAATATACCAATCAATTGGTAAATGGATTTCTTTTTTAATATTCACAATAATTGGGTTACTTTTTATTTATTCTGGAGTAAAGGAAATAAAGAACAACTAGAATTTTATAACCTGATTCACAAAGTACTCAGATTAATAATTATTTATCCCTTAAACTCCTGAATCATTAGAATAAACTCTGGCAATTCCATAATCTCTTCATGATAATCTAGCAACTCTCTGTGAGAATCGTAATCAATATTAAGACATTCTTCCAACAAGTTGAGAGCCTTTTTACCTTTTCCCAAAAGTAAATAGTAAGCCACTAGTCTATATTTTACTTTAATATCATCCGAGTGTTTCTCTGAGTATTCAATTGCTTCGGTTATAGAAATATTCTCGGCAATAAAATTAGATAGGTCTAGCCAAATTTGGCTGTTGTTATCTTTATTATGCTTGTCAGCACTAAGGTATGCTTGGTAAGCTTCTTCTTGTCGTTCCAATTTATTATAAACTTCTCCTGCCACATACCAACAAGATGAACTTTTTGGAAATAGACCAATTGCTTTTTCTATGTAAGGAACCGATTGAGCAGTATAGCCTTGCTTATCTTTAATAATTGCCATTCCAACCAATGCTTCTTGCAAGTCTTCATTTAGAGATAAAGCTATTTCAAAACTTTTTTCAGCCTCAGCTAAATTTTCTAGTTTTTCATAACATTCGCCAATGTAACAAAATGTAATTGCTTGGTTGTCTTCGTATTCAAAGGTTTTGTAGTAACATTCTAGTGCTTGTCCGTATTCATTTAGATTAAAATGTGAGTTTCCTTTATTAAAATAAGCCGAAGCAAAATCCTCTTTTATTATTGTAGCGTAATCAAAAGCGAAAACCGCTTTTTTAAATTCTTTTCGCTCGTTATAAACTATACCTAAATTGTACCAACCATTATAAGAATAAGGATTTTCATCCAAAAACTTGTTGTAATACTTGATGCATTCTTCTTGTTTGCCAAGCTCTTCATAAAAATAGGCGATTTCAAAAAGCAAAGTATCTTCTTCAGGATTTTCCTCAAGGGCAAGTTTTAAATATTTAAGGGCATTGTCATAATCTTGTAATGATTCAAATTCCCAAGCTAAGTCATTATAAATAAGTTCTAAGCCTTCTTTTCCTCCTTTAGCAAAATAGTCTAAGTAGTATTCAATAGACTTATCGTGAGAACCTTCGTAGCTGTATATTTCAGCTTTCAGGATAATTACTTCCAAGTTGTTTGGGTCAATCTCTTCGGTTGCTTCAGCAAATTCTAGGGCTTTTTTATAATCACCTTGAGCAGTATAAACTTGTGCCAAGTGTAATTTTATTTCAGCAGAAATAGGGTGAAGATTTAAACCAATTCTAAGTACAGCAAGTGCTTTTTTAGTCAATCCTTTTTCAAGATAGTAACTAGAAACATTTCCAATTTCTTCTACATCTAAATAAAAGGAATCTTTATTTTTTAATTTAAGCTCAATGCTCTTTATCAAAGAGTTAAACTCTTCGTTATTTTCTTCAAAATCATTCATACACTGGGTTTCTTTAGATGACTACTTGTACGACTTTTTTAGTCTCAAAGAATTCCTCTTCGAAATACGAAGGTAAGGAATAAGAATTGTGTTTTTTTCTTACTTCGCTTAATTCTTCTTTTAAATCTCCACCTTTAAGATACAAAATTCCATTTGGTAATGCATTCTTATTTTGAGATTTAATTTTCGTTTTTATCCATCCAATAAATGGATCTAATCTTGTAACAGCCCGGCTAACAACAAAATCGTATTTATCTGTAACTTGCTCCGCTCTTTGGTGAGTGGTAGTTACATTTTTTAATCCCAATGAGGTTGCTACTTCATTTACTACTTTTATCTTTTTACCTATTGAGTCAACCAAATGAAACTTGCATTTGGGAAACATAATAGCTAACGGAATTCCTGGAAATCCTCCTCCAGTTCCTACGTCTAAAATGTGAGTTCCGGGTTTAAATTTCATAACTTTGGCTATTCCTAATGAGTGCAGTACATGCCTCTCATAAAAATTGTCAATATCCTTTCGGCTAATTACATTTATTTGAGCATTCCATTCTTCGTAAAGTGGTTTCAATTGCTCTAATTGAGACAGTTGAGTCTCGTTAAGCTCAGGAAAATAATGTGATATTCTATCAAACTCCATATTAAATGTAATCCATTTTAGGTTTGATTATTTCTTCTAAAGTTTTTCTTGCTCTGTATAATTGAGCCTTAACAGTTCCTAAAGATAAGTCAAGCTCAGTAGAAATTTCGTCATAAGATAACCCTTTAAAATATCTCATTTCGATAAGTAACTTGTATTGAGGTTTTAGTTCTTCTACTATTTCCCTCATTAATTTAAACTTCTGGTTTCTTATTGCTTCCTCTTCAGGGTTTCTTCCTGTTGATGGTAAAAATATAAACGGAGCTCCATCTACTTCAAAATCTTGATCAATGGAAGTAGTGTCCATTTTCTTTTTTCTTAAATGATCAATACAATTATTTGATGCTATTCGGAAAAGCCATGTACTAAAAGCAAATTTTGGAGAGTATTGTTCCAAATTCATAAATGCTTTACCAAATGCTTCTAAAGTTAAATCCTCAGCATCATCTTTATTTCTAACCATTTTTAACAACATAAAATAGATAGAATCTTTGTAGCGAGCCATTAATTCAGTGTAAGCGTTATCATCCTTTTTGTGGATTGCTCTTTGGATTAAGTCATAATCGCCTTTTGCTTTATCTGAAAAATTTTCTCCTACCAATGTTTTCTTTTTATGTTAATTTAAAGTTAAGCAAATTAATATTCCTATGTAATTATTGATCGTTTACTTACAAACTTTAAATTGTTATTATTTTTTTGATATTGGATTTCAGTATTGGTAAAAGTATTAGTTTTGTTGAAATCATATTAAATAAGATTATCACTTTTATGAAGTTTAATTTATTAACCACAGATAAAGACACACGTGCTAGGGCAGGGGAGATTACTACTGATCATGGAAAAATAGAAACGCCTATTTTTATGCCTGTAGGTACTGCTGGAACTGTAAAAGGTGTTCACCAAAGAGAGCTGGATGAAGATATTCAAGCGCAAATTATTTTAGGAAACACCTATCATTTATACTTAAGGCCAGGTTTAGATATTCTAGAAAAGGCAGGAGGACTTCATAAGTTTAACGGTTGGGAAAAGCCAATATTAACTGATTCTGGTGGATATCAAGTGTATTCTTTATCAGGAAGAAGAAAAATTATTGAAAAAGGAGTAGAGTTTAAATCACATATTGATGGGTCTAAACATTTTTTTACTCCTGAGTATGCAATGGATATTCAGAGAACAATAGGAGCTGATATTATTATGGCTTTTGATGAGTGTACTCCTTATCCATGCGATTATAAGTATGCAAAACGATCTATGGAAATGACTCACAGATGGTTAAAAAGATGTTGCACACGTTTTGATGAAACTGATGCAAAGTATGGATATAGCCAAACCTTATTCCCTATAGTTCAAGGAAGTGTGTATGATGACTTAAGAGAAAGATCGGCTGAGTTTATTGCAGGTATGGATCGAGAAGGGAATGCAATTGGTGGACTCTCTGTAGGTGAACCTGCAGAGGATATGTACAAGCATACAGATATTGTTACCAAGATTTTACCATCTGATAAACCCAGATATTTAATGGGTGTTGGTACTCCAATTAATATTTTGGAAACTATTGCACTTGGTATTGATATGTTTGATTGTGTAATGCCAACAAGAAATGCCAGAAATGGAATGTTGTTTACTAGCGAAGGATTTATCAATATCAAAAATAAAAAATGGGAAGATGATTTTTCTCCAATAGATCCTCATGGGACTTCTTATGTAGATTCTTTTTATTCTAAGGCCTATTTAAGGCACTTAGTAGTTTCTAAGGAAATATTAGGAGCACAAATTGCAAGCATACACAATTTATCGTTTTATATTTGGTTAGTGAAGGAAGCTAGAAAACATATTATTGCAGGAGATTTTCATCCTTGGAAAACTGAAATGGTTCGTAAAATGGCTACAAGACTTTAAAAGAATTATGTTAAAGACAATAGACTGGTACATCATCAAAAAAATATTGAAAACTTTTGTTTTCTCTTTGGTTGGTATGCTTGCTATAATTATTGTTTTTGATTTATCAGAAAAAATAGTTCTTTTTATAGATTCTAACATGACTCTTTGGGAACTTATAACCGAATATTTTATTGGGTTTATAGTCCATATTGGAAACATGTTTTTTCCACTTTTTGTGCTTATCACAGTCGTTTTGGTAACGCTAAAGCTTAATCAAAGAAGCGAAATAACAGCAATCCTAAGTTCAGGAATTAGTTTTAATAGATTGCTTCGCCCTTTCTTGGTGGGCATTGGGATTATTGTAGCTTTTTCATTTTTAATTAATTTTCTCTTTTTGCCCCAAGCCAATAAATCGCGAATGGCTTTTGAAAATAAGCATACTCCTTACGCTTCTGTTTTGGCAGGGGTTCATTTCGAGGTAGTACCTGGAACTATCGTTTCGTATAAAAATTACAATTTTAGAGAAATGAAATCCGTATCTGAAATGTGGGTAGATAATTTTAAGAAAGATGAAAATGGAAAGTTTTATTTATCCTCTTCGCTTTATGCGAATTATGCCTATGGAGATAGTATAAGCCAAGATTTTAGTTTAAAAAATGTAACGGAAAGATATATTTTGCCAACCGGAGATAGTGTTCTGGAGTACAATACTTTGGATACCACTTTGCCTTTTGGACTTAAAGATTTAGGTCAAAGAAATGAGGTAGTATCTACCATGTATGTGAACGAATTAATTGCTTACCGAAATAAAGAAAAGCAAAAAGGATCGGCAATTGTGCCTTTCATTGAAATTGAAATTTTTTCAAGATCATCAAATCCACTTTCTTTATTCATATTAGGACTATTGGGTGTTTGTATGAGTATTTCACCAGCCAGAAGTAAAGTTGGAGTTACCATTCTACTTGGAATCCTATCTGTAGCTCTTTATTTTGTTTTTAACAGATTTTCAACTGTATATGCTACCAATGCTGGGTTAAATACTTTTCTTGCTGTTTGGATTCCCAATTTTATTCTGCTTGCATTCGGGATATATTTATACATTAGGACTCCTAAATAGATTTGCCAGATTAAAGTTTCTACTAATAAGTTGCAAGGATTCGGTCAGATTGGTTAAATTTAAACAGTTTTGTTAATTTATTATTTAACTCATTTCATGAAAAGGTTTTTGATTCTCATATCAATAAGTTTTTGTTTGCTAGCCAATTTGTTTAGTCAAAACCCTGGTAATGTTGGTACTGCTAACCTCACTGCATGGTTTAAACCTGATAATTTAGTTTTAGGGAACGTTACAGCTTGGACTACAACATTTCCTGTTGGAGCTGCAGCAATAACTGTAAATGATAATGCAGCTCCATATCCAGTTGCAACAAATATTCCTGCTGGTTATACATCTAACTATAACACTACTATTGAGTTTAATGCAAATTCTAATACAGCAATTAAAGCTCTTCAAAACACAAATAACCTTAATTTACTTGATAATAGAAATAGCACAAGCCAAGGAACTTTTTTTGCTGTGTATTATTTTCCAACTTACATTAGAAATAATAACCACATGATGCTTTATAACGAAACTAGTGGTGATGCAATTCAGTTAAGGAATTTAGGGGGGAGTGGAAGGCTTGCTTTAGGAAGAGGATTGGGTGTGAATGTAAATGCAACCAGAAACTGGATAGAAAACAATACCCCGACAATCATTTCAACTAAAGGGAATAGAGGTGGAGCTGGAACTATGTTTGCTTATGAAAATTCTAGTTTGTTCATTACAAGTTCAGCATCACAATCCTCAGGTCAGATCGGACTTCATTTTGGATTAATGCCAGGCAATGCTAATTCTCCTTACAATGGATATTTAAGCGAGTTCATTTTTTATAATACCGATCTTTCGGCAGTTGATATGAATAAAGTCCATTCTTACTTAGCAATTAAGTACGGAATTACTTTGGACGATTTTGGTGGAGGTATACAAGGAGATTATCTTTCTACAGATGGAGCTTTAATTTGGGATGCTACGGTTAGTCCAAATTACCATAATGATGTAATTGGAATTGGCAGAGATGATAATCAAGCATTACTCCAAAAACAATCGCATAGTTTTGATGATGTTACCAGAATTTATATTGATGCTTTACAAACTAATAATGCGTCAAATATTGGGGTTTTTAATAACGACACATCCTATGTGATGATAGGAGATAATGGAGGTTTACTTTGTAATACATTAGCAACAGGTTCTGAGTTGCCACCCGCTCCATTATTTAATTCGAGAATAGAAAGAGAATGGAAAGTAACCAAAACAAATTTTTCTCAAAGATTTAATTGTGACATCACAATAAGTCCATGTGCAATAGGAATTGATTTTGACACAACTTGTCTTGCTTTATTAGTAGATGATGATGGAGATTTTACAAATGCTACAGCATATAATTCCACAAGTGGATTAGTTTTTACAAAAGTTGGTAATACAATTTCTATTTCAGGTATTTCTAATCTTCACATTCCCAATAATAGCATAAGGTATATTACATTGGCATCTGTTACATTTACAAAAGAACTAGGAAACGATACAATAAAATGTGAGGGTGATAGTATTGTTTTGGATGCAGGAAATGATGGTGCTAATTATCTTTGGAATACTGGAGGCACAACTAAAACGATTAAAATTCTTAATCCTGGATCTTATTGGGTAAGAGTAGAGTCCAATGGATGTTTTGAATACGATACAATTCTAGTAAGTGATCAACAAGTTACAGCTTCTTTTACTTCGCCAGATACTGAAGGTTGTATTCCTTTAACTTCTAATTTTACTGATTTATCGTTTGTAAATTTTGGTTCAATTACTAACTGGAATTGGAATTTTGGTAATGGAAATACATCAACAAATCAAAATCCAACAAATACTTATGTTGCAGCAGGTTCATACACTGTTTCACTATCTGTAACCTCTGATTTAGGTTGTATAGATGATTCGGTAATAAATGGATACATAGATGCATACTCACTTGCAGTTGCGGATTTTAGTTTTTCGCCAAGTTTTGGGGCTCCCAGAGATGTAATAACTTTCACTAATTCATCCAGCAATGCCGTTTCGTATAAATGGTACTTTGGTGATGGAGATTCATCTATACTTGTAAACCCAGTCCATTCTTATTTAGAAGAAGGAACATATATCATTACACTTATTGCAATAAATGTTAATGGGTGTAACGATACGGTTACCTCATCTATTGAAATAAAAAGTGATAATTATTTCGCTCCAAATAGCTTTACTCCAGATGATGATGGAGTGAATGATGAATGGAGAATTATAGGGCTAGAAGAGTCTGAGTTTTATACTATTTTGATATTCAACAGATGGGGAGAAATTGTTTTTGAATCTACAGACCCAACCGAAAGCTGGGACGGTAAATATCTCGGGGAATTTTGTATGACTGATACGTACATTTGGAAAGTAAAATTTAAAACCGAAGGGGTAACTATTAATGAATATACTGGGCATATTAATTTAATGAGGTAGATAAACAGCAATAAAAAACCCCGAAGAATTATAAATTCTTCGGGGTTTTACTTTAAAATAAAGTCTAGTTGATTATCTATTACTTAGCAATACCAATTGCTCTTTTCTCACGAATAACTGTTACCCTAACTTGTCCTGGGTAAGTCATATCAGTTTGTATTTTCTGAGAAATTTCAAAAGCTAATTCGTCAGCTCTCTTATCCGAAACCTGAGCACTTTCTACCATCACTCTTAATTCTCTCCCTGCTTGTATTGCGAATGCTTTACTAACTCCATCATAACTCAATGCAGTAGTTTCCAAATCTTTTATTCTTTGGATGTACGATTCTACAACTTCTCTTCTTGCTCCTGGTCTTGCTCCAGAAATAGCATCACAAACCTGAATAATTGGAGAATACAAAGTAGTCATTTCCATTTCATCATGGTGAGCCCCAATTGCGTTTACAACATCTGGTTTTTCCCCATATTTCTCAGCCCATTTAGCTCCTAAGATTGCGTGTGGCAATTCTGGTTCGTCTTCTGGTACTTTTCCAATATCGTGAAGTAATCCTGCTCTCTTAGCCGTTTTAGGATTCAATCCTAGTTCGCTCGCCATTGTTGCACAAAGGTTTGCAACTTCTCTTGAGTGTTGCAGTAAGTTTTGTCCGTAAGATGATCTGTATTTCATTCTACCTACCAATCTAATTAACTCAGGATGTAAACCATGAATTCCTAAATCAATACATGTTTTCTTTCCAGTTTCAACAATTTCATCATCCAGTGATTTCTTTGTTTTCTTAACTACTTCTTCAATTCTTGCTGGGTGAATTCTTCCATCCGAAACTAATTGGTGAAGCGAAAGCCTTGCGATTTCTCTTCTAATTGGATCAAAACAAGAAAGGATAATTGCTTCTGGTGTATCATCAACAATAATCTCTACTCCAGTAGCAGCCTCTAATGCTCTAATGTTTCTACCTTCTCTACCAATAATTCTACCTTTTACTTCATCACTTGGGATGTTAAAAATAGAAACCGAATTCTCAACTGCTTTTTCAGTAGCAACTCTTTGTATAGTTTGGATTACAATCTTTTTTGCTTCTTGATTTGCAGATAACTTAGCTTCATCAGCAATAGTTTTAACGTAAGCCATTGCATCAGTTTTGGCTTCATCTTTCAATGCTTCTACCAGTTGAGCTTTAGCTTCATCTTTACTATATCCAGATAGTTTTTCTAGTTCATTAACTTGTTTTTCTTGTCTTTTAGAAAGGTCTTCTCTCTTGGCTGTTACAGCTTCAAGTTGACTTTCTAGTTCACCTTTAATTCTATCTAAAGATTTTTCCTTTTTAGAGGTTTCTTCAAGCTTCTGAGAAATTTGTTTCTCTTTACTTCTGATTCTGTCTTCGGCTGACTGAATCTTTCTGTTCTTATCATTTACAGCAGTTTCATGCTTTTCTTTAAGTGCTAAAAACTTTTCTTTTGCTTGTAAAATCTTTTCTTGTTTGATTCCTTCTTGCTTACTTTTTACTTCGGCAAGCATAGATTCTTTTTCTTTTTTTAGTAATCCTTTCGAAAAAGAAAATACTGCAACTCCACCAATTACAAGACCAATTATGGCTCCAATTAGTATAGGTAATACATCCATTTTATAATTATTTTATTAGTTCAACAATAAAACAATTTTCAAGAAAAGTATGGGATAATTTAGGCGAGTGCTTCGTCCAGTTTACTCAAGATATCGTCCAGTTCTTTGGAGTTATCTTTAGTTGGTATTGGTTCGGCTTTTGTTGTGTTCTGAAGCTTTGTTGCATACTCTAAGCAAGTCATGGCAAGTAAATCTTGAGAATCGGTAATTTTATATTGGCTTTTAAGTTTTTTGATGTTTTCAGCAATTTTCTCTGCTGAAATCTCTACAGTCTTCTCCTCACTCTCCGAAACTGTAAGCGGATAAACTCTATCTCCAATTTTTATTTTAACGTTCTTTTGACTCATTCAAAACACTATATTAACTCTTGAGCAATGCTAAGCATTCCTCAATCTCCTTTATCATTCCATTGATTTTCGCCTCATCTAGGTTGCTAGCTCTAGCAGGCACATTTCCATCAATTGTTTTTAAATTCTCTACTTTCATTTCAAGCGAAGAATACTTCTTTGCCAAATCACCCTTTTCCTCTTTCAGCAACTTATTCTCTTCTAGCAAACTCTCAACTTCAGATTGCTTCTGATTCTTGAGGGCTATTAGCTCGCTAACTTTTTGAGAAATTTGGTCTAATTTTTGGTCTTCGGTACTCATATCTACTTTTAATGAAGAGATTATACGAATTTACTAATACTAATCTAATTCAGCTAATTTTATTTTTGTTTTATACCAAGTCCAAAGTGAATAACTTTTTTGGTAAATAAACATAAAAGCTACCAAAACTCTATTTTTGTTTTATGATAAATATGAAAGCCAACATCCTGTTAATCTCTTTATTATTTGCTTTGTTTTCAGTAAACAGTGTATTTAGTCAAGAAACTACTTACCCTCAAGATTTTCGTTCACCAATGAATATTTCGTTAATTGTAGCAGGAAACTTTGGTGAAGTTCGCTCCAATCATTTTCATACAGGGATAGATTTTAAAACTCAAGGAGTAGAAGGTAAAACTATTTATGCCATTGGTGATGGTTATGTTTCTAGAATAGGATATTCTCATTATGGATATGGAAAAGTATTGTATATCACTCATCCAAATGGGTATACAAGTGTGTACGCTCACCTTTCTAAATTCAATAGTGCTATCTCTAAGTTTGTAAAAGAACATCAATATGCTATTCAAGAAGAAACCTTTACTGTTTATTTAGACTCTAACGAGTTAGCTGTAGAAAAAGGAGAAATCATTGCCTTAAGTGGAAACTCAGGTAGTTCATTTGCTCCACACCTTCATTTTGAAATAAGAGAGACTTTATCCGAAAATCCAATGAATCCTTTATTATTTGGATATAAAATTATTGATACCAAAAAGCCAATGATTAATAACCTTAAGGTTTATCCTTTGGATGATTATTCTATGGTAAATGGAAAACAGAACTCAGTTATTATTCCCGTAAAGAAA
>CALLII010000110.1 GCA_938009745.1 uncultured Flavobacteriales bacterium
GGCATGATTCTCCCATAATCCATTAGAATCTCTAAAGGTAGAAATTCCGCTTTCAGCACTCATTCCTGCGCCAGTTAAAAATACTAAGTGTTTTATCATTATTGAAGATAAAAAATTGATAGCAGTTTTTATACTAAACAATAGTGAAATTAATTCTATATCTTAGCGTATTAAATTATTCTTCAATTAAAATGATTCGATACAATTCCTTAATTATTATACTACTATCCTTTTTGGGTGGGGATTTTTATTCTCAACAACAATTCCAAAAAAAATACGAAAGCACCAATGCCAGCAGAGCTTATTCAGTAAATTTAACCCAAGATGGCGGGTTTATTCTTGCCGGCTCTTATGACGTTTCTGGACTACTAAGTGCAGAATATTACGTAGTGAAATTAGATGCTTCTGGTGATACTGTATGGGCAAATTCTTACGGTCCTACTGTTGACACCACAATTGCAGGAAACAGGGATGGAGCAGGAAATGAAGCCTATGATGTCATTCAAACTTTTGATTTAGGGTATATGGTTGTAGGAGAAGCACACGCTTTTGGTTCTGGTGCATCTGATATTTTTGCCCTTAAATTAACTCCAACTGGAGATACCGTTTGGACTAAAACCTATGGTGGATTAAGCTCTGATTATAGTTACAAAGTAATTCAATTGGTTGATAGTGGCTTCATCTTATCAGGTTATACAGAAACTTACGGGTTAGGAATAAGAGATATTTACGTAATGAGGTTAAATAAATTAGGAGATACTCTCTGGGCAAAAGCTTACGGAGGAAACGGAATTGATGGAGCTTTAGATATGACAGAAACTAAAGATGGTGGATTTGCCATTGTAGGGAATACTTTTAGTTTTGGTGAGGGATTATCAGATGTTTATGTAATTAAAATTGATGGAAATGGAAATTTAAAATGGGCAACTGCTTATGGAGGATCTTTAAACGATTTTGGTAATGCAATTGCAGCAACAAGTGATAGCGGATTTGTAATTTCTGGTTCGACAGAAAGTTTTGGGTCTGGACAAAGAGATGTTTATGTAATAAAAATTGACTCGGTTGGGAACCTTTTATGGTCTAAAGCACTTGGCGGAACAGAAAATGAATCTGGAAAATCTATTCAAGAGTTAATCAATAATGACATAGTTGTTTTTGGAAATACTAGAAGTTACGGAAAAGGGTCTGATGATTATTACCTCATAAGATTAAACTCCTTAGGGGATACTATTATGACAAAAGTCTATGGAGGTACTTCAATAGATTTTGGTGAATCTATAAAGCAAACGAACGATAAGGGTTTTGTTATGGCTGGATTTACAAATAGTTTTAACACTTGGAACTATGATATTTATCTTGTAAAAACTGATAGTTTAGGAAATAGTGGATGTAACGAGTCTTCAACCAATACTCTTGTTGTAAATCCAATAACTGTAAGAACTGCAACAGCTTCAAGTGAGAGTTTTGGTTCTGGAACTACAAATGCAACCATAAAGATTGGGAATACATTAACGAATCCCATTAATGTTTGTAACACGAATTCTATTGATGAATTGTTAATTAATAATCAAATTCTTATTTACCCAAACCCTACTAATAACACATTCTCAATAGAAGATAAGAATAACCTAATAAATACTTCTTTTATAATAACCCTTATTGATACTAAAGGTAAAGTGATTGAGAGGTTTATTTTAGATGAAAAAAGTCAATCAATAGATATAACTCACTATAATAAAGGGATTTATTTTGCTAAAATTGAAACTTCTTTTGGTTCATACACTAAAAAAGTCATAAAATATTGACTTTTAAAAAAAAATCCTTTATTTTCACATGAAATTAACAAATTCACATAAAATTAACAAATAATGAAAAAAACTTATAAAAGTATAATCGGAATTTTATCATTTTCTCTAATAATGGTAGCTTGTAAAAAAGATCAAGTTGAAGAGTGTGAAGAAACACCAGATAATGGTGAAATTACTCAGTTTTACAGTTCTTTAGGGTCTACTACAACTCCAGATTATACTGTAATTGCAAATGCAACAAACCAAGTTCTTACTCCACAAGATTTAGATTTTCATCCAAACTCAAGTAGAAAAAATGAATTATGGATTTTGAATAAGGGACAGCAAAATACTGGAAGCTCAACAGTAACAATTAGTAATGCTGGTAAATCTGGACAAACTACTGACAGAAGAATTGACGGAAATGCTTGGCATTTTATGTCCTTATCTACAGCATTAGCTTTTAGTCCAGAAAATAATAATTTTGCAACATCACCAGGTGTTTATGATGCAAATCACAATGGAGGTGCACCTTTTACAGGTCCAGCACTTTGGTCAAGTGATATGAGTGTTTATGCACAAAATGCAGGGCCAGGTACTAATGGAAGTCACTTAGATATGCTACACGAAAGTCCTTATTCTATGGGTATAGCTCATGAAAAAGATAATATCTTTTGGGTTTTTGATGGAGATGCAAGCCAAATTGTAAGGTATGATTTTAAATCAGATCACGGACCAGGAAATGCAAATCATGATGATGGTGAAGTAAAAAGATACATAGGTCTTACTGTTTCTAGAAAAGCTGGAGTTCCAAGTCATATGGTAATTGATAAAGCAACAGGTTGGATGTATATTTGTGATACAGGAAATAAAAGAATCTTAAGAATGAAGATAAACTCAGGAACTAAGAAAAGAGATTTACCTTTGTTATATGAAACACTTGCGAGCAGAGAGGAAATAGAGAATCCACAATGGGAAGTATTTGCAGATACAGATTTAGTTGATCCTTGTGGAATTGATGTAGTTGACAATAGATTATTTGTTAGTGATAACTCTACAAATAAAATTATTGCTTACCAATTAGATACAAAAAAAGAATTGGCTAGAATTCAAACTACAGCTACGGGAATCAAAGGTATTAAAGTGGGTCCTGAAGGAAAACTTTGGTACGTAGATTATTCTTCTAACGAAGTTGTTAGAGTTGATCCTATTTAAAAAAAATTAAATATTGAATAATAAAGACAGTAAAAAAACCTTTTTAACTTTAGAACCAACTCCCAAAAAAACTCTTTTTTTTTTGGGAGTTGTTCTTTGTATAACTCCCTACGGTTCTCCAGCTCTAGCTTTATTATTAGGTATACTAGTAGCACAATTCATTGGACATCCTTATTCCAGTATTAATAGTAAAGTAACAAGCTATTTATTAAAAGTATCTGTCATAGGACTAGGATTTGGATTAAATGTAACTACTGCTCTACAAACTGGAAAAGATGGTTTCGTTTTTACCCTAATTTCTATAATTAGTATCTTAATTTTAGGGTACGTATTAGGTAAAATATTTAAGGTAGAACGCAAAACGTCTTACCTTATTTCTGCAGGAACTGCAATATGTGGAGGCAGTGCAATTGCTGCTATTTCACCTATCATTAATGCAAAAGAAAATCAAATTACCATAGCATTGGGAACAGTCTTTATCTTAAATTCTGTGGCTCTTGTAATATTTCCAATTATTGGAACTTCTTTGAATCTATCTCAAACACAATTTGGAATGTGGTGCGCTATTGCAATTCACGATACAAGTTCTGTTGTGGGAGCTGCAAGCACTTATGGAAATGATGCGTTAACAATTGCAACAACAGTAAAATTAGCTAGAGCTTTATGGATTATTCCTTTGGGATTTTTATCTGCTTTTATATTCAAAACAAAAGGGAGTAAAGTAAAAATTCCATATTTTATTTTTCTATTTATTCTTGCAATCATTTTAAGTACTTATGTCCCATTCTTAAAAGATTACAAAGAAATCATTGTAGAAATAGCAAAAAAAGGATTAACACTCACGTTATTTTTAATAGGTTGTGGATTGAATAGAGATTTAATAAGAAATGCTGGGCTAAAACCAATTTTACAAGGAGTAATATTATGGGGATTTATTTCAATAGCAGCCTTATGGACAATTTTAAAATTTTATACTTAAAGAATTACTTACATCTGTTATAATAGTATTACCTTAAACTTTAAATAAAAAAACACCATGAAATCAATTTATACCATTACACTATTTTCTTTACTTGCCTTTTCTCTTGTACAATGCAAAACTCAAAAAGAACTTAAAAAAACTGAAACTAATAAAACAGAAGAACACGATCACAGTTCTCATTCTCATGGAGATGACCATAAACACGAACACCCTTACATGTCAAAACCTACAGAAGCAGATACCATGACTGGCAATGGATTTAATGTTTTATATTTTTCTTATTTTAAAATAACAGAAGTTTTAAGTCTAGATAATAAAACAAGAGCAGCTGATTATGCTGGTTCAATGTATAGAGCTATAACTAATATTAATTCAGATGATTTATCTAAAAAAGAAAAACAAGCTTGGCAAGCAAGAGGTTTTTTAATTAAAGAAAGTGCCATGAAAATTGCAAACTCTGCTGATAACATAGAAGAACAAAGGTCACAAATTTCGCAACTCTCATTAAACTTATTAGAATTAATGAAAACAAGTAAACGAGAGAAACCTGTATTTCTTCTTCATTGTGATAAATCTAATAATAGAAAAGGGGGGAATTGGTTATCTATGAAAAATAGTTTTGACAGGAGTCCTTTCCAAAATAATACTCCAGAACCTTGTGGTTTTTTGATTGAAACTATTGAATAACTAATTAGAATTTGTAGTTTTATACTTTATATCAATATTGATTCAACTTAAGAATTCATAAAAGTCTTGGAAAAAAATTTAGAAAAATACTTTACCCTAGCAGTTTCTATTGATTGTGTGGTTTTTGGTTTTGACGGAAAGGATTTAAAAGTTTTACTTATTAAAAGAGGCGAAGTTCCTTTTAAAGATTTTTGGGCATTACCTGGAGATTTAATGAGTCCTGATGAAGATTTGAATTTTTCTGTTAATCATATTTTAAAAGATCTTACAGGACTAAGTGATTTATTTTTCGAACAAGTAGAAACTTTTGGTGAAATCAAAAGACATCCGCTAGGAAGGGTAATTACCACAGGTTATTTCACGCTTATAAAAATTGGCGATTACGAATTAAACCCATCTTCTTTTGCTTCAAAAGCCAAATGGTTTAAAGTGAAAAAAGTGAAAGAGCTGGCATTTGACCACAATAAAATTCTAGAAAGTTCAATTAATAAACTTCAAACATCTGTTAGAACCAGACCAATTGGATTTGAATTACTTCCCCAAGAATTTACTCTTACAGAACTTCAATTATTATATGAAGCAATCTTAGATATCAAATTAGATACTAGAAACTTTCGTAAAAAAATCATTCAAATGAAGTTTTTAAAAGAAACGGGTAAGTTACAAGAGAATGTTTCTCATAGGCCAGCCAAATTATTCCAATTTGATAAAAAACAATATGAAATCCTTGAAAAAAAGGGTTTCAATTTTGAGGTCTAAATATTTTTGTTATCTTAGTGTTAAATTTACAATAAGTAATTGTACAAATAACATTAACATTATAAAATATGAATTTAGCCACCATTGACATTGTTGTTTTAGTAATTTATGCAATCCTTATATTATCAGTTGGTTTATTTGTTTCTAGACCTAAAAAAGACCAAGTAAACTCAAGCGATTATTTTCTTGCGAGTAAATCTTTACCTTGGTGGGCTGTTGGAGCATCTCTTATTGCCGCAAATATATCTGCAGAGCAATTTATTGGAATGTCTGGAGGTGGATTTGTTGTAGGATTAGCAATTGCATCTTACGAATGGATGGCAGCTTTAACCCTTATTATTGTTGGAAAGTATTTCTTACCTATATTCATTGAAAAAGGATTGTATACAATTCCCGAATTCTTAGAAAAAAGATACAATGCTCAAGTAAAATCTGTGTTAGCCGTTTTTTGGGTAGCCCTATTTGTCTTAGTTAACCTTACTTCAGTATTATATTTAGGAGCAACCGCACTCGATACTATTATGGGAGATGGAGATGGTACAATGGTAATATATTGTATTATAGGTTTCGCATTATTTACAGCTGCTTATTCTTTATACGGAGGTCTTTCTTCTGTTGTTTGGACAGATGTTATACAGGTTGTTTTACTGATAGTTGGTGGATTAATCACAACAGGAATTGCCTTATCTCATATTTCACCAGATCAAACTTTAATGGGAGGGTTTAGTTACATATATGAGAATGCCCCAGAAAAATTTGACATGATTCTAGACAAAGCTCACAAAGATTACAACAAGTATCCTGGAATTGCTGTTTTAGTAGGAGGAATGTGGGTTGCAAATATTTATTATTGGGGATTCAATCAATATATCATTCAAAGAACTTTGGCTGCAAAAAGTTTAAAAGAAGCTCAAAAGGGAATCGTATTTGCTGCAATTTTAAAAATGATTGTTCCTTTAATTGTAATTATTCCAGGAATTATAGCTTACACTATGTTTTCTCAAGATCCTGATGTAGTAGCAGAGTTTACCAATGCTGCTGGAGTTGTAGAAAACGACAGAGCTTACCCTTGGTTAATTTCTAAATTTATTCCAGCTGGATTAAAAGGTCTAATATTAGCCGCATTAGCTGCAGCAATTGTATCTTCTCTTGCTTCTATGTTAAATAGTACATCTACTATTTTTACAATGGATTTATATAAGCCTTTAATAAATAAAGGAGCTTCAGAGAAACAATTAGTTAAAGTTGGAAGATTATCTGGTTTAATTGCATTAATAATTGCTGTGCTTTTAGCACCCTTATTAGATAGTGTTCCAGAAATGTTCCAATATATACAAGAATATACAGGGATTGTAAGTCCAGGAATATTAGCCATATTTATTTTAGGATTATTTTGGAAAAAAGCCACTGCAAGAGCTGCCATTATTGGAGCTTTCCTTTCTATACCAATTGCAATGTTCTTCAAAGTTGGGCCCAAGGGATGGTCATCTAGCTCTATCTTTCCAGACCTACCATTTATGCACCAAATGGGAATCACATTCCTTATTACGGCTGCAATAATGATAGTAATTTCATTAACTCAAAACAAAGGTGAAGATGACAAAAAAGGAATCCATTTCACTTCCAACTTATTTAAAACTGATAAGACATATAATATTTTGTCATTTGGAATCATCTTACTTTTAATTGCATTATATTCAATCTTCTGGTAAAATGAAGTCAATTTTTATATCCATATTACTATTCTTTTCTTTTCAATTAGTTGCTCAAGACACAATTGTTAAAAAAGCACCTTTGCAAGGATTTAACATCAGTGGGAATTATCGATTTTTCGCACAACACAGATTGTTTACAAATCCTTATGCTTTTCAAGTATTAAATGACCAACCCGAATATTTAACAAAAAGAGCCCTTTTAGTTGGTGATGCATCTCAGCTGCCTGAGCTTACTTTAAATATTGGAGGAAGTCCTACAAAAGGAACTTCTTTTGGAACAGATATAGTTGTTTGGAATCAAAACAATGGAAATTTCGATTACTATCATAACCTTCAACTTGGAATTAATTTATATGGAAATTTTAAAACTAAATTTGCAAATATTGGGGTAAAAGCCGGAGGAATTCATTGGCACAGTATGACTACATTTACTATGAAATCTTTTGCAGGATATAATAGATATAGCATATTCGACAGAAATCCTTGGGATCCTCAATTTAAAGATTTGAATAAAAGATACGAAGACTATTATAAGAATGGAGCGATTTCTCAAGATACAAGATGGGCTCAACAAGCTGTTCAGGGATTTATTTTAGACGCAACAGAACTACCACTAGGTTTATCTGTTAATCTAATGTATGGAAAAACCCAAAATGCTGGAGCTGCTTTTGTTGATCCTGCAAACGTATCGTACGATACTACTTCCAATAACTTTATTAAATTTTATGATAACACAATTCCAAATAATGTTATTGCGGGAAGCATTAAAAAAACTTGGAAAAAACACAGAGTAAGCTTAAATAGTTTTAATAGAAAGACCTATTCAAACGCTCTAGCTACAGAAGAAATAAGCAACAGCATCTTAACTAGTGAGTTTTATCTTGAATTTGATAAATTTTCTGTTTTAGGAGAGGTTGGCGCAGGACATTATCAAGATGTTTACAAAGACTTAGGAATAGGTGAAATGGTTTCTTTAAAATTAAATTTAAAGAAAAGCTTAACCAAAATCCCTCTAGAAATTCATTATTTCAGAATTAATCCTGATGTCGTAAATAATAATGCGGAGTTTGTCAATACGTCTGTAGTGGAAGCTACATCTGCAGCAGCTGGAACGGCTACAGTTATTGGTGCAAATGGAGTTTTACAACAAAATGGAAGTGCCATGCTTGGGATGGGACAAATGGCAAACAATCGCCAAGGTTTAAATATTAATACCGAATTTAAAATAAAAGATGCAACCATTTCTATTGGAAATGGATTCTCGAAAGAAATTAGAAATCAAAACAAATCTATTACTTATGGTCATGCCATAAATGGGTTGACAATGTCTAGGTTTTGGAGGTGGAGTTTTCCTGCAAATGTAGGAGCTTATAACAGTACCTCAGTTCTTTTTAGAAATGTATTTCAAACAATTAATCTTACCGATTTAGATGACCAAGGATCAGTTGTAAACGACAAACATTTTAATAACATAGAAGCGCAAGTAAAATATAAAATGAACTTATTTGGCAAGCCTTGGCATTTGTTTTATTTAGGTTCTTATAACTCTATACAAACTAAATTTTCTCCTATTACTGTTTTTAACGAAGAAGCATACCTGCGTTATTACTCTCATCAATTAGAAAGTTATTACAAGCTTCACACAAAAGTAATTTTATCTCAGTATTTGGGATGGGAAAGAGCTATTGCCAATTACAATACAGAGGTAAATATCGAAACCAAACGTCCTGTAAATCAGGAAGGATTTGCTTTTGGACTTGGAATAGATTACCTGCTTTCAAAAAATACAGCCCTTTACTTAAGGCATAGATATTTCAATTATGAAGATCGAAGTTTTGAACTCAATAAATTTGCTGGTCACGAAACTACTTTAGAACTAAAAATTATATTCTAATGAATAAAAAAATATTAATACTGCTATTAATCTTAGCGTCCAATATACTGATTGGTCAACAAAAGAAATTCCAAATAAATGGAGCAGCTAGAGCCTATTTATTTTCCAATAAATTGGATATAGACGAATCCATAGATACGATCTCTACAAGAAAAGCGAATTACGGTCACACCTTACTTGATATGGGAATTAGTTTGTTTCCAAACAAAAATACGGAGGTCATCAGTATGTTCAGAATAAGGAATGAACTAGGAGGATTCTGGGGAGGAGGAGTTTCATTTAATGTAAGACAGTTAACACTGAAAGGAGTTGCAGGAAACAAAGTAAAATATGAAGTGGGTGATATCGATTTAAAAATGACACCTTATACCCTATTCAATAATTTAGAAGAAGGAGTAATAAACGAAGCAGATGTATTTGCTTTGAGAAGAGAAATCGTTCATTATGACATGTTTTATAACCAAGATAATTCTTGGAGAATGCAAGGTGCCAAAATGAATTTTGGATTAGAATTTACAAACGGTATAGAAGCTATAGATGTGAAAGGGTTTATAACTAGACAAAGACCAACAGATGGAATTACTGAACCAGAAAGATTATATGGAGGAGGAACTTTAACTATAAAACAAAACGAGAATCTTTCTTTTGGTTTTAACAGTGTGAATATTTTTGATCTTAATGAAACCATTCAAGACAGTATTCAATACAAAAACAATGTTCATACTTTCAATTTGCTTTACACTAAGCAAATGAAAGAAAACATTAAAATGGGATTAAAGTCCGAAGCAGGAATGTCTGGAGCAAAATATATAAACTATAAAGACACAAGGGCTCCTGAATCTATTAATGATTATTTTTATGATGTTGCTCTTGTTGCTAATTTAGAAGATAAAAACATTACTCTTGAATTAGGTTATAAGGATGTAGGAGCAGAATTTTTATCTCCAGGAGCACAAACAAAAAGAATTAATTATTCAAAATTTCCAGGGCTTTATCAGCAAATCACAAATGAGGCAACAGGAAGACCAATAAGTTACTCAGACGTAATAAGTGGAAATACTGAAAATTCATTTAGAATTTCAGAAGAATTAATGCCTTATTATTCTGCTTATAACAATATGAATCCTTATGGAGTAGCAACTCCAAATAGAAGGGGAATCTATATCAATGCAAAAAGATCCGATTCTTTAAAATTTAAAAACAGTTTCGTAAATGCTGCATTTATGACTCAATCAAAAGGGACAGGAACAAATTTGAAAAAACGCTTTATTGTTCTTGAAGCAGGAACAGATGTATATTTGAATGATTTTTTTGACTTGAAAAAACAACTTAAACTAAATTTTGGAGTTAGGTATGAAAACACTTCAAGAACTGGAGAAATTTACGAAAAAGTAAATCTAAATAGCACTTTTATTGATGCCGGAGTATCTTGGGAATTTGCTGATAGGTTAGATTTATTAGTTGGCGCAAAAATATGGGCAGTAAAGGGAAATACATACGTTAATTTACGTAATCAATTCAATGTAATTGAAAACTTCGATATCTTAGATTATAACTTCTCAGAAAACACTTATGCTTCTGGATTGAGATATAGGTTTAACGATAAAAATACTCTTACAGCTCAGTATCAATTTTTTGATATCAAGCATAAAAATACAACTTCTGTAAATTATGGTATTTCACAATTCACATTTTTATACTCTCTTACTTTTTAAATTATGAAAAAAACAACCTTAATATTAATCTCAATTATTTTCTTGTTTTCTTGTAGAAAAGAAGATTCAGAGAATTTTGATGGACCTGATTTAAATGATCTTTTTGGACCTTTTTCAATTGTTCAAGACATAAAAATAAATAAAAACATTGCAGATTTTACTGTAGATAACATCCTTTTCTTCTCAGGGGAGTTGTCAAAAAATACAGAATGGAACATCTCAATAACTGGAGCTTCAACAGGAGCAAAAAGAACTTTAGCAGGAACCGAAAGAATTATTTCTACTGATAATGCATCATGGGATGGAGGAGCAAATTCTTTCCCTGGATTTGGATTAGAAACGGCCTACATTGAAATCAGTTTCCCAAAAGAAGATGACTCTCCTATTCTTTATGATACAGTTACAATTATTGGGAGTAAGATAGATGCAGGCTATCTTATTACAAGTTTCGAAAACGGAGAAGGAACAAATTGGTCAAAATTTAATCAGACAACTGTTGCAGGAGCGATTGTGTGTGGGGATGGAAATGCTGCCAAAGGAAATTGCTATTATAGTTTTACTGGAAGTGTCCCTTGGGATTGGGCAATTGGTTCAGTAATGATTCAACCAACTACTCCAACTTTTGGATTACCTGCAAGTGCTTCTAATTTATATTTTAATATGGGATTCAAACCGATTCAAAATATTGGAGATGGAAATACATTTCTTCAATTTTGGTTTGATGAAGATGAGAATGGAGATGGTACATTTGACTTAGCAACAGAAGATCGTTTTATTTATGAATATTGGTTTAAAGATACTGGTTGGGATCTTATCAGTTACAAATATTCTGACATTCAGTTTGATGTGGATGGAAATCAAGTTTCTACAAATGGAAATGGACTTCCAGAACCTTCAAAACTAATGTCGATAAACGTGTTTTATCTTGCAAACAAAGACAATGGACTAGCACAAGCTTATATCGATCACTTGATATTTACAACTAATAAACCTTATACACCTTGAGAAAATTAGTTTTTATACTCTTTGCTTTAACACTTATTACTTGCGATAGCATTAAGTTTAAAGAACAAGCTTTATACGACAAGTATGAATTACCTGTTTCTGAAGAAGAAAGTGAACACATCTTTTTTACTGAAGGAACTGGTACTATGTGGAATTCACTTTTCAATTGTGGGAATTTCGAGGTAAGCAACAAAGTTGCCTATGAAGGAAAATCAAGTATCAAATTGGATTGGAATAAAGCTAATTGCGAATGGATCGGTTTTGGTAATAGTTTTAATAACTGGCAGCCTATAGATTTATCTGAATTAAGATTCAGAAAAGCACTTTCATTTTACGTAAGAACGCAAGAAAAAACTGCAAATGCAATTCCTATTGTTGCTAATCTAGAAGACTATGCTGGAGGAGGAAGCTACTATTTTATTGATGCAGGAAAATACTTAAATGGTCTTGTTATGGATACAACTTGGAAACAAATTATTGTTCCACTTTGGCATTTTCCAATTTTTGAGGATGAAGTAGATATCTATTCAATAAAACAAATGAAATTTCAATTAGAAGGGGGGGGGGCTTTCTTCTTAGATGAAATTAGAATTATTGATTATTCGAAAGAAGAATACGATAAAATGAGAGCGGGAGTAGAACTGATGAGACCAAAAGGAAACGCTAATCAAACTGTATATAGAAAAGGAAATTTTGAAGAAGATGTTTGGGGATATGAAAGCAATGAATGCCAAACATTAGCTGAAGAAATATCAAACTCAAATTCAAAACAAATTCACTGGATATACAATGCCAACAAATGCAATTGGGCAAAGTGGGGAATAAATTGGAATGGTTGGTACGCAATGAATTTAAGAGGAATAAGCGAAACATCTAAAATTTATTTCAAACTAAAATCTAAACCTGATAGTAAATTCAAAGTGATGCTTGAAGACTTTAAATACCACAAAACAGAACTCTTTTCAAGTGAAAATCCTGGTGTTAAATTGGAAGACGGATGGGTTTCAGTAACAATACCATTAAAAAATTTAAATCTAAAACAGAAAGGATTTGCTCTTGACCAAATCAAACAAATTTATTTTGAAGGAACTGGAGAAGGTGAACTATTTATAGACGAAATAAAAATCATTAAATAATGAAAGGAATGAAATTAGGATTAATCCTTATGTCAATCATTTTTCTTAGTTACTCTTGTTCTGAGGGAAAGAAAAATAACAAATCTGAAATAGCATTTGATGACGAAATAGAAGCTCTTATCTCTAAAATGAGTGTTGCTGAGAAAGTCGGACAAATGACTCAAATAAATATTGATGTAATCTCCAAAGGAGAAATATTTAACTTAGTAAAACCTCACCAATTAGATTCTTTAAAATTAGACTCAGCCATCAACCATTATTTTGTTGGTTCTATTCTCAATGTGGGAGGTCACACATATACTCGAGCCCATTGGGAGGAATTAATTACTTCTATACAAACAAAAGCAACTACACAAGGAAATAAAATCGCAGTAATTTATGGGATTGATGCAATTCACGGAGTAAATTATACGGTAGATGCAACTCTATTTCCTCAACAAATTGGTCAAGCGGCTACATGGAATCCAGAACTTGTAAAACAAGGAGCATCAGTTACAGCTTATGAATGTCGAGCATCAGGAATTCCTTGGAATTTTTCTCCTGTATTGGATATTGGACGCCAACCTCTTTGGTCAAGGTTTTTTGAAACTTATGGTGAAGATGTTTATTTGGCAAAACAAATGACAGAAGCTTGTATAAATGGTTACCAAGGAAACGACCCTTCAAATCCAGAAAAAGTTGCGTCCTGTATGAAACACTTTTTAGGGTATAGCACACCTCTTTCAGGAAAAGACAGAACTCCTGCCTATATTCCCGAAAGACAATTGAAAGAATATTTTTTACCAACATTTGAGACTGCAATAAAAAAGAATGCATTAACTGTAATGATAAACTCTGGAGAGATAAACGGAATTCCAGTTCACGCAAATCCAGAAATTTTAACCACATTATTAAGAGATGAATTAGGTTTTAAAGGACTTGCTGTAACAGATTGGGAAGATATTATTAAACTTTACAGAGATCACAAAGTTGCTAGGAACATGCGTGAAGCTGTAAAGCTTGCAATAGACGCAGGTATAGATATGAGTATGACTCCAAATGATTATTCATTCAATAGAGCGCTTATCAGTTTGGTTGATAGTGGCGAAATAAAAGAAAGTAGACTAAACGAATCGTGTAGAAGAATTTTATGGGTGAAAAAACAATTGGGATTACTTAAAAACCCGATTCCAAATTTTGACTATTACACAAAATTCGCTTCTAAAGAACATAAGGAAGTTGCTTTAAATACAGCTCTAGAATCTATTACTCTATTAAAGAACGAAAAGAAATTACTCCCTCTTAAAGCTAATACAAACATATTAGTATGTGGACCAGCAGCTAATTCACTAACTATACAAAATGGAGCTTGGACTCACACTTGGCAAGGAATTGACCCGGCTTATAATACCAAAAATGCAAAGACATTTTATGAAGCAATAAAAGAAAATAGCACAGGAAATGTAACTTACTCTTTAGGTTCGAAATTAGACTCAATTACAAACCTTAAAGAAACAATTGCAAAAGCTAAAAATAGTGAAGTAATCGTTATCTGTCTTGGAGAAATTCCTTGTACAGAAATTCCTGGTAATATTAAAGACTTAAATTTACCTGAAGCCCAAGTTCAATTAGTAAAAGAACTAAGTAAATTGAATAAACCAATTGTATTTGCATTGAGTTTTAATCGTCCTAGGATAATTAATTCTATTGAAAAAGATGCGGACGCAATTCTTCACACCTACTTATCTGGAGACTATGGCGGAGAAGCATTAGCACAACTATTATTTGGTAAAGAAAATCCATCAGGGAAACTTCCATTTACTTATCCAAGACATACTGGTTCTTTTGTTCCTTATGATCATAAATCGACTGAAATATTAGATATTAATTTTGGGCATAATGCATTTAACCCTCAATGGGAATTCGGATTTGGATTGAGTTATTCTAGTTTTAATTATACAAATTTGGAGATCAACCAATCAGAACTTTCAAAAACTGATACAATTAATATCAGTGTAGATGTATCAAATACTTCAGAAATTGCTGGAAAAGAAGTCGTTCAAATTTATATAACTGATTCTGTAGCTTCAATCACACCAAGTGTTAAAAGATTGAGAGCTTTTAGAAAAGTTCATTTAAATGCAAATGAAACGAAAACTGTTTTATTTAAAATACCCGTTTCAGAACTAGCATTTGTTGATGCTAACAATAAATGGAAAATTGAAGAAGGACATTTTAAAATACAAGTTGCTGATAATAGACTTAGCTTTGTTGTTAAATAAATTGCATTTTATAAAATTTTAAACTATATTCGTTTCTAGTAATTGTATTTACGACAATAAGTAATAGTCAAAAGTACAATATGTCATATTAAAAATAAATCTAAACGTATAGAATGAAACATTTTACTCTTTTATTAATTGCTATAACTCTAACTTTTAGCTCAATCTCTCAATCAAATTGGGATGATTTTGACAATGCTGGAAAAGTTGGTTACCCTTTCTTCAATGGGACGATTTTTGATCAATCATTTGCAAACCCCTCAACAACAGGAGTCAATACAAGTGCAATTTGCGCTCAATATACAAGGCATAATGGTTCTCAATATGACGTGATACTTATTGAGCCTATTGGACTTACAAAAGTAGGAAGCGTAGCAGATTATATTTCGGGAACTACAAAAATGACTTTGAAAGTCTACAGCCCAATTGTTGGTAAAACTTTGCAAATAACTCTTGAAGATAATACAACAGCAACTCCTACAAACTATCCTATTGGAAGACACAGTGAATATACTGCCGTAACAACTGTAGCAAATAGCTGGGAAACTCTTACGTTTAATTTAATAAATAGACCAGACACTGCTCTTACTGACACTTCAGTAAATAGAATTGTATTACTTTTTGATCCTAACACATTTAATTCTGATACTTATTTATTTGATGATTTAATGGGGCCTACATTAATTGACCCTTGTACTGGGGCACCAAAAGATTCTACAATAGGAGATGATTATGAGTGTCAAAGAAATGTGTCATTTGATTTTGCCAATGGTACCCATTTACAGACAGAAGTAAATCCATTAACAACAGGAATAAACACCTCTTCTACTTGTGGTAAATTTATTAAATACGTGCCGCCAACTAATGATGGTGCTTTTGGTGGAACATTATTATACCCTTTCAATTCATCAAAATTTAATGAAGCAAGTATAGAATTATACAGCCCAGGTGGAGCTTATGATTTAAAAATGGTATTTCAAGATGCTATGGGTAATGATATAATAGATCAGTCATTTACTACTTCTACTACACCAGGTTGGGCTAAATTCACAATGGATTTACATACTATACCCGCATCTACATCTTTTGATAAATTTGTTTTCTTATTGAATTCACCAACTGCAACTGAAGATTCTATATTTTTAGATAATTTTAGTTTTTCATTCAATGCTTCTGCAAGTATAGATGAGAAGAAAGCAAATGTTTTAAACTTATTTCCAAATCCATTTTTAGATCAATTGACAATCTCGTCTAAAAATGAAATAGATCAAATTGTTGTTTTCAGTATTACAGGAAAACAATTGATTCAATTAAGCAATATAAAATCAACAAATACAACTATTGATTTACAATCGTTAAATCCAGGCTCATATATTATTCAAATTAAAGATGAGAATGGAATTTTCAAAACAGAAAAAATAATAAAAACAAACAAGTAAAAATCATATCATGAAAAAAATAATTACTCTAATAGCTTTAGCATTAATTGCTAATCTATCAATCTCACAAGTCGTTTTTCAGAGCGATTTATCCTCTTGGGCTGCAGGTAATCCTTCAGACTTTTTTGGGGTAAGAACAAATATTTCGGCAACAAATGTAGTTGAAGTAACAACTGGTGCGGTTCATGGAACTTCTTTTGCTAATCTTATTAATGCTACAACTAGTCACAAAAGATTAACAACACAAACATTAGGAGTTGTTCCTGGTGAAACTTACATTATTGAAATGTGGATTGCTGGTACTGCTGGTGATATTAGAGTTAGCCATTATGATAACAATAACTCTTCTTGGGGAGCTTATACTTCTTATCAAACAATTAGTGGAACTGGACTAGTAAAATATACAGATTCAATAACTGTAGCCTCTACTTGCAATAGTATTGAGTATATTATTTCTTTAAGAAATACAACTGCGTTAGGAATAGGCCTTGATTCTGTTGTTATCACAGGATTACTTCCTTCACAAATTGACTTGCCAGTAACTTTTGATGATTTAGCTGTAAATTATACAATGACTGATTTTGGATCTAATGCTTCTATGCTTATGACTGATCCTACTAATGCTTCTAATAAAGTGATGAGAATTATTAAACCTACTGGAGCTCAAACTTGGGCAGGGACTACAATCTCTACTCCTACTGGTTTAGCTACTGCAATTCCTTTTTCTATTACTGATAAAAAAATGACTGTGAAAGTTTGGTCGCCTACTTCTGGAACTCCTATTCTTTTAAAAGTAGAAGATGCTAGTAATGGTGCAATAAATAGTGAAGTTTCTGTCAATACTACAGTTGCTGCAGGTTGGGATAGTTTAGTCTTTGACTTTTCTACTGCTACTTCTGCAATAAATCTTGCTAATAC